>JAGLEB010000144.1 GCA_023145275.1 Flavobacteriales bacterium | reverse complement strand
AAAGCCGTCGCTTTACAAAAAATGACTAAAATTAATTTTTATAAACTAAAAAACAAAAACTCGCTAGCGCTCAAACAACTTGTTTTTATTAACGTTTATAAAAAATAATTCCTTAACATCATTTTTCATAAGGCGATTTAAAACTTAGGCTTTACCAATTTATAAGATTACTTTTTTAGCATGGCAATTAGAACTTAGCCGTTTGAAGTAATTAATAATTTAAGTTAAGGTTAAAGGTTGACAGGGTTACAAACTCATAACCTTTTAACCTCGTAACAGTAGAAATTAAAAACACCCCCCTAGCCCCTCTCAAGAGGGGAAATGATTACGAAACTATTCCAAACTTGTATATGCTTTTAGATTCAAATTTAACACCTGGTTCAAGAATTGTGCTTGGGAAATTTGGTTGGTTTGGCGAATCAGGATAATGCTGTGTTTCCAAACAAAACGCCGACCTACCTTCATATACTACACCTTCTCTACCAACGTCACCCATGAAGTTTGCAGAATAAAACTGCACCCCAGGCTCTGTAGTGAATACCTCCATAACTATTCCAAATTCAGGTTCAACAACTTTTGCTGTGAACTTCAATTCATCTTCTTCACCATTTATCACCCAGTTATGATCAAAGCCAGACCCAAATAAAATATTTTGATCGTCAGCATCAATATTTTTACCCATTTCAGTTAGGCTTAAAAAATCGAACGCTGTTCCTTTAACATTTACAAATTCACCTGTAGGAATTTGATTTTTATTTAAAGGAGTAAAAGTATCAGCATTAATAACTAATTGATGTTTTAGAATATCGCCATTTCCAGCCCCTCGCAAATTAAAATAGGCATGATTTGTAATATTAAATGGGGTAGACTTATCACTAAGCGCTTCATAGGAAATAATAAGTTCGTTTTCATCATTAAGTTCGTAAGTGACTTTTACGCTGATGTTTCCTGGATAGCCCTCATGCATGTCTTTATCAAAGTGCTCAAAAACAACTTTATTATCAACTGAATAATCAGCATTCCAAACTATAGAATCATATCCTAAGCTACCACCATGTAAAGAATTTTCGCCATTATTTACCAATAAAGGGTACTCTTTCCCATCAAGGTTAAACTTAGCATTTGCAATTCTATTAGCATAACGACCAATCGTTGCTCCAAAATATTGATTCCCGTTTATTACATCTTCAATACTATCATAACCAAGAACCACATTTCGTAAATCGCCTTTAGAGTCAGGGGTAATAAGAGAAACTAACCTCGCACCAAAACTTGAAACTATTGCTGTTGTTTTGTTCTTATTTTTAAGAGTAAAGTGTTTTACTCCTGCATTTGAATCTTTCATATATTAACAATTTTAACAAACTACTGTTTTATGATTTTAAAATTATATGCTCGTCCAGTATTCTCCAACGTAAGCAAGTATATTCCTGTCTTTAACTCTCCAAGAAAAAGTTTGTCCTCAAAAGATTTATTAAGCAATACTCGCCCTTTCATATCGCGAATTAGAACTTTTGCTTTGCCAGTAAAACCGGTGATATATAAATAGTTTACAATAGGATTCGGATACAGATCAATTTTCATATTTGCATCATCGTCGATCCCCATACTTGCACCATTTGCTACTCCAGGGCTTCCATAACTACTTAAACAATCCCAACTTTCGGGCAAGGAGTTATCTAAATCAGGAGATTTCAACTCCAGTGTAGGGCCTTTTCCATTTGCACAAGCTTGCCATGGCGCAGATGATTCATAATAGACTTCGTCTTGTAATACCAAGCTATCATCGAATATTCTAACTGCATCGCCACTACTTGATAATCCAAATTCAAAATCTCCAATAAAGTTAGTCACTCCAGGGAAAGCAGCTATAAAATCTTCGGTACTTTTTGTAATCACCAAATAGGTGTTGCCTGCTATAGATGTTCCGTCTGGAATTATGAAAATATTACTGTCCTTACTGTCTTTAAAAACCCAACTCGAAATATCAAGATTAGTAGAGTTTGGGTTATATAATTCAATCCAATCTTTGCCATCTACAACATCTCCTGATTTATAGCAAATCTCATTAATAACAATAGGCTTAACCTCACCTGATGACACTACAAAATGAGCTTTTACTCTCATCTGAGACACCATACTTAGTTCAATCTCATCATCTGTAGATTCAACATCTCCAGTCCAATGAGAAAACTCAAAACCAGCTTTGGCCACAGCTTTAAGGGTAACAGGAATATCATCAAAATAATCTCCTCCCCATTCATTTAGCTGAATGTTAAGGTTATTATTAAGCATAATGAAACCTTCACTAATGCTTTCATTAAAAAGGATAAGTCTATGTGTTGTTGAAATACTAAACTTATTCTTAATATGGCTAATAGAATATGATGGTCTATTTCTAGCAAAAACCTTCATGTTTTCTACATTACGAGAATTATATTCTGATCCCCATCGGCTATAATGCGCATTCACTTCTGAAGAAATCACATCAAATACATCCTGAATATGTTGAGTGACATTAGCAGCTAAAAACCTAGTATTCAATTCATCAGCAAAACGATTAATATACTTATTACGGAAAGTTTCATTTTCTATCAACTTACGAAACATGAGGGTAGACCAAGGTGGGTTGGGCCAATCTGGGCCATTAGGCTCTAAAGCAAAACTTAAAGCATCATGCTTATAATCCTCAACGTTCCAAATACCAAAACCATGATCCGTATCGTACAAAATCCATCGCCATTTGCCTCCCGGTGATTTCCAATATTTAATATTATTTCCAGGCCAATCGGTGTTATTAAAATAAATCTGTGCAACATAATATAGAATGAAATTATCAACATCTATTCTATCTGTTACATAATTATAGTTCTCATCAGAAACTAAACTATTAGATGTTATATAGTCTATAAGCGATAAGTACTCAGTATTGTCCCCTTCAATAATTTCGCCATTCCTTTCTAGCATATCAATACTATCGGGGTCTATATTGTGTTTTGAAGCTAAAAAATGTTCATTAACTTTTTCTCTCAAATTATATATTCCCCAATAATCACCATTAATATATGTAACTGTAGGTTTATATGCTTGAAATTCCAGGTCTGTCCCTTCCATTAAACTAGTTAATGCAACATCTCTAATCATTGTTCTTAGCCAATCATTACCTGAATTTCTTAAAACTAATGCTTGAAATTTATCATAAGGCAAATCAGGAAATAAAGGATAATCTATCTCGCTTGTTCCATATTGTCCTCTTGCGAATATTGACAATGAACGTTGCTCATTACCTCTACTCCATCCTCCAAATATTTTCATACCGGCGTTAAACTCAGTACCTAGATTACCTTCTTTTTCATACAACGAAAATTGTACTGGTCGTTCCCAATCCTCCCAAAAATTAGCTCCAAAATATGGGAATTTATGGTTATAATCATCTCCAAATACATACATCCCATAGTCATTATCAAATAGATTATAAGGATCTGTAACTAGTGCTACTACAGGAAGGTCGTGAGAAGTATTAAATAAAAATGTCTTAGATCTTGATAAAGATGAAATATAATTTTCTTTAAAAATCTTTGCTCTAATAACTGTGTTTGTGTTAATATTTATTGGAGTAGAATAAATAGACGATGACTCGTTTGGTTCAGTTGCGTCACCTGTATATCTAATAATTTCACCATCAGTATTACCCGATAAGGATAATGCAATATCATTTACTACAGCACCACCATCATGAGAGAATATCACACTTTTATTGATCGTACCCAAAGCCTCCTCTGTACTATTTGCATAGGCTGGAGTCGTTTTATTATAGTATACCAAACTATTATCTAAAACTGACACTCCTATTGACACATCCGAAAACAAGCCAGTGATAAATATATCATCAACTATATTCCCATTGTTATCACTTAAGGTAAGTGTCTCCTCTTTTGAAGATATTTTAAAATTAGTGTGAAGATTGTTACTTGATAAATTTAATACAGAAGGAGGCTTTACTCCATCACTTGAATATGAAGAATAAATAGCCGATAAAAAAGGTATTAAAGACATATCGGAAGAATAAGCACTGAGGTTGTGCAATTGAATACTTAACACATTATCGCCCGTGTTTAATAGACTTTGAGCATTATCAATAACAAACCTTTCTGGCGTTCCTCCCCCATAAATATTTGCCTCATGATCTGTAATCGTACCCGAATTATAGGCAGGCGGATTTCCATTAATATTTGACCTTGCAATTTCTTTCCCATTTAGGTAGGCCACAAATCCATCGTCATAATCCATATCAAGCATTAAACTATTTACATCTGATACGTCAACAATCCTAAAAAATTTTCTGATAAATACTGCCTTCGTTCCTCGCGCTAACACAGTTTCATCATCTCCATCGGCATATCCAATGCCAGTAGATCCTTCTTTCCACTCTGAATCATCAAAATTTAAAGACGTCCAAGTACTAGGTAACTCCGAAGTAGGAAGCACATATTTCACAATATCCCCTCTATCAATAAGCGTTCTAGCATAGGTAACTTCCCTCCTATCTTTATTCGATGCCCAAACCATTAAATATTCATTGGGCTGTAGGGTAATATCTGGAAAAGTCCACATATTAATTTCCTCAACATCATCGGTGATTCCCCAATTATGAATTGAAACTGGAATTGATCCATAATTTTGCAGCTCAAACCAATCAGGTGAGTCTCCATCCTCATCAAGATAGACTGAGTTAGAAGATACAGCCTCATTAATTCTAATTTCTTGGGCACTTACACCCATGGCAAGAAAAGTAATGATTAGTGCTAATAACAGGTTTTTCATAGATAGTTTTATTATAAATATCAGTTAAGCAAAATACAAAGAATCTTCAACTATCAATACTATTATTTAAGATTCCAAAAAACAGTAATTAGTGGCAATTTGAAGACACCAATCTCTTCGCTGATCTCGACCTTGAAGTTTTTTATATATCACTTAATAGAGTAGATAGTTTTCTAAAAGGCACCAAATAATAGTACATGTATATTTCAACAACATCCGTGGTAGCACCTTTTATATAAAACATAGAAAACTATGAACATTGTAACATATTTTATATATTCAGTCTATATTTTTTTAAGCATTATCTTGTTGTTATGGCATTAATAATATTCTATACTATTGCTTTATTACTTTTCTCACTATTCTCTTACTTTGCATGGATAAGCTATATAGAGAATGAAACACGAGCGGCAAATAAAAGCCTAATATTGGCAATTATCACCCCTCTACCCTTTATTGCATTAGCAATTCTTCCAAACCAGTATCACAATAGCATAGTTTACCTAATAATTGGAGCTCCTCTGCTACTAACGATTATATCTTTCTTTCTGAATAAAAAACTAGCTTTCGAAAATGAAATTTCACAAACTAGAATTGATGAAAGAGATACTATGTTCTCGAGGTTAGAAATTACACATTCTGAAGAAAAAGCTAAAGAATACTATAATTATAAGCCTGAAAAACTAGTGCTAGATAAAATTTGGCAAGAGAAACCAGGCTTGATGAACAAAGGTACAACAATGTACAACCCCGTAACTTTTGCTGCTGCTGATGCTAGTTTTTTCACAATTGAAGAATTACGAAAAAGCGTTAGCCCCGAAGTAAAAGAAGAAAAACAAATTCTCAATACAGAGGAGATTACAAATTTCGTAAAAAAATGGACTAAAAAACTCGGTGCTATAGAAGTAGGTATCTGCGAACTAAAAGATCATCATTTATATTCGCATCGTGGTAGGGGTGATAAATATGGCAAGGAAGTAAATAATGACCATAAATACGCTATCGCTATAACTGTTGAAATGGACAAAGATTACTTAGCAACAGGCCCAGCATCACCAACAGTAATGGAATCTGCACAACAATACCTCAACGTAGGAGCAATAGCTGTACAGTTATCAAAGTTTATCACCAACCTTGGCTATAATTCAAGAGCTCACATTGATGGCAACTACGAAGTTATATGCCCCTTAGTAGCAAGAGATTCAGGCTTGGGCGAAATAGGACGTATGGGACTCTTAATCACTAAAACTCATGGCCCTAGAGTTAGGATAGCAGTTGTAACAACAAACCTAGAGTTAATAGCAAGCGACAGAAACTACGACTCTTCGGTGCACGACTTCTGTAATATATGCAAAAAATGTGCAGTTGTTTGTCCGAGTAAGGCAATATCAACAAAACCAAAAAAACTGATTGAAGGAATAAACAGGTGGCAAATAAATCAGGAAAAATGCTTTACATACTGGTGTAAAGTTGGAACTGATTGCGGAAGATGCGTTAGTGTTTGTCCATATTCTCATACTAATATCTTCCCACACAATATAATAAGGTCAGGAATAAGAAACTCGTGGGCTTTCAGAAGAGTTGCTTTAGTAATGGATGACTTTTTCTATGGCAAGAAACCTAGCCCTAGAAAGATAGATTTGTGGTTAAATTTTAGTGCAAAAAAACTCAAAAGTAATCGATAACTTAATGATATTTTTTCGATTTTATTAGACTAATCAAGCTATAAACCTTTTATTGAGGTCAGTAGTTGTATTAATACTTATGCAATAATATAATCAGCATATAAACCTTCATTAGCTGTCAAATATTAGTTCATTGCTTGGATATTTAACAAATTACCTATGTGTTATAACTTTTCCACAAAGAAGCACAAAGGAAGCACAAAGCCCGCACTGATGAGTCCACTCACTGATACAATTATTTAATTTTCAATATTTCAATAAGGTCTTCAAAGAAATTGTCTCGATTTTCTACTACGCTTCCAATAGGGAAGCCAAACACTAAAATCTTAACTCCATTCAACTCTGAAGAAACAGCAGAAGGGTAGTTATTATCTTTGTATCTGTATATAATCTTTCCGTCAGATACTGGCTCTATGGCATCTATTGATCGTAGCTCATACTTAGTATCGTCTGCTCTTTTATTTACCTTATAGCTATTCTTACCGATAAATTTTCCACTAGCTGAAGCGTTATTTGTAACAATATTGTAATTAAAATTATCTTTTACCCAATTTGTTCTAATGCTATCATTTTTATTATCAATAAATACATCGCTAGCAATAAATGCACCAGAAATCAAAATGCTCTTTCCATTTTTTAGCCAAGCTGAAAAGGCTTTTCGAGTAGACTCTCTAAATATAGAATAATCGTAATCTTTCTTATTTACATGCACGGAATAGGTACTTTGTTTCCCATAAATTAAATCTATAACTCTGTAATCAAGAAATGTTTCCGTATTATTTTCGAATGCCTTAATACTCGTTGACACAAAAGAAATTCCGTTTTTAACAAATTGCTTCCCATGGACTAAAGGATAATTAAATGTATTCCCACTAGCTTTAACACCTTCATAGTCAGAATAGCTAGCTCCATGCCCCGTTCGTGGATTTGTAATCCAAGGATCATTTTTATCGAAATTATACTGATTACCCGTAAAAGAATATTCTATACCATCGGCAACTGAACTTTTCTTCCATTGAGGAAATCCACCTAAACTATCGGTATCGATAAATTCTGGGCCAGAAAGCTTTTCGAATGCATTCATTATTAATACAGGCTTGTCTTTGTAGTCAAGAATACTCGATGATAAAGTTTCTGAAAAGAAGCTTACACCTCCTTTGTTCAAAGCTTTAACTTTAAACGAATAAACATCGCCTAAATTTATATCATCAAAAATATACTCATTTCCTTTCACCAAAGTACCATTATCAAAGCCAGCATTTCCAACCTTTTTATAAACAATATATGCGTCAGCTCTTGCACTTTCTTCCTTCTCATCAACAGTTTCTTTCCAGTTCAAGTACAATTTTTTATCCTTATAATTTATCGAAAAACTATTAACTGCAAGTGGTGATACTATGTAATCGTGATTGTTTGAATATGATAAAAACTTCAATACTCCTATATAAATAGATCTACTCACATCGAACTTAAAATTAGGATTTAAACCATATTTCATATCTCCCAAATTCTGATGAGAAAGTAACTCTATCAGCATCGATGGCACGTTTGGATATGCAACTTCAGAATACCTCTTATCCCAAATTGAACGCCTTTCCCATTTGTCAGTGTATTTTTCTTTTAGCATTTCAGTAACTTCTGTTTGCACAATATCAGCTAAATCCCTACTAGCAAAACGACTTCTTCCATCGGGAAATTTACGTTTCATGTTGATATCATTTGTACTGTGTATTACCAAAGTTCCGATTGTAGAATCCGTTTTTGTTATTCCTGCATCAGTGTGAAAAGCAAGTGACATATCAATAGGTATATTCAAGCCTTGTAAAGAAGAATCGCGATTTATACTATATGGTTGCCCCAACAAATAATTCACCCACTCTCCCTTACTCTTGTAGTCGTCTTTATAGTCATCACTCCCTTTAGACAATGAATAAACAGAGCTGTCGGGCACACCAGCATACTGAAGGTAATATCTACCCGCATTCATATATGCAGGTTGAATGCAAGAAGTACTATTCCTCTCAATTCTATTATATCCTCCCCCAATTTTAATGGCATCGCTCGTAATAATTCCTTTCTCTTTAGATGTATTTCTAACAACAAGTCTATTAGCATTGTCTTCTCCAAAATGAAATTCACCAAGAAATATCCAAGTAGAATACCCCATCTTTTGATTTACAGAATATGAAGTTTTCCCACCATCGTGATAGACATCATAACTAACATCGCTAATGTTACTATCGTGCTTTGAAAAAGAAATGTAAATAGAATAATTACCTTTTTCAACTTTACTAAATTTATATGTGATTGAGTCAACCCTATTTGATGATAAAGAGCTCTTCATCTCAAAATGTGTACCTAGTTTAAATGGGTTTTCATTATGGCTATAAGTATCTTTTAGCTTGAAACCACCTTCTTTTACACTTACTCCTGACGTTTTTGAAATACGACTTGATTTGCTATCAAAATCAGAAACATATTCATTTGTCTGAGTATCTCTCTCTTTTGGATAATATACATTTGCCCCGGCATTCTCTAACATTGGAATAATGTAGGGTACAACGTATGAATAGGTGAGCATATCTTCAACGGTAGTAAATAAGTTTGGCCTTTGCCATTTCCATATATTATCATCAGATGAATAATATAAACCATGACCGCCCCAAATAGCAATATGTTTATTCTGAAGTCCTTTCTCTAAGGAATATAACTCACTTTTATTCTTAACATTACTATTTTCTACATTAGCTCTAAATTCATTTCTAGTAGTATCTACAGCAATCTCATTTCTATAAATATTAGGAATATAATTACTCAATAATTCACCACTTGAGTAGCAATTTATTTTGTAATTATTTCTAATAGAACGTCTTTGAGAATTCTTAACAATACCTTGAAAGAAATCTAGCCAATCTTCTCTTATCGGTAAATACGTAAATTCCTTTGAAAAAAAGATATCAAAGGTCTTTATCTCTTTGTCTATAATTACACTATCAATTGCTAAATTTAAATCTGCTCTAATTACACCACTTTCAATTAAGTTAGATATAGTAATATCAGAAATATCATCCAATTTATCATTATCAATTTTCTGTGAAAATGCAGAACTATTTATATATAAAGAAATTAATAAAAGGATAAACGATGATTTATTTCCCAGACTTAAACTGTACATAAGGTGATCTTTTTTTTGTAAAAGTACGAGCTATAAAAGCAATAAACACTTATTAAATAATAATTTTACAACACTTTTTTCATTCAGTTTTGAGTCAATTAAATCTTCAACTTCCAATAAGGAATAAAAACTACTTCACTTTCTTCAATAATTATACTTGAGTCTAGAGATAGGTTGACTACATAAGCCATTTTTGGCGAATACTTCTTAATAAAACTCCTAAACGATCTAGTTACTCTAGGGTTTTTTAGTTCCGAAAATTTAACTTCGATAGGTGTAATCCCATTTTCTGTGTGTACAACAAAATCAACTTCTGCTTTATCTTTTGTGCGCCAATAATTTATTTTGGATAAACCTTTCTCATATTTCTCCTTTAAAATAGTATAAACAAAATTCTGGAAAACAAATCCATCATTGCTATCTGCATTAAAACTAGATTTACTAAAATTACACATACCCAAATCATTAAAATAAATATTTGGTGATTTAGTAATCTCCTTTTTGGCATTTGAGAAAAATGGCTTTACAATAGTTATAATAAATGTTTGCTCGGCATACCATAAATATGTTTTTAGTGTTTCTAATCTAATGCCTACATCTTGAGATAGCTGAGAATAATTTAAAATTGAGCCCGATTGCACTGCCAATAACTGTATCATTTTAACAAACTTATCGGGATATTTAACCCCCAATAAAAAAGAAATATCCTTAGTGAGATACGAAACAAATATCTCATTCATTATTTCTTTCTTTCTCAATATTGTCTCGGCAGTGACTATAGCAGGATACCCTCCATATTTCAAATACTCATCGAGAAATAATTTTGTCTTTTCCAATTCTACTTCAAAGAAAGTTTCTAATCGTTCTTTGTATTTATTGTTTGTTTTATAATTTACAAACTCTTCAAAATTAACAGTCGACATCTCTAAAAGATATTTTCTACCTGTAAGAGCCTCGCTTATTTTTTCTTTTAATTCTATGCTGCCAGATCCGGTAATAATAAATTTATAAGGCAGATCCATATCATATAGACCTTTCATAAAACGACCTGCATCTTCCTTCTGCTGGATTTCGTCAATAAAAACGTAAGCATTTTCATTTCCTACTTCTAGTTTTATTTTATTTAGAAATATCTCTTGAGAATGAAAATGAATGCTATCCTGTTCTATATCTAAGTTGAAATATATCGCATTATCAAGTGTTTCTATTATCTCCTTCAGAATAGTTGTTTTACCTACTTGTCTAGCACCTGTAAGAACCGTAATCTCTTTTAGCTTGAGACTTTCTAGTATTCTATACTTTATTATTCTATCAATCATAACTAGGACTATTTAAACAAAGTTACAATTTTTTAACGATAAAACACATCAACTAGTAAAATTCTCGGGTTATTC
>JAGLEB010000143.1 GCA_023145275.1 Flavobacteriales bacterium | reverse complement strand
AACTACATCCGCACATTGTGCTATGCTATTTTTTTTTAGCAAAATAATTTAGCATCATTCAAGGAAATATTCATAACACAGTTTGAATTGCAGTAAATACATACTTTTAATAAGCAAAAGAAAACAAGCTACACAAGCTGTAGTATATTTGACATTTATAAAAGTTTATAAATATTTAGAGAACGCCAATAGCCCAAACGTTATTAAAAATAATCGATAAATAATAAAAAACGACATGACACAACTACTAACCCTCGGCGTGATTGGAAAATCACTAAAAGCAGATGAGAAGAGAGTACCTATCCATCCAGAACATTTAAAGCTTATTCCTGAGGAATTACGTAAACAAATCACTTTTGAAGAAGGCTATGGTGAAAACTTCGGAATAGACGACAATACTCTAGCCAGACTTACATCGGGGAGGGTAGCTCTTAGAGAAGAGATTATGAATGGTTTTGACTGTGTGTTAATTCCCAAGCCTATAGTCTCAGATTTATCAGAGATACGCGAAGGAACAGTAGTATGGGGTTGGCCACATTGTGTACAGCAGAAAGAAATTACGCAAGTTTCGATAGATAAAAAATTAACTCTTATTGCCTGGGAAGAGATGTTTGCATGGACAAGTGAAGGCAAAAAAGGCACACATACTTTCAATAAGAATAATGAATTAGCAGGTTATGCAGGAGTAAATCATGCACTAAGCCTAATTGGAGTCAGCGGATTTTATGGAAAATCGTTAAAAGCAGTTGTAATCGGATATGGTTCGGTTGCTCATGGTGCAATATATGCATTGCAAGGTCAGTGTGTTAAAGATATCTTAGTCTTAACAGATTTTCCTTTAAATAAAATGAAAAATAAAATTGAAGGCATAAGATATAAAGAAATGAAAAATGACGGTGCGGGAAACATGCTTGTAGTAGAACCCGATGGCAGTACGATTCCACTTGTAGAAGTAATGGAAGATGTGCAAATAATTGCTAACGGTGTTTTTCAAGATAGTGACCATCCAAAAATGTTTATCCCAGAATCTGATGCAAATAAATTAAATAAAGGCACCATCATTATCGATATAAGTTGCGATGAAGGAATGGGATTTTGGTGCTCTAAACCTACATCTTTTGAGAATCCAATGTTTGAAGTAGATGGAAAACATTATTATGCAGTAGATCATAGCCCAAGTTATTATTGGAATTCTGCTTCATGGGAAATTTCAAAAGCATTACTACCGTTTTTACCAGAAATTATGGCAGGAGCAAATACATGGGATAAAAATATAACAATTTCAAAATCCATAGAAATTAGAGAAGGTGTTATTCAAAACCCTAAAATTCTTTCATTTCAAAATCGTGAAAAAGAGTATCCACATAACTTTCGTTAATTTATTTATTGTCAAAAAAATAATATAATTATTATGAAATTAAACTTATTGTCTTGCGATGCTCAGAGACCAGATAGAAGAGCAATAGCCAAATGTATCTCAGAGATTTCATCTAACATTGATGAATCTTTATCGAATGAGCTTACAAATATACTCTTAGAAGGAGATGCTGTAGATATTGAAGTAGAAGATAAAAACTCGGGTTCTGCTTTAAGAGCATTGAGAAAACTGAGTATTGACTATGAGATTATAGAATAATCCAAGTTTATAACAATCTACATATATCCTTAAATCCGCAAATGAATTTCTATTACAAAACTGTACCGCACGCCATCATTGGGAATGCTCATAAAAACTTACTCACCGTATCTATGGATACGCTTGCGTTACTTTTTTCTGCGCTAAACCAATGCTAGCATACTTTACAGCTTTTCATAACGAAACCACCTGCGGATTTAAGGTATATTAAAAAAACGCCATACTCTTTAAAAGATTTTTTTTACAAAATAACAACGATGAAACAAGCTAGAATATATGTAGATTTCAATGAAATGATTGAAGAAAATTTGATCATACTTTCTGAAACAGATATCAAAGAAGATTCTAAAGGGAATAAAATTGAATTGAAAGAAGGGTTAAAAGTGAAACTATACTCTGATGACTTATGTAGTTGTAACGAAAGTGATAATTTAATAGCTGATGGAGTAGTTGAATTGAACACACATGGAAATTGGGATAGAGATCCAAAATGGAATTGCAGAATAAACAAGCGAGGTATTTATAATGAATCTCAGAAGGTAAAAAAATAAGTCACCACGAATCTTGTGGGATTAACCATCACCTTGAGCATGCCTGCTTGAGTAGGCAAGGCCAATACGAACCAAGCCCAGCAGATAGGCCTGCCTTGCCAGTAGGCAGGCAAATACAATGTACTGAACGCAGTCGATGTAACTGATTAGCAAATCAAGTTTAGCAAAGAGATTGGTATTTTCTTATAGCCACAGATTAGAAAGTAAACTCAAACTTATCAATCTCATCAAAACTATCTGGATTTATTACTTCCATCTTAATAGTTTCACCTTCTATTTCGAAAATCACAACTGCATTTTGTGTTGAAAAATTAGAAACCTTATCAGTCCAAGGCAATTCTTCCTGTGCGTAATATGGTGCGCCAGCGGCTCCATTATTAATTTGATGAATGGTTCTACTGAGTTTTATCTTTTTTCCTGTCCACCCTTTTGGATAAATATTTGTTTCAGGTCCAATCTCTGTTCTAGCATAATTGTGCTCATCTCCCGTTAAAATAGCTCTAACTTTTGTCGATTTATTTATCAAAAAATCTAGATACTCATCCCTAACATCTATTACACCTTTTTTCACTGCTTTACCAGCAACAATAGCTCTAACATCATTTTTACCACTATACCACATTCCATCGCCAGTATGTCCTCCGTTTGGAAAAGTGGGAGTATGCTGGGTAATAAAAATATGGTCTATATCGCCATCTTTTTCAAACATTGCCACTGTTTCCTTCATCCACTTAATTTGATTTTCCATCATATATCCATGAGGAGCACCAGATGTTTCAGGGTGTTTTGGTAAACGAGTAGCATACCAGTAATGGCTATTTAATACAACTACTGCAACATTATCATAAGTATAATAAAAAGCATTTTCTTTATAACTCGGAAAATCTATAGTCCGCTTAGAAGGATCGTAATAAGCACCATCTTCACTCTCCGGTCCATTTGTTGGCAGAGTAAATTCTTGGGCAAATATAGCCTCCAATGATTCAGTTTCGAATGGAAAACGATCTATTCCTAAAGGCCAAGCATTCGGATCGGGTCTAAACTCGTGCGATAAAACTTCGTGATTTCCTACCGCAGGAATTACAGGAAAATAGTGAGCCCAAGGAGATATAGCGCTCTTCCAATTTGCATACTGGGCCTTATGTTTTCCAATACTTGAATTATATCCATCAATCAAATCGCCAGTGAATTGCATAAAAGACACGTCCCTAAGCCTTGCATAAGCAGCAATCTTTTTTACAATATATGCATTTACACCTCCAAAATCTCTTTCTCCACCGCCAATACCAGATCTAGAATCACTAGCATATGCAAATCTAAACTTTGTTCTACTTCCATTATTTGGTGCAGTTTTTAATGAATAACTTTGCTCTTGGCCATCAACTTTTACTGTATAAGCATAATTAGTATTTGGTTTTAGACTATCAATCTTTATTTCGTGCAAAACACCTTTTGATGAAATTTTCTTATCATTAATCAAAAGTTCTATTTCAGCAGATCTATTAGTTTTTATTCTAAGAATAACTTCTGTTGGGTAAGTCATTGCAACTAATGGGCCTTCAACAATAGCATCGGCAACTTTAAAAGGTCCCTTTCCTTTAAAAGCAACAATACCTTCATACCTAATATATCCATTTTTTTCTTGAACTCTATACCCAAAAGTCCCAATACCTTTCTCTTCCCAAGATATCATATCATACCTACCAGTCATTTTCGAAAGGTTTACCTCTACCTTACCATCTTCAATCTTTAATACTCTTTTAAAATATACAGGCATCGGATATCTCATATCATGATAAGGTATAAACCCGTAGTAAAGCACCCCTTCTTTAACAGATTCTCCAAAATCAAAGGCTATACCTTTTTCTGTACCTTTAGGTTTTCCAATAAGATTATCTAAAATTGCGGGCGAATCATCTATTATTTCTTTTAACTCCTCCCCATTTATCTTTAGTGTCAAAACACCTTCTTTATCGTATGATAAATTAGAGTACGATTTAGGAATTTTTTCTTGTTGAGCAAAAAGAACTAAGGATGTAAAAAAAAGCAATATTGAAAAAATACTTCTCATGATATTCTGTTATTATTAATTGAAGCCTAATGTAATCAATAATCTCAACAATAAAATGTATTTTTATTAACATTAATCGGTTTACATCATTTGTTTTTAAAGAAAGCTTGATTATATTTGTTTATAAACTAAATCCTTACAATTATGAATGAGAAGATATCAATATTAAAGTTTTCTGTAATACCAGGAATCACATTAGGAGTAATCCAAATATTTCTAGCAGTAATAGTCTATGTAATGGGCGTTGACGCAAGTGAGGCAGGATGGCAAGCCTATGTTTCAGGAATAGTGTCGACAATTGCTATGATTTTTATTTTTGTGATTAATCAGAAAAAATATCGCGACGAAATAAACGATGGACTCCTAAGCCTTGGTGAAGCAGTAAAAATTGGAGTTACAATTGCTGTTATTGCTGCTGTAATATATGGTATTTACAACTATTTATTCATGACTGTTATCGAACCAGATTTCGCTCAAAACATTCTCGATAATGCAGAACAAGCTATGCTTGAACAAAACCCAGACATGTCAGATGAACAATTAGACATGGCGCTTGGTATGGCTAGTAAATTTTCATCTCCTGCAATTACTGTTCCACTAGGAATCATTGGAAGTGCCATAATAGGATTAGTTATTTCTATTATCACTGGATTGTTTGTTAAGAAAAGCGATTCTCCACTATAAAAATTAGGAGCATCCATTATTATTATTGACTTTTGCACAAAATCGTATAGTTGATAAAACCAAAAAATATTTGATGGATATTTCAGTAGTAATACCTTTATTAAACGAAGAAGAATCTATAAAAGAACTATATGATTGGATTGCAAAAGTTATGCTGTCCAATCATTTTTCTTATGAAGTTATCTATGTTGATGATGGGAGTAGCGATGACTCTTTCGAGGTATTAAAAGAATTATCCAAAAAGCACCAGGAAGTAAAAATCATAAAATTCAGGACTAATCACGGAAAATCTCAAGCTTTAAACGCTGCTTTTAAAGTGACTAAAGGCGATGTTGTAATTACGATGGACGCTGATTTGCAAGACAGTCCGGATGAAATTCCTGAGCTCTACAAAATGATAAAAGAGGAGAATATGCACCTTATTTCTGGATGGAAAAAAAAGCGCTATGATCCTATTACTAAAACTGTTCCTACAAAATTATTCAACTGGGCAGCTAGAAAAACTTCAGGAGTATATCTACACGATTTCAATTGTGGCCTAAAAGCATACGATCATAAGGTTGTTAAAAACATTGATGTGTACGGCGAAATGCACCGCTATATTCCTATCCTTGCAAAATCAGCTGGATTCAATAAAATTGACGAAAAAATTGTTGAGCACCAAGCCAGAAAATACGGTACAACTAAGTTTGGAATAGAACGTTTTTTAAATGGATTCCTAGACCTGATTTCTATTTGGTTCGTTAGCAAATTCGGAAAGAGACCTATGCACTTCTTCGGAGCATGGGGAGTTTTTATGTTTATAATAGGTTTTGGAGCTGCAGGTTATTTAGGTATTATGAAACTTTACTACCTCAGCCAACATCTGCCAACTATTCTAGTAACCGACAATCCTTGGTTTTATATTTCCTTATCGATGATGCTAATCGGAACCCAACTATTCCTAACAGGTTTTGTGGGCGAAATGATAGTTCAAGTAAAAAACACAGCCCCGAGATATCACATTGACGAAACAGTGAATTTGTAGAGAAGTGACATTTTCTATTAAACCATTGATTCTCGCCACAGATGCACAGATAAAACTTCACTACCCTTGCGTTAATATATAGACTGAATGGGCTAAGTTCTAATTGCCATGCTAAAAAAGTTATCTTGTAAATTGGTAAAGCCTAAGTTTTAAAT
>JAGLEB010000142.1 GCA_023145275.1 Flavobacteriales bacterium | reverse complement strand
ATTGTTTCTTTGCCACAGATGCACTGATATGTGGATAAAGGTGAATGTGCTTAGTGCAATGCCTGCAAAAAGCAGGATTGCGGGTTATTGTGCCTACGGCACTTGTTTGTCGTGCTTCGCACTTCTTGTTTAAACGTGTTATTCCCTTTGGACAAATTGTTCTACTGCTATTTTAGTGGGATATAACTAATGACACAGCATGAAAGTCAAATATGTTCTTGTATTGATGAGATACCTCTACTCCTATCCTCGGTCGATATGACGGAAGAATTAGATTATTCAACTCCACTTGTGTGGCGTTTTTGGTTATGCTTTACTTTACACACATTAATACTTTGAATTATCTGTGTGTGTATGTGTGTATGTGTGTGTGTGGTTTCTTTGATGCAGATACGCAGATGTGAACCCCTCTCTTCCGTAGTATTTGTGGACGGGCTTAACCTAAGGTCTAATTATACTTCTAAAAAATCACTACTCTTTATATATAGTGTACTAAATTGGTTAGTTTTGTAAAAAATAGAATTACTGCATGAAGTTTATAATTGAATCGGAATACGAGCCAACGGGTGACCAACCACAAGCGATAAAAGAATTAACAAAAGGAATTGAGGATGGTACTAATTTCCAAACACTCCTTGGAGTTACTGGTTCGGGAAAAACGTTTACAGTAGCTAATGTTTTGAAAGAGGTGCAAAAGCCTACTTTAATATTAGCACACAACAAAACTTTAGCAGCGCAGTTATACAGTGAGTTTAAATCTTTTTTTCCTCAGAATGCTGTTGAATACTTTGTTTCGTACTACGATTATTATCAACCTGAAGCATTCATACCAGTAACTGGAACTTACATAGAAAAAGACTTATCTATTAACGAAGACATTGAGAAACTGAGATTGAGCACCACCTCTGCCCTACTTTCGGGGAGACGAGATGTGATTGTTGTTGCATCAGTTTCTTGCTTATACGGTATTGGTAATCCAGAAGAGTTTACTAGTAATGTTCTAGAATTTAAATCTGGCGAGGAAATTCCGCGTACCACTTTCTTAAATTATTTAGTAAAAATTCTTTACTCCAGAACTGAAGCCGATTTTAATAGGGGTAACTTTAGAGTAAAAGGAGATACTATTGATGTTTTTCCTGCTTATGCAGACTATTCGTTTAGATTTCATTTTTGGGGAGACGAAATTGATGAAATAGAATCCTTCGACCCAAACACTGGTGAAATTCTTGAAACTTTTGAAGAAATAAAACTTTATCCTGCCAATCTTTTTGTGACCGGTCAAGAGCGCTTGCAAAATGCAATTGTGCATATCCAAGATGATATGATGGATCAAGTTGCATATTTTAAAGAAATAGGAAAGCACCTTGAAGCGAAAAGACTTAAAGAGAGAACAGAATTTGATCTTGAAATGATTAGGGAACTTGGATACTGCTCAGGAATTGAGAATTACTCAAGGTACCTTGATGGTAGAGAAAAAGGATCCAGACCTTTCTGCTTATTAGATTACTTCCCAAAAGATTTCTTAATGGTAATTGACGAAAGTCACGTTACCGTATCACAAGTAAAAGCCATGTATGGAGGTGATAAATCGAGAAAAGAAAACCTAGTAGAATACGGATTTAGACTTCAGGCAGCTATGGACAACAGGCCATTGAAGTTTGAGGAATTTGAGGAAATACAAAATCAAGTAATATATGTTAGCGCTACTCCAGCAGATTATGAACTGGAGAAAAGTGAAGGTGTTTATGTAGAGCAAATAATAAGACCTACTGGTTTGTTGGATCCTAGAATAGAAGTTAGACCGAGCCTAAACCAAATTGACGATCTATTGGAGGAAATTCATCTGAGAATCGAAAAAGACGAAAGAGTTCTAGTCACAACGCTTACTAAAAGGATGGCTGAAGAAATGACAAAATATTTAACAAGGCTTCAGGTAAGGTCGAGATACATACACTCTGACGTTGACACATTAGAGCGTGTTGAGATAATGCAAGATTTAAGAAAAGGAGTTTTCGATGTTCTAGTTGGAGTAAACCTGCTAAGGGAAGGATTGGATTTGCCTGAAGTTTCGCTAGTTGCAATATTAGATGCCGACAAAGAAGGGTTCTTACGTTCCCACCGATCATTAACTCAAACAATTGGTAGAGCAGCTAGAAACATTAATGGTTTAGCTATAATGTACGCGGACAAGATAACGGCGAGTATGAAAAAGACTATCGATGAAACTGAATATAGGAGAGAAAGACAAATGCAATATAATCTCGACAACAACATCACTCCAAAACCTATAAATAAGAAAATAGAAAGTGCTTTAACCGATGCTAGTACATCTAGAAATTATTCTATGAACGATACTACTGGCATGGCGGCAGAAATAAAGCCAGATTATATGTCGCGAAGTGAATTGCAAAGCGCTATAAAAATCAGAACTAAGGAAATGGAAATTGCGGCAAAATCACTTGATTTTCTTGAGGCTGCCAGATTAAGAGATGAAATTAAAACATTAAAAAACTCATTAGCCGAAGTATAAGTGATAATGTTATTAGCTATCGTAAGGAACTAAGATTCATTTTTTTCATTAAATAAGAAATAACTACATTACATGATATTTTATCACTTATGAAAAAAAAACACTCTTGGATTATCATTACTATAGTTTTTGCTATTGTGATTATTATATCTGCTAACTATTTCATCAATAATTTCATTGATAAAAAGATTGATCAAATTTCTAGTACTTTCGATGAGTTCGATTACAAATCAACATCTGTAAGTATTCTGTCTAGGAAAGTAACTATTAACTCGCTAACGATAAAAGACTCAAGCTATACCAATATATTTAAATCACCGATAGATCTCAAGCTAAAAGAATTAACAATTAGTGGTTTTAATGTCTTTGCTTTTGTCAGAAAAAAAGAACTTGGTATAGGCTCGATACTAATTGATGGTTTAGATGCAAAATCTTTAGACTTTAATAAATTAACGGAGAAAAGAACTAATACTCCAAATAAATCTAAGGATTCAACAAGTGTAGAAAAAACAAAGAAAGTAAACACTATACTAGTTGACGAAGTAACAATAAACAACTTAAAGTTCATAGGATACAATCCCAATCAGAAAGAGAATAAGAGTATTAGCATTAAACTTTTAGCGTCATTAAAACTTGATGAAGTAAAATTAAATCTCGATAAGGAATCTAAGTCCCCACTTTCTATAAACAATATTAATCTTCGAGTAGATAGCTTAGAAAAGTACCTCCCTAAATCTATTTCAAGATTAAACATCGAAGACATAGAATATACCTCTAATGATAACAAACTTACTTTAGCAAAACTAAAGCTAAAACCTCTAAAATCGAAGAAAGAATATAACAGATACTATAAGTACAGAAAAAACTGGCTTGAGCTTGACATAAAGGGTTTAGATATTGAAGGATTAAATCAAACTGATATTCTCGCAAACAAGTCAATAAGCCTTGAGTTAATAAATATTGACAATCTATATATTAATGTCTTTAGTAACAAAAAGTACGATTTCTCTCA
Organism: Flavobacteriales bacterium; assembly: GCA_023145275.1. Taxonomy (GTDB): domain Bacteria; phylum Bacteroidota; class Bacteroidia; order Flavobacteriales; family JADGDT01; genus JADGDT01. The sequence continues at coordinate 3,732 of JAGLEB010000142.1, read as the reverse complement.
ACAAAAAAAGAAATTCCCCCTAGAACTGATTCGAAATTTAAAAATTCCAACAAACATTAATTCTATTGTGTTACACAATGGACTAATAAAATACGAAGAATGGCATGATGAAGATAGTAATGTTGGCTCTTTAAATATTGAGGGTTTTAAAGCTAAAATCAATAATATTTCGAATGATAAAAACACATTAAGCAAGAATAAATATACTTCTTTGAGCGTTGATGCAAATATTGAACACAACCTACCGGTTCATCTAAATGTAAAAATCGACAATACTAGTAAGAATTATTCTTTCAGTGCAGATGGCAATGTTGGTGATGGAAAATTATCAGTTTTAAGCAAATACACTGAAGGTGCAGCTGGCCTGAAAATTATAGATGGTAGAGTTATAAAAGGAAAGTTTAATTTCGAGGGTGATTACAATTTCACTAAAGGTTCATTTTTACTAGAGTACACTAATTTAGAAACTGAAATTATCACGGGAGGGAATACTAAAAAAATTATTGTAAAACTCTACAATGATTTCTCAAGCGTAATCCTCAGAACTGAAAACCCTAGTAAGGACGGGCTAAAAGTTGGCAATATTTTACACTACAGACCTGACAATAAAGGGTTTGTAAATATTTATATAGGTTCTATGTTGAATGGCCTTGCAGATTTAATAGCTCCTAGCATTATTTCAAATGCTATAAAGAAGAAAAATAAAAAAGCCCTTCAAAAAAAGGGCTATAATATATCAGATTAATAAACTTGTTTACTTTATTCGAAAAGTTGAGAAACTAACCTTAACATTCACTTCAGCTCCTCCTCCATTGTATTTGGCACGAATAAACTCTGAATTTATTTCTTCTTTATGCTCGATAATTTCAATTCCTTTAGGCCTTTTAAATGTTGAGAATGACCCTTTATATTCAATCTCAAAGGGGTTCTTTTCATCTAAGTTTAGCTCTACGGTTGAGAAAGTAGCCTTAACGTCAATAGTTCTATAGTTTGTCACTAAATCAGAAACATCAAACTCTCCATGAGAAATACTAGCTTTAATATCTCCATTCACTGTTTCTACTTTAGTGTTACTAAATTGGCTCTCTAAATAAATTTCGTGAGCCTTGGATATTTTTAAATTGCTGTGAGACAATTCTATCTCTCCCCCACCATATTCTTCAATTTCTCCATCTCCAAATTGAAGTTCAATTTCGTTACCACTATTTACAACCTTTCCTAATTCAAAATCACCGTGCGAAACATCCAAATTTACGGCTCCTTTATGCTCTGATATATATACATTTCCGAAACTGTTCTTTATTGTAAGAGGGCTATTAATTGGAACTCTTACATTAACATTAACTTTAAACTCCTTAACCTTACCGTTATTAGACCCTACAGTAGATTCAACTCTTACTTCTCCCCTACTAGTACTAATATCAACATCAATATCATCGACAAATTTATTCACCTTAGATTCAGAGCTTCCTCTTGCCCAAACAACCACCTCTATATCAATCTCGCTCCCATTATAACTTTCGACTTTCACATCTCCGAAAACATTTTTCACTACTAATTCTGTGCCTTCATTAACTTTTACATTTTTCTTTACAATTCGCTCTTTCTCAGCTGCCTGAATACCAAAGGAAATGAAAGTTATCAATAAGACTACTATATATTTTTTATCCATTATTCTTTTCATCACTAACTTTATTTATACTTTTATTAGATATAATCACTTTAAGTTGTTCCAATAATTGCAATCTGCTTTTATAATTTTCGATAATAGAGTTTAATATTCTTTCATCATCAGGATTAGATAAAAGAAGCTCTTTAAGTTTATCATTTTCCTTATCTAAACTCTCCATCTCTTTCATAAACGTTCTGTACTCAGGCGACAAATATTTTTTACTTGCCCTAACTGGAACAAGAGCTTTTTTAATCTTTTTTGAATATACATCTTCTATTTGCTCAATTTCGGAGCTTGCAAATTGAGTTTTATCAAGGGTTTCATTATTAAAGAAATATACAGATGATGAAATTGCAATTCCAATAACAAAGGCTGCAGCAATTTTCATCCATATAAATGACTTCTTATGTGTTTCTTTACTCTCTAACTGTTTTGAAATAATACTATCTAACTTAGACTCAAAAATATCTCTGTGCCCTTTTGGTAAATTTTCACCATCAAACAACTCCCTATTCGATTTTATCCAATCCTCTATGTTGTTTTTATTTGACATAATTTTTCCTCTTTTATTTTATAAATCTACAAAAATCTAATTTCTATTAAACTTATAACTGTAAACCTCTAAATTTTCTTTCAACTTCATTTTTGCTCTAGCAACAATTGATCGTGCCGTTGCATTCTTAATTCCTAATATTGAACTAATTTCCTCGTAATCATAACCTTCTACAAGAAAAAGGCTTATAACTATCCTATACTTCTCGGGTAAATTATTTATACTGTTCATTACCTCTTCCAAAACTTCTTTATTTGAAGAATAACTATCATCTAGCTCAATAATTGGTTCGATAAATCTAGTATCATCAAAGGAAATAATATCTTTCTTCTTTCTTATTTCGTCCAAACAAGTATTAACAATTATTCTTTTCAGCCATGCACCAAAAATCACATCGCCAGAATAGACATCGAGCTTTGAAAATGCTTTAATAAACCCATCTTGCATCATATCTTGAGCAAGATCATAATTATTCATAAACCTATACGCCACATTATACATAGCTCCAGAGTATTTATCATAAATGGCCATGTAAGCCCTTCGATCACCTTTTTTACAAAGCTCTATTATCTTTTTTTCTTCTAAAAGTGATTTTTGGTCCATACTATGTTTTATACTTTTAAGACGTCTATAAATTTACGATGTTGCAATGACAAACAAAAAAACTACTCTCTGAATTATTTTTGTAAAAAACAGAAATAAACAATGTAATGTTTAACTATTTTTGAAAGTAATACTTTAGCTTCGTAACTTAAACTATTTTAACAAAATTTTATGAAGAATTTATCCCTATTCTCTGTCATAGCACTACTTGCGTTATTTTCGTCAGGAACCGTAAAAGCCCAAAACCTTCAATTGCATTACGACCTTGGTGCTGAACGTGATTTTGTAACTTCTACATTCGAATACGGAAAGTTTACTGAAAAGAGCAACACATTTATGTTTTTAGACATGGACTATTCTAGAACAGATGGTGCAGGACTTGCATATTGGGAGATCAGCCACGAGTTTAAAATAAATTCTGTATATGATGGTTTTGCAATTCATATAGAATACAACGATGGTTTATTATTCGGCGACAAAGAAACGCCAGCTTTCGGTCTACCAATAAACAGAGCTTATTTAGCGGGATTAGGTTCTCCTCTGAAAATTGGAAACTTCACTATTAATACCGCTATCATGGCCAAGTATTTCGAGGGATACAAAGAAGCCTCTGTTGATGCTCAAGTAACTCTTGTATGGTTTCATATGTTTTTTAACGGCAAACTTACATTTAATGGATTTGCAGATTTCTGGTCACAAGACTTATATAACAATGGAACAAAATATGGTGTATTCTTATGCGAACCACAACTTTGGTATAACATAAATCCATCAATTTCTGTAGGTGGAGAAGTTGAATTAAGCAAGAATTTTATTATTCCTGATAATGGTGCTTTTATGGCAAGACCAACAGTTGCAGTAAAATGGACTATTTAGTGGCTAAATTAATACACAAAACTCTTCG
>JAGLEB010000141.1 GCA_023145275.1 Flavobacteriales bacterium | reverse complement strand
TTAATTGTTCTCGTATTCTTCTCTACATCATGTGGAGTTACAAAAACATCATATGATAATGGTGTCATGCTTGAGGAATCGGATATGTATGCAGAGGCAAGTAATTATTATTACGATGCTTTGAGAAAGGATGAATATAATGTGGATATAAACGTAAAACTTAAACATGTTGGACAGATTGTTCTCGATAAAAAGTTTGAGAATTTTAAGAATTCTCTAGATCGTGGGAATAAGGAAAAAGCCATTTATGAATACGTTTCAGCTGTTCAGTTCAGAGATAAGTTACATTCAGTTAATGTAAATTTGAGAATTTCTGATGAACAGAGGTATTATTTTTCTCAAGTGAAGCTGGACTATCTTGAAGAGTTATTAAATTCTGCAAATGAGTTACTGTATGACAACAAGTTTATTGAAGCTAAAATAGTTATAGATAAAATAATATTGATTTACCCTGAGAATCATGAGGTGCGCGATTTAGAGGGTTATTCTATTGCAGAGCCGATTTACAGGATGGCAATGAAGTTTTATTCGCTTGAGAAATACAAAGAAGCTTATGAGCAATTTAATGTAGTGTTGAATTATAAAAATGCTAGAGAGATGCGGCAACTCTCAAAAGATAAGACTACAATTAGAATTGTTATTCTTCCTATTGTGAATAAAACTAGTTTTGCGGAGGTAAATAATAGAATTGGGAATAATGTACATGAATTTTTATCAAAGTATAATGATCATTTTTTTGAAATTATCACAAGTTCGCAGTACAAAAGATTATTATTGGATAATGAAAAAGTAGATAGATTATCAGGAGGTGGATTTGTTGCTAAAATGCCCAATGTTGTATTAGAGCTAACGATGGCTAAGGCTGATAGAGGTGAAGGCAAACTAATTAAAAAAAGAGTTAAGGGTTGGGAGGTAATTAGTGATAGTCGAGTTGATAATGTTACGAAGGAAGAATATTTTGTACAGGGAGTGAAAAAAGTTTATTACTATAGTTTTGTTAAGGAAAACTCGAGTCTTATAGAAGTGAATTATTTATTGAGATCTGTAAGTAGTGGAGATGTTTTGTTGTCTAAAAGTACTTCATCGAAAAAAACAGATAATCTTAATTATATAGAATTTGAAGGAGACAATGAGAATTTACGTAAAGGTTATTGGCTGAATCGGGTTGAGAGGAGTCCTAGAGATAGAATTATTACCTCCCGAGAATCTTTAGAAGAATTGCATCGTAAATTGTATTCTCCTAGGAATATGAGATCCTGCGAGAATTTGGAGGAAGAAGTACTAGATGAGATATCTAAATCAATAGTGTTGAGTGTTAAATCATATGTTAAAAACAATGCTAAGTAGCGCTTCTTAGGAAATATCTAATTTTTTTGATGGCATATGAAAAACCTCAAGGTCTAGATAAGCGAAGATTTAGAAATCTGTAGTTTGCATTTTTTCAGTCTTATAGGCTGGCAGGTAAATGAGATGAGCTTATCTAATAAGTATATTGTCTTTGATTATAATACGAAAGAAAAGTTATAAAATGAATTTACTCAAGTTAACAATAAGTTTCGCTATGCTGGTGTCTGTAGTGTCGTGTGCTCTTCAGAAAAATTCTTCGGATAACATTCCTTCTTGGGTAAAGTCTAGACCGTTATCCTCTGGTAATTATGTTGGTATAGGTAAATCGAGTAAGGAGAGTACGCCAAATAAATATATGCAGTTGGCCAAAAATATTGCTTTAGAAGATCTATCATCTGAAATATCAGTAGATGTTTCTAGCTGGTCCCTATTGAGCATAGCCGAAACATCTAATGGCTTTGCTGAGGGGTATACTTCAGTAATTAAAACTAAGACTCAAAAAGAATTAAAAGATTATGAGTTAATATCTACTTATGAGAATAAAACAGATTATTGGGTGTATTATGAACTTGATAGAGGTCTGTATTTTAAACAGCAAGAAGAGAAAAAGAATAACGCAATTAACTCTTCTTTAGATTTTTATTTGAGAAGTGAAAATTATAGTCGAAATAATAACTTGAAGCAGGCTATTGTCTTAAATATCAAAGCTATTTATGAATTAAAGAATTATTGGGCTGATAAGGTTCATGCAACAATAGCTGGAGAGTCTGTTTTACTTGGAAATGAGCTGATTTCGAACCTTAGCATTTTGTTACATGATATTAATATAGAAACTGAATATGAAGAAAAAGAAATAGTAAGAGGGAAAGAAGAGGATGATTCAGAATTTGTTTTTTCATTAAAAAATTCAAAAGGTATCTCACAGGGAAATATGCCAGTAGTGTTTTCGTATTCTGGAGGTCGGATACCACAAAATAGATTGTCTTCTAATAGCGTAGGAGAAGTGTCGTACACTATACAGAATTTACCCAAAAATAGTAAAGCATATAGACTTTCATGTACTATTGCTTTAGAAGAACTAGTATATGAAGCCAATAATGACTACATGCTAGCTAAATTGCTTGAGAATATGTCAACGCCACGAAAATCAATAAAATTTATTGTTAAAAAGCCTAATGTATTTATTAGTAGTGAAGAATATATTTTGGGTAAAAACTATTATGAGAGTAGATATAAAACATTACTAACAAATTTTTTTGAGAAGAAAGGGGTCGAGATAGTGAAAGATGAATTGAATAGTGATTTTGTAATTTATATAAAATCGGATACAAATAAATCTTACTCTGGTATTAACGGTGTTTTTATCACTCTATTGAATTCGAAATTTGTTTTATCAAGTAGAAATGGTATTATATACACGGATAAGATAGATGACGTTAGAGGCTTAGGCTATGATTATTATAAATCTTCGAGAAATGCCTATGTTAATAGTGAAGAGGAAGTATTGTATTACATTGCTAATAATATGTTTATGAATATTATGAAGTAATATCAGTATATAGTTTATATAGAAAAAAAGCTTCCTACTGAGAAAGTAGGAAGCTTTTTAGCCTTTTTATACTGTAAAGTATTATGCGTCAACTGTATTTGACTCTAGCTGAAACCACGTCTCTACCATTTCTTTTTCGTATCGATCAAAACCTTTGAAAGTAAATTCATTTGAGTTTTGATTAAATTCATAATCCTTTACAAATTCTTTATGATTAATCGCAACATCTCTAATAGAGTCGCAAATAAAAATAGCTTCATCGTTAGTCATTGTTGGGTGAATCGACATTCTAATCCATCCTGGTTTTTGTGTTAATACTCCACTGTCTATCTCGCAAGTAATAGAATTTGATTTTTCTTTTGTTACATGCAATAGATAATGACCATAAGTACCTGCGCATGAGCAACCACCTCTTACTTGAATTCCGTATTTGTCATTAAGGATTTTTACTCCAAAATTATAGTGCATTTCTTCAATGTAGAACGAAATAACGCCCATTCTGTCTTCATGCTGGTCGGCAAGTATCACTAATCCTGGTGTATCTTTAAGTCTAGGGAAAATAATGTCTAATAATTCATGCTCGCGTCTTAATATGTTATCAACACCCATCTGCTCTTTTAATTTTACTGAAAGAGCCGTTCTTATTACCTGTAAGAACCCTGGTGTGCCGCCATCTTCTCTATCTTCGATGTTAGTGTGGTATTTGTGCTCTCCCCATGGGTTTGTCCAACTAACCGTTCCTCCTCCCGATTCGTCAGGTACAGTGTTTCGGTATAAATCTTTAGTGAAAACCAGAATTCCAGATGTTCCCGGTCCACCAAGGAATTTGTGTGGCGAAAACATGACAGCATCAAGGCAAGTGTTTTCGTTTGGATTGGGATGCATGTCGACATTAACATATGGTGCTGAACAAGCATAATCAGCAAAACATAGACCTCCATTTTGGTGCATTATCTTAGCTATATCATGAACTGGAGGTTGAATGCCTGTTACATTAGAGCATGCCGAAACCGAGGCGATTTTCAGAGGTTTGTCTTTATAAACTTCAAGAAGCCTTTTTAAATCCTCTAGATCAACTAGTCCATCATCAGTGGCACCGATAACTTCTACTTTAGCTATGGTTTCGAGCCATGAAGTCTGGTTAGAGTGGTGTTCCATGTGAGTGATGAAAATCACTGGAATCATGTCTTCAGGAATTTCAGTGTGTGGCATTAAATTTTCAGCAACTTTCAAACCAAGAATTCTTTGAAATTTGTTTACAACTCCAGTCATACCATTACCTGTAGAAATGAAAATATCATTTTCATCAGCATTGATATGTTTTTTAATTATATCTCTAGCTTCGTGATAAGCAATAGTCATCGATGTACCCGTGATGCTTGTTTCGGTATGTGTATTTGCAACAAACGGACCAAATGTATTTTTCATTTTATCCTCTATTTCGGAATATAATCTACCACTTGCAGTCCAGTCAGCATAAATAATCTCTTTTTCCCCAAAAGGAGATTTAAAAGTTTGTCCACTGCCGATTACTTTTTCTCTAAATTGTCGAAAAAATTCTTCTAGGTTTGAATTGTTATTGTCCATCTTGTTGTTTGTTGTAAAATGTGTATTCTTAGTACTTAAGCTATCCCAGCAAGTGTAGCAAGCTCTTTCAGAAATCTTTGAGCAAGATCATCAGCTGCATCTTGAGATTTTGCTTCAGTATATATTCTAATAATAGGCTCTGTGTTAGATTTTCTCATGTGCACCCACTCGTTATCAAAATCTATTTTCACACCATCAACAGTGCTAATCTCTTCACTTTTGTATTTTTCTTCTATACTAATTAGAACCTTGTCTACATCTATTTCTGGAGTTAATTGTACCTTGTTCTTGCTCATGAAGTATGATGGATATTCTTCTCTTAGAGCTGTACATGATTTGTTTTTCTTAGCTAAGTGAGTCAGAAATAATGCTACTCCAACTAATGAGTCGCGACCATAGTGTAATTCAGGATAAATAATTCCTCCATTCCCTTCGCCTCCTATCACAGCGTTGTTTTCCTTCATTAGTTTCACAACGTTAACTTCTCCAACTGCAGAAGCTTGATATTTAGATCCGTGCTTCTCAGTAACATCTCTCAACGCTCTTGACGAAGATAGATTAGAAACCGTATTTCCGTTAGTTTTTGAAAGGATGTAGTCTGCAACAGCAACTAGTGTGTATTCTTCTCCAAACATAGATCCATCTTCTGAGATGATTGCAAGTCTGTCTACATCAGGGTCAACAACAATACCAAAATCAGCTTTCTCTTTTACTACTAATTCAGATATTTCAGTTAAATTCTCTTTTAAAGGCTCTGGATTATGTGGGAATTGACCATTTGGTGTGCAATATAATTCTACAACATCTTTTACTCCAAGAGCTCTTAAAGTTTGTGGAATAGAAATTCCACCTGTGGAGTTAACTCCATCAACAACAACTTTGAAATTAGCTTTCTCAATTGCTGCTATGTCAACAAGAGATAGCTCTAATATTTTATCAATATGTTTTTGAATATAAGAATCATCTTTTTCTATTGACCCTAAATCATCAACCTCAACAAAATCAAAATCTTCGTTTTCTGCAATTTCAAGAATTAGCTCTCCTTCACTACCGTTTAAGAACTCACCTTTGTTATTTAGAAGCTTAAGAGCGTTCCATTGTTTTGGATTGTGAGATGCGGTTAAAATAATACCACCATCAGCCTCTTCCATAATTACTGCCATCTCTACTGTAGGAGTTGTTGATAATTCAAGGTTAAGAACATCTAGACCTATACTTTGAAGAGTCGAAATTACTAAGCTTTGAACTATTTTGCCAGAAATACGAGCATCTCTACCAACAACAACTCTTAAAGATTCTTTGTTTGAATTTCTTTTAAGCCATGTTCCGTACGAAGCCGAAAATTTAACAAGATCAACAGGAGTAAGGTTTTCTCCTACTTTTCCTCCAATAGTTCCTCTAATCCCAGAAATTGATTTTATAAGTGTCATAATGTTTTTGTCTTATTCGTTATAAAGTTCGCAAAGATAGACTTTTGATCATAATAAGAAACGTGATATTATCATATAATTATGTTAATTAAACTGTTGATAATAATTTTTCATAGAAGCTTTATTAACCATTGTTTAATTTACATTTATAACGATAAAACTCCTAATTTAATAAATCATGGGATATAATTTGGATGATGAAAGACAGGGCTTAGCTGAGAAATTCGAGTTTAGTATAAAAGGGGGTGATTTACAGTATTTTGACACACATGAATTTGTTGAAATCATCGATTTTTTCATGGATCAAAATGAGATCTTAAAAGCTGAAAAGGCAATTAAAAGTGCGTTGATACAGCACCCTAATTCTATAGATATATTGATTAGAAGGGCAGACTTGCTTTTTGAAGTTGATAATTTTCAGGAGGCAGAAGACGAGATAGATTTGGTTTTAGAGCTTGATGAATATAATTCGGAAGCGAATGAATTGAAGGGAGATTTGCTATTGCACAAAGGTGTATCAGTTGATGGAATATTGTTTTTGCAGAAGGCATTATATAACTCTGAAGAAAAATTGGAATTGTATAATAAAATTGGAGTTGAACTGATTCAGCTTGGAGAGACTAAAAAAGCTTTACAATTTTTTTATAAAGTACTAGATGAGGATATTCTAGATGAGTCTGCACTTTTTAATATTACATATTGCTTCGATATATTAGAGCTAACTAATGAGTCTATATATTTTTTAAAGAAGTATATCGACTTAAATCCATATAGTCAAATAGCTTGGCATCAGTTGGGTGTACAGTTTAAAGAGCTAGGAGAATATAATGGTGCAATTTGGGCATTTGATTATGCTATTATTATTGACGAAGATTTTCTAGGTGCATTTTTCGAAAAGGCTAAATGCTTAGAGGATATAGGTAAACACCATGAGGCGATTGAAATTTATAAGAAATCGTTGAAGATGTCTGACCCTACAGCATGGGCGTATTATAGATTAGGAGTAGCATATGATAATTTAGGAGAAATAGAACAGGCCTTAGGTAATTATTTCAGAGCCATACACGAAGATCCTATGTATGGTAAAGCCTGGTATAGAATAGCTAATTCGTATTCTAATAATTCTTTGTATGAGAGGGCAGTAGAATATGCCGAAAAATCTGTTGAAATAGAGTTTGATAATCCTGAGTATAATAGCCTGTTAGCTAGGTTGTATCTGAAACTTGCTAGATATCAAGATGCAGAAAATATATACGAGAATTTAATTGCATTAGAGGTAGATGATGTTGAGATATGGATTGAATATGCTATTCTTTTAAAGTCGTTGGATTATCTTGAAGATGCAACAGAGATATTGTTGAGGTCGCTGACATATTTTTCTGAAGATGCTGAAATATTGTATAGATTATCAGGTAGCTTGTTCTCTCTAAAAAAAGATTTGGAGGCTGTGGAGTTCCTTCAAGAGGCCTTGAAAATGGATTATAATAAAAAGGAAATTCTAAAAATTAATTACCCAACTATTTTTGACAGTGAAATTGTTCAGGATTTGATTCATGCATATAAATTTCAGCAAAAATTCCTGTAGAGTAAAATTCTGTCAATAATAAATAATTCTGATATTATAATTTGTTTTAATAATAGAATGTAAAGCCATAATTAATATACTTTATATTATTTTTGACAATAGAAATAATAAAATCAAATTGAAATGACACATTTGAATATAGGAGACAAGGCACCTGATTTTGCTGGTGTTGACCAAAATGGGGAGGAAATAAAGTATATAGATTATTCTGGAAAAAAAGTAGTCTTGTTTTTTTATCCTAAGGCTAGTACCCCTGGTTGTACTGCTGAGGCTAAAAACTTAAGAGATAATTATGAGGAATTTAAATCGAAAGGCTATGATGTTGTAGGAGTAAGTGCTGACTCGCAGAAACGTCAATTTAATTTCTGTGCTAAAAATGAATTACCTTACAAATTGATTGCTGATGAGAACAAGGAAATTATTAATGCTTTTGGTGTTTGGGGACCTAAAAAGTTAGCAGGAAGGGAATACGAAGGAATATATAGAACAACATTTGTGATTGATGAAAATGGAATTATAGAAGATGTAATTACTAAGGTGAAAACTAAAGAACACACAGCTCAGATTTTAGTGAAAAGCTTGTAGGATTATTGATTGATTTTCCTATTTTTATCAGCTCACAAAGAAAAAAATAAGACATTGAAGAATAAACAATTAGATATAGATATAATGAGTTCAGACAAAGACGCGAAGTTGAAAGCACTTCAAATGACCTTGGACAAAATGGACAAGACTTACGGTAAAGGTGCTGTAATGAGATTGGGTGATGCTGCAATAGAAGAGATGGATGTTATTCCTTCTGGTTCTTTGGGAATAGATGTTGCTCTTGGTGTGGGAGGTTATCCTAGAGGAAGAGTCGTTGAAATATATGGACCTGAATCATCTGGTAAAACAACCTTAACTTTACATGCAATTGCTGAGGCTCAAAAGCAAGGTGGAATAGCTGCTTTTATTGATGCTGAGCACGCTTTTGATAGATATTATGCTGAAAAACTTGGGATTGATGTTGAAAATCTTATTATCTCTCAACCTGATAATGGAGAGCAAGCTCTTGAAATTGCTGATAATTTGATACGCTCTGGAGCTATTGATTTACTAGTTATCGACTCTGTTGCTGCTCTTACGCCTAAGGCTGAGATAGAGGGCGAAATGGGAGATTCTAGAATGGGTCTTCAAGCTAGATTAATGTCGCAAGCTTTAAGAAAAATGACAGGTTCGGTTAGTAAAACTAAATGTACTGTGATTTTTATTAATCAATTGCGTGAGAAAATTGGAGTGATGTTCGGGAATCCGGAAACTACAACTGGAGGTAATGCTTTGAAATTTTATTCGTCAGTTCGTATTGATATTCGTCGTTCTACACAGATAAAAAGTACTGATGCTGTTATTGGTAACAGAACTAAGGTTAAGATTGTAAAGAATAAAGTTGCTCCACCATTCCGTACGGCAGAATTTGATATTATGTACGGCGAAGGTATTTCAAAAGTAGGAGAGCTTATTGATCAAGGAGTTGAATTTGGTATAGTGAAGAAAAGTGGTTCTTGGTTTAGTTATGCAGATACTAAACTTGGTCAGGGACGCGATGCTGTTAAGAATCTTATCAAGGATAATCCTGAGCTAGCTGAAGAGCTTGAAATAAAAATTAAGAAGGCTATTGCTGGTGATGATTCTGAAGAATAAATTTTTCAGTAAGTTTTTGAATCTAGCATAGAAGTTTAATAGAAGCTGTATCTAAAGGTTGTTCTTTTGATGCGGCTTTTTTTTATTTTAGCATTATGATAAGAAGGAAGTTTATTATTAATTCATCATTAGCAACTATGGGTCTATCTACGCCATCAATATTAAGTGCATCTTCTAATATTATAACAGGCAATAAAACTGCTAATTTTAAGATTTCTTTGTCTCAATGGGCATATCAGCGTGATATTTTTGGAGGAACTTTTTCTAATTATAATTGGTTTAAGAAAATGTTAGAAACGGACCCTATTCAGATATTACAGGGTGATTTAGATACTTCGGATATTGTATTGAAAGCAAAAGAATTTGACCTACATGGAGTTGATTTAGTGTCGTCTATGATCGCTGCATATAAAACAGATAAAATTTGGCTTAGAGATTTTTATCAAAAAGCTAAAGATAATAATGTTGAGTTTATTTGTTTAATGACAGATGCACATTTCAAAATAGGTGATAGTGTTGAGAAGAATAGATTATTATCAATTGAAGAACACAAAGAATGGATTGATGTTGCTGCAGAATTAAATTGCAAGCATGTGAGGGTTAATCCTTATGGCGATGGGTCGTATTTACAGGTGTTGAATCAATGCACAAAGTCTATTCTTGAATTAAGTGATTATACTAAGTCTTTAGGTATGAAACTAACTATGGAAAATCACGGTCATCCTTCTAGTAACGGGGCTTGGACAAATATGCTTTGCGAAAGTGTAAATGATGATAACTTCGGAGTCTTTCTTGATTTTGGCAATTTTTTTATGGGAGGATTTACTGTTCTACCTCGTAGATATTACGATACTTATCAAGGTGTTATAGATATAGCACCCTATGTTACTGGTATTAGTGCCAAAACACGTGGTTTCAAACAAAATGGAGAGGAACTTACGATAGACTACAAACAATGTATTGATGAGGTTTTGAAATATGATTTTGATGGTTGGATGAGTGCCGAATATGAAGGAGATGATCTTTCTTGTGACAATGGGACTTTAAAGACTATTGAATTATTAAAAAAATATCAGTATTAATTAATTGAAATTATGAATTCTAAGTTATTTATTGTTGTATACTTTTTTTATGCAATAATTTTTCAATCATGTGATAGGGTAGAGTCTCCTTTCTCGGATATAAATATATCTACGAAGTATCATTTTGGCGATAGTCTTAACGTTTCTACTGGAATAGATTATTCTTTAGAAATAAATGGTGTAAAAGCTAAGTCAAATATAATTGTTGATAGTAGTGTTTATAGAATCGGGGAAAACACTCTAAAATTATCCTATAAATTAGATGGAGAGGAAAAGGTAATTAAAAGAAGTATTATTGTTTATCCTAAGTATGCTCCAAAAGAATTAAGCTATATTATAGTAAAAGAGTATAATCATGGAACAGATATTTATACTGAAGGCTTAGAAGAATATAAAGGCGAGATTTACGAATCTGGTGGAGAGTATAAGAAGTCTAAAAGAATAAAATATTCTATTGAAAAAGAAAAAAATAGGATTGAAGAAAAATATACAGATGATATTTTTGCAGAAGGTATTACAATTCTTAATGACACACTATATGGCTTGACGTATCGTGAGTATAAGATTTTTAAATTTGATCCTATTAGTTTGAAACTCCTAGATGTAAAAAAAACACCAATAGATTTTGAAGGTTGGGGGTTGACAAACGATGGGTCGGATTTGATTATGTCAGACGGAAGTAATAATATCTATTATATAAGCCCTGCGGATTATTCCATAAAGAAGATATTACAAATCTATAGCAATAATGGGAAGCTGATGTATATTAATGAATTGGAATATGTTGATGGGCTAATTTATGCAAATGTATTTATGAAAGATATTATTGTTGTCTTTGAGGCAGAATCAGGCTCACTATTGTATAAATTGAATTTGCATGAAATTGCTGTTAAGCACAAAAAGCAAGGTGTATTAAATGGTATAGCCAAGTTAAAGAATGGAAATTTTTTGATTACTGGGAAGCATTGGGACAAACTTTATGAAATTAATATTTCTAATAATAATTAACATTATTCTTTATTTTGAATAGTTATAAATAGTCTACATTTGCACCTTCAAAATAAATATCAAAAATATTAGATAATAATGAGTACTTTTTTATTCGATAAAACGATTTTTGGACCAATAAAAAGTAGAAGATTTGGTGATTCTCTCGGAATTAATCTTTTGCCAAATGATTATAAGCTTTGCAATTTAGATTGTGTGTACTGCGAGTGTGGATGGACTTTAACCCCAGATAAAAAGGTGGAGCTCCCTACTTATGATGAGGTGGCCGAAGAGTTTGAAAGTTACTTGATGAAAATTAAGTCAGAAGGAGTAAATGTTGACTCATTCACTTTTGCTGGAAATGGAGAGCCAACCGTGCATCCTGATTTCTCAAGAATAATTGACTTAACCTTAGCTTTAAGAGATAAGTATTATCCTAAAGCCTTAGTTTCTGTATTGTCTAATGGTATTTTGATAAATAGAAACGATGTAAGAGAAGCTCTTCATAAAGTAGATCTTCCAGTTATGAAATTAGATGCTGGAACAGATAAAACTTATCATCTCATAGATAGACCAAAATCAAAAAAAACACTTGATTATTTGGCATCATATTACAAGGAGCTTGCTGGAAAAGTGGTGATACAGACCTTATTTGTAAGAGGAGAGTATAAAGGCGAAAAATTTGACAATACTACCGAAGAAGAAGTTTCTGCCTGGGTGGAGTTGATTAAGGATATAAATCCTAGTGATGTAATGGTATATTCGCTAGAGAGAGATACGCCTACGGATAACCTTGAAAGAATTGAAAAAGAAAAGTTAGAAGAGATATCTCTAAGACTGCGAAAAGTTGGGATAAAAGCATCAGTATATTAATGTTTTTTGTGGATAGTAAATTTTGTTTAGCAATAGACTTTAACCACTTAAATATTAGATTACTAAAACAATTCAACTTAATAAAAGAAATACTAAATTTGCAAATAATTTCGTTTCTCGAAAAATAAATATAATGACGACATTAAATACAGATAATACTCAGGTAGATTATGTAGCTGAGATAAAGCGATTGAAGAAAGAGAAGAATGCGGTTATATTGGCGCATTACTATCAAATTGCTGAAATTCAAGAATTAGGAGACTATGTTGGCGATAGCCTTCAGTTGGCTCAGATTGCTGCCAATGTTGATGCTGACATGATTGTGTTTTGTGGGGTTCACTTTATGGCAGAAACTGCAAAGATTTTGAATCCATCAAAAAAAGTTGTCCTTCCAGATATGGAAGCGGGATGTTCCTTGGCTGAATCATGCCCTATAGAAGAGTTTAAGCCTTTTGTAGAAAGTCACCCCGATCATACTGTAATTACTTATGTTAATGCTTCGGCAGCTGTAAAAACAGTAACCGATTTAGTAGTAACATCATCCAATGCCGAAAAGTTGATTAATCAATTGCCAGCCGATGAGAAAATTATTTTTGGACCAGACAGAAACCTTGGTGCTTATATTAATAAGCAGACAGGTAGAGATATGATCCTTTGGGATGGTTCGTGTATGGTTCATGAAGCTTTTTCTCTTGAGAAAATTACTGATTTGTTGAAAGAACACCCAGGAGCTGAGTTAATTGCTCATCCTGAATCAGAGGCACCAGTGTTAAATATTGCCGATTTTATTGGTTCTACTGCAAAGCTTATTGAATACGTTAAGACTGCAAAAGCTAAGGAATTTATTGTAGCTACTGAAATGGGGATTTTGCATGAGATGAAAAAGGTAGCTCCAAGTAAGATACTGATTCCTGTTCCTGTAAAGGATGATTACATCTGCAACTGTAGTGAGTGTACTTACATGAAGATGAATACACTTGAGAAATTATATAACTGTATGAAAAATGAAACTCCAGAAGTTTTATTAAAGCAAGAAACGATAGATCTTGCTCTTCCTTCTATCAACAGAATGTTGGAGATGTCAAAATAATTTTGGTGTTAGATCATAGTTGATAGGTGTAAACCTATTATCTATAATCTATGAACAGTTTTTAAAATATGATAAAAAGAGACTTCCTAATTATCGGTGCGGGGATAGCTGGATTGAGCTATTCGATAAAAGTTGCTTTGAAATGGCCTGATGCTAATATATTAGTTATTTCGAAAGAAGGCTTAGAAAATTCTAATACGCAATACGCTCAAGGGGGGATTGCAGGTGTTTTGCCTTGTTCGAATGATGCTATTAATAGACACGTTGAAGATACACTGATAGCCGGAGATCATCAGAATGATCAAAAAACGGTCAATATGGTCGTTACTGAAGCTTCTGAATCTATAGATGATTTAATTAATTGGGGGGTAGATTTTGACAAGAATATAACTGGGAAATACGATTTTGGGTTAGAAGGTGGGCATAGTAAGCACAGAGTTCTACATCACAAGGATTTTACTGGGAAAGAAATTCAAGAAAAGCTTCTTAAGCAAGCTAGGGATTTAAAAAACATTGAATTGTGTAATCACCATTTTGCTCTAGAGTTAATAACAAATAAAGACAAAGAAGATCCACGGGTTATTGGAGCATATATATTCGATTCGAAAAATGAAAAAGTTGAAACTGTTGTTTCAAAAATAGTTTTTCTTGCAACTGGGGGAATTGGGCAGGTTTATAAGACAACTACAAATCCTAATGTTGCTACTGGCGATGGAATTGCTTTGGCATATAGGATAGGTGCCAATATTGAAGGTATGGAATTAGTTCAATTTCATCCCACTGCATTGTTTGCCGAAAGCGGAGACAGGGCATTCTTAATCTCAGAAGCTGTAAGGGGAGCTGGTGCTATTTTGAGGAATGAGTTTGGCGAAGCATATATGGAAAAGTATGACGATAGAAAGGATCTAGCACCTAGAGATATCGTAGCTAGAGCGAATCTAAACGAAATACAAAGTTCTACAATTCCTTTTGTATATCTAGATGTCACCCATCTTCAAGATGGAAAGTTTGAAGATCATTTTCCTGTAATTTCTGCAAAGTGTAAAGAGTTAGGACTTGATTTGAAAACTGATTTTATTCCTGTAGCTCCCGCTGCCCACTATTTATGTGGAGGTATTTCAGTAAATAGAAGAGGCAAAACTTCGCATAAAGGGATGTATGCTTGCGGCGAATGCTCTTCAACGGGTTTGCATGGTACAAATAGATTAGCATCGAACTCGCTACTAGAAGCAGTAGTTTATGCTAATCAATCATATAAGAGTGTATTGAAAGTATATGATAGTATTGATTTTGAGGAGAATGTTGACGATTTTTGGCATCCTGTGGTAAAAAAGAATTTATCATTAGACTTGCCTTTAGCCGAGTTGAGAAAGAAACTTCAGTGGTTGATGAGTTCGTATATGGCTGTAGAAAAGACAAACGAGTCATTAATAATTGCCGATAAAGAGGTAGAGCTAATCTCTAAAAAATTCGAGCAGCTTATAAAGGAAAAATCATATACTATAAAATCTCTCGAATTTCGTAACCTGTTGAGTATAGCTCAACTAATTATTGAGCATTCATTAATACGTGTAAAGAATTCAGGTGTATTTTTCAATAAAGACCTATAGCAGTTTTCTGAGTAATGGAGTTTCGATAAGTCAATAACCTTTATTATTTCCTGTCTACCGATTGGTAATTTGCGTTCTAAGAAAGAATATTCTTAGTTGATTGGTTCTATCACGAATTTAATGGTAATACAAAA
>JAGLEB010000140.1 GCA_023145275.1 Flavobacteriales bacterium | reverse complement strand
TAACTTTCAATTTACATGGTTAAATACGATTAATCATGCAAATTGAAGGTTGCTCTTTCATATTACATGGTTATTTTGTATCTTTGTAGAAACCATATTTTTTATTGTCGTGATACTCAGAAATATACAAAAAGACATAATTTACCATTTCGATGACTACCCTGTCATTGCAATAGTAGGTGCTCGCCAAGTTGGTAAATCTACCTTGGCTAAAAGTATTATTTCTCAATACGACAATGCAATTTATTTAGATGCCGAAAGACCTTCGCACCGACAATTGCTCGATGATGCTGAACAATTCTTTGAACTAAATCACGATAAATTAATTTGTATTGATGAAGTTCAGAATATCCCAGATATATTTTCTGTAATAAGAAGTATCGTTGACGATAATAAATCAATTAAATTTTTGATTCTTGGTTCTGCTTCACCTGAAGTTTTGCAACAAAGCGAAAGTTTGGCAGATAGGATTGCATATTTTGAATTACCTGCACTTCAGATTTCGGAACTTAAAAATGATTATTCTTTTAAGAAATATCTTTTCAGAGGTGGGTTGCCAAAAAGCTATTTAAGTAAAAAATATGAATCATCATTTTTCTGGACACAGAACTTTATTGTTTCTTTCTTAGAAAGAGATTTACGTCAATTTGGATTTGATATTCCTTTTGAAGTTCTACACAGGCTTTGGATAATGTTGGCTCACAACAATGGTCAACAAATAAAGTATTCAACACTTTCGTTATCGTTAGGAGTTAGTCACACCACAGTTAGGAATTATGTGGGAATTCTAAGTCAAACTTTCATGCTTAGAACTATTCAGCCTTATTTTATTAATATAAAAAAGAGGATAGTAAAATCTCCAAAGATTTACATTAGAGATGTTGGGATACTTAATGCTCTACTAAACATTAGGAGTTTTAACGATTTGTATTCGCACCCGGTATTCGGTACTGCATGGGAAATTGTAGTAATCGAAAACATAATCAATAGATTTAACGATTGGAACCATTATTACTACAGAACAAGTAACGGAAACGAAATAGATTTGATTCTTACCAAGGCTGATAAAGTTGTGGCAATTGAAATAAAAGTTTCAGTTACACCAAAAGTAACAAGAGGATTTTGGATAGCTCTAGATGATATTAAAGCAAACAAAGCATATATTATTGCACCTGTTCAGCTTTCATATCCAATGAAAAACAATGTCTCTGTAATGAATTTAGAAGAATTTTTAGGTTTAGAAAACTTGATTTAAAAACATATAACATGAACGCAAAAACAAGTTTAGAGAATTATACAACAGATGATTTCAGAATAGGAAAAGGATTAACCATTCAATTTCTTTGGTATATAACTAATGTCCTATTTTTGATTAATCCCCTTAATCCTATTTCATCTTTAAAAGTTTTTTTACTGAAAATATTCGGTGCAAAAATAGGGAAAGGAGTAGTAATAAAACCAGGTGTAAATATTAAATATCCTTGGAAGCTAACAGTTAGCAACCACGTTTGGATAGGAGAAAATGTTTGGATCGATAATCTAGATGAAGTTGAAATTGGAGATAACACCGTATTATCGCAAGGAGCAATGTTACTTTGTGGAAATCATAATTTCAAGAAATCTAGTTTCGATTTAATCACAAAACCAATTGCTCTTGAAGATGGTGTTTGGATTGGTGCTAAATCTATAGTTACAGGAGGAGTAAGATGTAAATCACATTCCGTTTTGGCTGTAAATTCTGTAACAAGTAATAACCTAGATGGGTATTATATCTATAGAGGCAATCCTGCAGAGAAGATAACATCTAGAGAGATAGAATAATTACTACCCCTAAACAAATTAGCTTTGAGAGTTTCGATAATTACAAGTTCATACAACAGCAGTGAGACAATTGCTGACACAATTTATTCTGTCAACTCGCAAACTCATCAAGAAATTGAACATGTGTTTATCGATGGCAAATCAAGTGACCATAGTGTTGAAATAATTAACAATACATCTACTAGAGAAAAGGTAGTAATATCGGAAAAAGACAAAGGAATTTACGATGCAATGAACAAAGGACTCTCCCAAGTTAGTGGTGAGCTAATTGCTATTCTTAATTCTGATGATTTTTATAATGGCGAAGATGTAGTAAGCGATGTTGTAACATTATTCAAAGAAAGTGGAGCAGATGCTGTTTACGCAGATTTAGACTACGTAACAGAAGACACGACGAAGATTGTTAGAAAATGGCGTTCTGGATATTACGAGCACGGAATGTTTAAATGGGGATGGATGCCACCTCACCCTACTCTTTTTGTAAAAAAAGAAGTTTACGAAAAGTATGGCAATTTCAACCTCGACCTTAAAAGTGCAGCAGATTACGAAATCATGCTTAGGTTTATTCACAAGAACGAAATAAAACTTGCATACCTACCACGAGTTACTGTTAAAATGAGAGTTGGAGGGCTTAGTAATTCATCCCTAAAACACCGACTTTTTGCAAATATGGAAGATAGGAAAGCATGGACAATAAATAATTTAAAACCGAATCTTTTTACACTATATCTCAAACCACTTAGAAAAATATTTCAGTATATTTAGTAGTCATAAGGAAACAACCTTCTCTTAGCTGTACTAAAATTATTTATCAGTACTACGTCCACAACCTCCACAAAATACTTACCAAGATGAAGGCAAAAAAGACAAAAGAAAACTACTAATTATGAATAACTTCGTTCAGAATGACGCAGACGGATTATAAGATTACAATTACCCACTATATTTGACATAGACCCATAATTTGCGTAGTTTTATAAGAGATACTCTTTAACAAAAAAAATAATTAACATGAGAAAAATACTACTTGTAATAATCTTAGCTTTTATCATTTCACCGTATAAATTAATATCACAAAATATTAATATTGAGAAACTCGATCAATACATTGAAAATGCTCGATTAGAATGGGGAATCCCCGGTATGGCGGTAGCTATCGTTAAAGATGGAAAAGTGATTTTATCAAAAGGATATGGACTAAGAAATATTAAATCTGGCAAGAAGGTTGATAAGAATACTTTATTTGCTATAGCATCTAACAGTAAAGCGTTTACAACGGCTGCACTATCTATTTTGGTCGATGAGCAAAAAATAAACTGGGACGATAAGGTTATAGACTACTTACCTTGGTTTAAGCTTTATTCTCCTTACGTAACAGAAAACATAACAATAAGAGATCTTGTATCGCACAGAAGTGGCTTAAACACATTCTCTGGAGATTTATTATGGTACTACACAAACTACAGTACTGAAGAAGTTGTTAGAAGGGCTCAATTTTTAGAACCGAAATATGGGTTTCGAGAAAACTTTGGATACCAGAATATAATGTTTTCGGCTGCAGGTTTAATTTTAGAGAAAGTAAGCGGTACAACATGGAGAGAATTTATTGAAAGTAAATTCATGAAACCATTGAACATGACCAATAGTAATACTTCTGTAACAGCATTAGATCTAAAGGCAAACACAGCAATACCATACCATGTAGGTATTGACAGAAAACCAGTAGCAATTAATTATTTAAACTGGGACAATTGCGAAGCTGCGGCAGCAATAAACTCGAGTGTTGAAGATATGTCAAAATGGTTAATCTTTCAACTTGACAATGGCAAGCTAAATGGGAAACAAATTATTAGTGAAGAACAAATATGGGAAGTTAGGAAACTAACAACCCCAACTCCTGTAAGTAAAACAGCATTTAATGGAAATCCAAATACACATTATAAAGGTTATGGTTTAGGTTGGAATATTTACGACTACAATGGTAAAAAAGTAATCAATCACGGTGGTGGTTCCGATGGTATGATTTCGAAAGTAGCTATGATTCCTGAAGAAAACTTAGGCTTGGTTATATTAACAAATGACATTAACTATTTACCGTCAGCACTAACATACCAAATTTTTGATATGTATTTTGCAAATGATGATAAAGATTGGTCTAAAAAATACTTAAGCTACTATAAAAGCGGATTAGAAAAAGATGCGAAACGATCTGTAGAGATGGAGGAGTTGAGGGTTAAAAATACCAAGCCTTCTTTTAAATTATCAGAATATACAGGAAAATACACTGATATAACTTATGGATCTATTTTAGTAGAAGAAAAAAATGGGAAATTGATTTTGAAATATCTTCCTACTGACGGATTAATTGGGGACCTTAATCACTATCACTTCGATGTATTTACTATAAAGATAAGAGATTTACCTTCATTACCATCAGGTACTGTACAGTTTAAGATGAATGCAAAAGGCATTGTAAATTCAGTAAAAGTTGATATCCCAAATCCAGACTTTTACTTTGATGAATACAATTTCATAAAAGAATAATAAACAAAAAACCACCTCGCTTGAGGTGGTTTTATATAAACTACAGTAAAACTGTTTTTACTAGTTGAATTTTGTAGCAGAAAAAGCTCTCAACCCAGGGAAGTAAGCAGTTTCACCTAATTCCTCTTCAATACGAAGTAATTGGTTGTACTTAGCCATACGATCAGAACGAGATGCAGAACCAGTCTTAATTTGACCACAGTTTAATGCAACAGCTAAATCAGCAATTGTATTATCTTCAGTCTCTCCAGAACGGTGACTCATTACTGAAGTGTATCCTGCACGGTGAGCCATCTCAACAGCAGCAATAGTTTCAGATAAAGTACCAATTTGGTTTACTTTAATAAGGATAGAGTTTCCTGTATCAGTCTTAATACCTTGCTCTAACAACTCTACGTTAGTTACGAATAAGTCATCACCTACTATCTGAGTTTTGTTTCCAGAAAGTTCAGTGTGCATTTTCCAACCATCCCAATCTTTTTCATCCATACCATCTTCAATAGAAATGATAGGATATTTATCTACTAATTGGTCAAGATATTCAGCTTGCTCTTTAGATGAACGCTTAACACCCTTTTCTCCTTCAAATAAAGTATAGTCGTAAATACCATCTTTGTAAAATTCAGAAGCAGCAGCATCCATTGCAATCATAACTTCAGTTCCTGGCTTGTATCCAGCCATTTCAACAGCTTTCAATAT
>JAGLEB010000014.1 GCA_023145275.1 Flavobacteriales bacterium | reverse complement strand
TCTCTTGAGCAAACAAACTCATAGAGATTAAAATAAAGCTTACTAAAAATGAAATATTTTTCATAATGATATTATTCTCTTTAAGAAAAAAAGCCACGAAATTTCGAATTATACATTCTCTAACAATTTAATCAAATGATGCAAAAGTCAGTGAGATAAATAATTCGCCAAATCGTGGCTACTAAACAAAATTAATTCGACTATTTCTTAATCAACTCATAAACAGTTTTCCGTCCACTTTCGTCTCTCACTAAAAGTAAATATACTCCTTGTGACCATGAAGATGAATTTATTGTGAAATTATTTTCACCAACTGTTTTATTAAACTTCTTATTAAAAATTATCTGTCCCGTAAAACTGTAAACCGCTAACTCAACTTCCTCACTTTTCTCGGATTGCAAAGTAAAGTTTAATTGTTCAGAGAATGGATTTGGAAATACTGCTCCTTCAATTTCGTTTAATGATAAGTCATCGTTAGACAATTCATCTCTTGAAAGAACAACCAGATAATCTTCAACTTCTCCTTTTTCAATATCAGTACATGCATCAATATTATTTGACGAAGAAGTACCTTCCATCATGATTCTCATTCTGAAAACACCTTCCTTTGTACTAAGAGGTAATGAAATAAACTTTTTCACATCAGTCTCCCTTGAACTTGTAGTTGCAAGAATAGTTTCTCCATTATCAGAAAAATCACCATCGTTATTGAGATCAATAAACACTTTCCAGTGCTGACTTAACGAAGCCCCACTAAATCCGGGTGATAATACTATTTCAGTTTCAGCACCAACTCTTAAATAAAACTTTTTATTAGTGAAATCAGCATAACCGTTATTGTTTCCACTTTTGTTCTCTACATTGAAAAACTTAACTTTCTCTATCCATTCAGAAGAAGAATCTTTTCCTTTAACATCACAATACTCAGGTCTATTATCAATAACTACAACGTTGCTAAGCACACTTTCATTATTATTCTTATCAAGTGCAGAAACACATAAAAAATTCTCGCCATAATTCAACCATGAGTCAGGAACAACAATCGAAGTTTCGCCAGACACAGCAACAATTCTACGTCCGTTGTGTTTATCAGTGATAAGCTCTTCCATACTGTTGAATCTATAAACAACATATCTACGAGCAGTATCGCTATCAGATGCAAAAGAGGGTTTAGACCATGACAACTCACCATCAGAATAAACTAATGATTCTGGTTTATTAGGTGCAACATCTTCTTTCCAAATGTAACTAGCAGAAATTGAAGGATATTGGAATGAACTTTTCTTTAGTTCGTTAATTATTCTTTTATCATTACGAGCTAAGTTTAAAGCTCTAAAGAATATCTGTCCTAGAGTATTTTTATTTTCCTCTTTCCTGTTTAGCGCAATCTGATCTATAATTTCTTGAGAAGACCAATTGCTATCTTTTAATCTGTACAATCCCTGTGAAGGCATATTATATCTTCCGTGTTCAGCTACTTTATCGTTCCACCAATTAGAAAGTTTATCGTAATCTTGTGCTCCTCCTATTTTCCAATATAACTGTGGTGCTAAATAATCTACATAACCTTTCTCTAACCAAGAAATAGGATCAGCAAAAATAACACTGTAAGAGTCCATTCCCGAAATACCTTCTGGAACACCATTCTTCCAGATACCAAAAGGAGAAATTCCAAAAATTATATTCTTCTTTTGCTCAACATTAATTTCTTGAATCTTAATATTTACAGCATCCATCAATTTATCTACATTAGCTCTACGCCAATCATCTTTAGCTAGACCATTAGGATTGTTAGCTGCAAACTCAGCATCATCCAAAGCATCGGGAGTTCCTTCGTAGAAATAAAAATAATCATCGAAATGAATTCCATCAACATCATAGTTTCTAGCTAATTCATCAACTACAGAAACTACATAATCTATTACCTCTGGAATACCTGGATTTAGAATATGTCTACCTTGATTTGATACTAATATCCATTCGGGGTGCTTATTTTCAATTTGCATTGCTGATGGATTTCCGGTTCCTACTGTAGAACTTTTACCAGCATATGTTCTGTATGGATTAACCCATGCATGCAACTCCATTCCTCTACTATGTGACTCATCTATTGCAAACTGTAGAGGGTCATAACCTGGATCTTGACCTTGTGTACCAGTAAGTACGGTTGACCATGGCTCAATAGTAGACTTATATAAGACATCAGCTGCAGGACGTGCTTGGAACATTACTGTATTCACATTTGCATCTTCAAATTTCTTGAGAATAGCTATTAAATTTGACTGTTGCTTCTCAGCGCTATTACCACTACTAAATGGCCAATCTAAGTTACTAACAGTAGCCAGAAAAACAGCTCTCATATCTCTTTTAGGATGATTAGCATCAACCTCTAATTCGTGAGGCAAACCTGAACCTTGAATAATTTTTATAGCAACAATAGCTATTGAAGACACTTTTCCTGTAGCATCTGCAACTGTATACGAAAGAGTATCATTCCCTACAAATCCAGGATTAGAAGTATAATTTATCATTCCATTTAATACCGATGCAACACCATTTAAAGGATCACGTACAATAGTAACAGTAGATTTTTCTATATCGTCATCTCCATCAACATCATTAGTAAGCACATCAATCTCTACTGATGTTTCACTAATTGCTTGGGCTTTATCATTTTTAGCAAATGGGGCAGTATTTTTGGCTAATTCCTGAAAGTATTCTAATATATTATTATGTACTATTTCTAAATCTGCAGCTTCGGCTGTTTCTATTGGGAAGCTTAAATAAACAACACCTCCTGTTTTATCTGAGGCTCCAAATTTTCCTTTATAAGATACTCCCGAATAAACTCCATCGGTATATGTGAATACATTTTCGGCACCACTAACTGCACTAATTACATCAGGATAGTTAGCACTCCACAGTTTTGAAAATTCAAACTGAACACCATCAAACAATGAACCTGAAACACCATTAGCTGTTTTATAATCTGAGCTACCATCGTTTACAAAGTTAGCTTTAAGATAATTCGCATAAAAAAGTTTATCGGAATCAGAACCTTTTTTCCCTAAATCCCAACCTATTTCAGCACCACTAACAAACAATGCTCCTCCATTTTCGAGGTAAGCTTTCACCTTAATCTGTTCGTCGTCAGAGAAAGTTTCTTCTTGTGTAGATTCTTCTCCAGATATCCAAATTACAGTGTGATATTTAGTTAAATCAACTCCTCCTACTTTTGTTATTCCTTCGTTAGGACAAGTAGATACTGATCTAATTAACTCATTCTTGATTAAAACGTTAGTCTGTACTTCTAATAAATTAATAGAGCCATCAAAACCACTGTAAGTTCTATCAAAACCATCAACAACAAGTACATCAAGAATGCCACGGTGTTTAGCTAAACATAAAACATCACTTTCATCTCCCTCAACAGCTTGTTCGTTAGAAAAAGCAACAGCAGTTGTTTTAAATCTTAAATTAGACTCATCTATTGGAGCATCAACAAAAGAAGAAAATTTAATTTCTACACTTCTTGATGTCGCATCTACATTATCATAGGCAACTGCTAATTTCCAAGAGTCAGGACTACCTGCTTCTGCAAAATAAACATTGTATCCTGCTATATATTTATTAGTAGATTTTGTCCATCTAACTACTACACCATCATTACCAGAATTAGCTTCAACTGCGAGAATTTCGGAAACTTCAGGTTTTGGTGGTGGTGGTGGTAGAACAAACTCATCGAAATAATCGAATGTTTTTTCAATAACATTATCTAACTGCGATTGTGATAGTGATTCCAATGGGAATGCGAAATATGCAAGTCTTCCAACTACAATTGAAGTTCCGTAAACACCAGAATATGCCACAGCAACATCTTTACCATTTTCATCTTTTAAAATTACTTCCGAACCACCCCAAGGTGTAATCTCGTCAGTAGGATATTTAAGAGCATCAGATGCAAAATTTAAATTCACGCCTTCAAGGTAAGTACCATCTACTCCTATTCCTGTACCTGTAGTTCCTGAATAATCAGCAGAACATTTTGCCTTCAAATAATCTGTGTAAAAATTTTGTTCAGAATTTCTCTTTCCATTAATTATCATATCATAACCAACATCGGAACCTGATACAATAATTTTCCCGCCTTGCTCTAAAAATTTCTTAACAAAAACAGTCTCTTTCAAAGAAAAATTTTCGTCCTCTGTTTTTTCGTTTGCTAATACCCAAACAATAATATCGTAATCATTAATATCAAGATAAGAATCCCAAATTCTATCAGAATTAATTGTAGATATAGACCCAATTGACGAAATCTTAGATAGAGAATTCAAATACCCTCTTGCAATAGATTCATCAATTTGAATATCTCCTGTTTTACTTTGAAAAGCATCAGCAATTAAAACTTTTTTGGCACCCGATAATTTAGATTTTACATATATCTCACTATCAGAACTTGTAACAGTACCTATTGCAACAACTTTGAAATACTTAGCTTCTGCTGTAGGAGTATCAATAAAATCAGAAACATCTTCAATATTTATAGAAACTACATTTCTAGTAGTTGGTACATCAGCTGTCAATGTAGATTCATCGGCAACTAATTTCCAATTTAATAAATCGGAAGACCAATACAATTTGTAGCCTACTAATCCATCAATTTTGCTTTTTATCCACTTAGCAGAAACACCATTACCACCATTTTCTGGTTGACCTACAAAAACAAGCTCTGGAGCGTTGCTAGTTTCAACAACTGGGCTTTGATCGAAAACTATATCTTTTTTAGCTAAACTACCTTTTACAACAGTAACAACTTCTGTTTGAGTAGGCATTCCGTCTTTCTCAATTTTTATAGTGTAATCACCTTCTTCGAGCATATCGAAAAAGTAGTACCCATCATAAGCTCTATCAGTGTACTGCGAATCAAGTTCAACTCCACTTTTATACAAAGTAACTTTTGCTTGATTTACTTCTTCGCCATGATCGTAGTTATTAGGATTGAAACCTACAGGCTTATAACCATATTTGTAGAATATTCTACCACCAATTTCACCATAAGGAAAAACACCAGCATCGTAAAACTCTAAATAACCACGTACATACGAATATGCCATTGCCATTTTATACCTATCGTTATTTAAACGTCTTCCCTCTTTAATGTAATCGTGCATACAAGCTTCAGTAAGCACAGCAGGCTGATTATTTCCTCTCAACACACCGAAATTTGCAGACTTATCATATTTACCAGTAGTATAAACAACATCAAAAATAACATTGTTCATAATCTTACTCATCTTATTTTGCTCTGGTGTGTAAACACTAGTGTTCTTATGCTGATAAACAGAAGTATAATTAGCTGTTCCGCTACCCGCATTTGTATGTATAGAATGAAAGAAATCTGCATCAAAAGCATTTCCTATAGCTACGCGCTCTGATAAAGAAGGTTGGCGATTAACATCGTGTGAATCGTTTGTATATCTAGTAACTTTTACTTCAGCTCCAAGACTCTCAAGTATTTCTGCTGCAAAGTTTGCTTGAAAGAAATTACCATCTGACTCCCAAAATGTAAGTCCATAACCTAAATAAATCTCTCTATCATCGCCATCGTGTCCACCATGTCCTGGATCTAAACAAAGTTTTTTATCATCCAGCAACTTGGGCAATTCAGAATATTGGTGTTGTTGAGCAAAAGTCAACAACGGTAATAAAACTGCAAATATTATTGAGTATATTTTTTTCATGTCTTCTTATTTTGTCAAATTAATAAGGAATAATTCTCCTTGATCGTTATTGAAAACAACCTTACCCTCATCGACTGACATAGCAGGGTATAAAGCAACATCGCTAAACTTACTTGTTAGGGAAGTGATTTTCTTTGTATTTAGACTGTAAGAATAGATATCCCCATCAGTGATATAGTCTAAATTCTCTGATGTAAGCATGTAAACTATAGTGTTATCATTAGCCCATTTTGGAGATTCAGTCCTATCTAAACTAGCAATTGTATTTCCTTCTAAATCAGTAATAAATGTTTTCTGACCTACAACAGTATAAAGAATCTTTGTTCTATCTGGCGATAGAGAAACCCAAACCTTATTTTTATACTTTTCAATATTAATAAGATTAGATAATCCATCAGCATAAATCAATTCTACTGAAGATAAATCGCTACTTGATTTTGCTTGAATTGGTAGATTGCTATTGTTCTTTTTCAAATTACTATTCTCAAAAAAAACTATTGCTGAATTAGTAGAACTGTACTTTTTTAAAGATTGAGTTTTATAATCAAGTTCTAGTACTTCTTGCTTATTTTTATTCGTTTTAAAGAAAACTCTATCATCTCCAACAATAGGATTATATCCCGCCCCAGCTTCTCTGTTTAATACCTCAACAGTAGAAGTATTTACATTAAGTTTCTTTAGTCCTTCATAATTTGATGATGTGAAAATGATATTCTTACCATCAGGAGTGAAATTGGCGTGAAACCCCTGTACATTTAATTTTGAAATTGTCTGGGCGCTTACTGAAAATGATACTGTAAACATTATCAATAAGCTTAAAAGTGCTTTTACTTTCATATTTATCTTTCTTGGTTATATCGTCAAAGCACATATAAACACTTTAACTCTTCAAATATATAAAGTCAATTCGTAAAGGATAAAATTTTTAGACTAGGGATGGTATTTTCAAGATGATTACCACCGATTACACGTTAAATCATTTAGGACAAAATGCAACTTTCATCACTCAAACAATTAACGAACCCAAGTTATCAATAAAAATACACATTCCATAAGTAATACCAATTAGATATTGAAATGATCTTCTTTGGTGTTCTCATTTTATAAAACTCACAAAATTAGTACATCGTCACCTTGATGCGTAAGTTTTTTTTTCTAAAAACTCCAATGAGCTAATGACGATTTGAATCTCGCAAAGTCGCTAAGGCGCTAAGTGAAATACGCATTGCGACTCTGCGACTTTGAGAGACAAACACAAAGTCGTCATGGATAGCCGAGCCGAAAGGTCTATTACGACTAATAAACACACGCTGTTATCAC
>JAGLEB010000139.1 GCA_023145275.1 Flavobacteriales bacterium | reverse complement strand
TTTATAAGTAGCATCTTCCTCTCCAAAGAAATAAGGTTTTGTAGTAGAAACTTTTGATGCTAAATCTAATCCAACCATACTAGGTACTGAAGCAATTTTAGACTTAAGCACAGTAATATCTTCACAATCGGTAGATATAACAGCATTCATCGCTCCTTTAGACCTAATATGACGCACCAAAGCACGAGTATCAACATCAGAAATTGCAACTTTATTTTCCTCCTTAAAATAATTAATTATTGAACCATCTGCATTAACACGTGAATAGTCTTCACTAAAGTTCTTACAGATTAATCCCGCAATTTTCA
Organism: Flavobacteriales bacterium; assembly: GCA_023145275.1. Classification (GTDB taxonomy): domain Bacteria; phylum Bacteroidota; class Bacteroidia; order Flavobacteriales; family JADGDT01; genus JADGDT01. The sequence goes on along the minus strand of JAGLEB010000139.1, from coordinate 2,144 downwards.
TACTATCAGATTCAACTTCATCATTATTTACACCATAATTTCCGATATGGGCATTTGTAGCAACTAATAGTTGCCCAAAATATGATGGATCTGTAAAAATCTCTTGATAACCAGTCATACCAGTATTAAAGCATATTTCACCAGTTGCTGTTCCATCAATCCCGATAGACTTACCGTAAAATACAGTTCCATCTTCTAAAAGTAAGATTGCTTTTTTTCGATCTTTAAGCTTCATTTATTCTTTTTTGAAAAAATACTATTAAAACAACTTTGTACTATAACTACACCGACAAGTACAAAATGACTATTTAAACTATATAAATTAAGGTCCAAAATTGTTCGGCAAATATAGTCACAAAAAAAAGGATATCCTCAAATTGAGGGTATCCTTTTCAAATTATATCAAAAACAGTAATTACTAGTTTTCATCCTTCGTTTCTACGTCAGGAGTTTCCTCTGTTTCAGTAGCTTTTTTACGTCCACGTCTAGTAGATTTCGCTTTCTTAGCAGTTTTGTTAGCATTAGCGTTATACAACTCGTTAAAGTCAACTAATTCTATCATTGCCATCTCAGCGTTATCACCTTGACGATTCCCTAACTTGATGATACGTGTGTATCCTCCTGGTCTATCACCAACCTTTGCAGCAACTTCTCTAAAAAGCTCAGTTACGGCATATTTGTTTCTCAAATAAGAAAATACAATACGACGTGAATGCGTAGTATCTTCTTTAGATTTAGTGATTAAAGGCTCAGCGTATTTTCTAAGCTCTCTTGCCTTAGCAATAGTGGTAGTTATTCTTTTATGCTCGATCAAAGAACATGCCATGTTTGATAACAAAGCTTTTCTATGTCCAGTTTTTCTACCTAAATGATTAAATTTCTTTCCGTGTCTCATCTATCAAATGATATTTTTCGATTTCTCGACTATTCTTTCTCTAACTTATACTTAGCTAAATCCATTCCGAAATTTAAACCTTTAACATTAACCAACTCTTCAAGTTCGGTCAATGATTTTTTTCCAAAGTTTCTAAATTTCATCAAATCTGATTTATTATAAGCAACCAATTCTCCTAAAGTATCAACTTCAGCAGCTTTTAAACAATTTAATGCACGTACAGAAAGATCCATATCAATTAACTTCGTTTTAAGAAGTTGACGCATATGTAACGATTCTTCATCGTAGTTTTCTGTCTTAGCAATTTCCTCAGCTTCCAATGTAATTCTTTCATCAGAAAATAACATGAAATGGTGTATCAATATCTTAGCTGCTTCAGTTAAAGCATCTTTAGGTAAGATAGAACCATCTGTCTTGATATCTAAAACTAATTTTTCATAATCAGTCTTTTGCTCAACACGATAATTTTCAATTGAATATTTTACATTACGAATAGGAGTGAAAATAGAATCTACAAAAATAGTTCCCATTGCAGCTGAAGATCTTTTATTCTCTTCAGCAGGAACAAATCCACGACCCTTCTCGATAGTCAATTCCATATCGAATTTCACTGATCTATCCATATTACAAATAACTAAATCTGGATTTAGTACTTGAAAACCTGATATAAATCTTTGGAAATCTCCGGCAACTATCTTGTCCTGACCTGAGATAGAAATAGAAACATTTTCAGAGTCTACATCTTCAATTTGTTGTTTAAAACGAACTTGTTTTAAGCTGAGGATAATTTCAGTGATATCCTCTACAATACCTTTGATTGTAGAAAACTCATGCTCTACCCCCTCAATTTTCACAGAAGTAATTGCATATCCTTCTAACGAAGAAAGAAGAACTCTTCTTAATGCATTACCTACTGTAAGACCGAAACCTGGCTCTAAAGGACGAAATTCAAATCGTCCTTCAAATTCACTTGATTCAATCAAAATTACCTTGTCAGGCTTTTGGAAATTCAAAATTGCCATAAGTATAAATTAATTTAGTCTGAAAGTTACAATTACTTAGAATACAATTCAACGATTAAATGCTCCTGAATATTCTCAGGAATCTGAGTTCTCTCAGGAACAGATACATATCTTCCTGTTTTAGTTTCAGAATTCCAAGTCATCCACTCGTATGAATCTTGTCTGTTAGCGATTGAATCATCAACCACCTCTAAAGACTTAGACTTCTCTCTCACTGCAACTTCATC
>JAGLEB010000138.1 GCA_023145275.1 Flavobacteriales bacterium | reverse complement strand
GACTTTCAGCCTTAACATCACCTATAGATAATAATTAATTATAAACGGTATGTAGATAACTACTAACCTCTAATAATAATAATAATAAAGTAAATTAAAGATACTACAATTGAAAACATTGAGAATCTCTTCGGATCAAAAAGCACACCAAATTTAAAAAAGTAGTGCGCAAGCACAATAAACAAGTGCCACAGGCACAATCACCAGTTTAACATAAACTGTTCACGAACAGCAACAAAACCACTCCCATTTTTCACATCAACACAATATTCAGCTATAACAGAAATACAGAACCTTCATTATTGTTTAGTTATCCGCCTAACTATCGTAGATTTTGCAGAGTGAATTTTAATAATATAAACTCCTCCTGATAAATTCTCAGTTAATATAGAGTTAAAACCAGACTTAGTTTCCATCTCTTTTTTACCTAAAACATTAAATATCTCAACTTTTACTATTGGTATTTCCGACTCAACTGTTAAAGTATTACGAACTGGGTTTGGGTAAATTTTCAGTCCATCTGACAGCACTTCGTCATCAACACCCAGAGATGAACAATTTTCTGAATAGCTAGCAGTATTATCTTTTTTCCAATTATCATAAGGCGCTACACCATTCTTAGCATCAGTTTCGTTATCGACCTGAATACATAGTAAGTTTGAATTACCTAGAGCACTAAACCTTGTGATCATACTGTTATTTCCATTTTTCACATTTAAACTTGTCAGTTTATTATTGCCACATTCTAAAGCCCATAAAGCAATATTATTACTTACATCTAACATCGAAATTTGATTATCATTACATCGCAAATATTCTAGAACAGGGTTATTGGTCACATCTAACATCGAAATTTGATTACCATAACATTGTAAAGATTTTAGGACAGGGATATTTGTCACGTCTAAAACTGTGAGTTTATTACTACTACATGTCAAATTATATATAGCAGTATTTTGACTAATATCTAATTCTTTTAGATTATTATTATCACAGGTTAAATATTTTAAACTTATATTTTTAGATAGATCTAACTCAGGAATTTTATTATTTGAGCAATTCAAACTATTTAAGACTGTAGCATGAGTAACATCTAAACGTGTAAGTTGATTACCTTCACAATATAAACCCCACAAAACAGTATTTTGAGTAACATCGATACTTGTAAGTTGATTATTACGACACCCCAAACTAACTAAAGAGGTATTTTTAGTAACATCAATACTTACAAGTTTATTACCACCACAGCTCAAAAGTTCTAAATCAGTAAGTTTTACAACTTCTAACTCAGTAATTTGATTACGCTCGCAAACCAACCATCTTAAATCAATATTTTTTGTAACATCTATTTCTGATAGTTGATTATTATCACACACTAGGATTTCTAAAGCAGCATGTTTTGTCACATCTATGCTTGTGAGTTGATTATTCCCAATATTTAGTTCTCTTAAATCAGTATTTTTAGCAACATCAATACTTGTAAGTTGATTATTCCCAATACTTAGAAATCTTAAACCAGTATTTTGAGTTACATCAATACTTGTAAGTTGATTATGCGAACAAAGTAAACTACTTAAAGCAGTAAGTTTTGTCACATCAATACTTGTGAGTTGATTATTCCCAATATTTAGTTCTCCTAAAACAGTATTTTTAGTAACATCAATACTTGTGAGTTGATTCCACCCAATATGTAGATAACTTAAAACAGTATTTTGAGTTACATCAATACTTGTGAGTTGATTATTAGAACAATATAAATTTTCTAAACTTGCAAAATCTTCAACACCTGTTAAGTCACTTATATTTTTATCAGAAAGGCCCAAATATGTAACACCAGAGATATTTGCAGTAAGCACGTAATCGTCTAGTACATCATCATAGCCTAGATCAATTAGAGCTTGTTCGAAATTATCGTCTGGGACGTAAGTGTTTTGAGCATAAACATTGTTTAAAGCGAAAAAAAGCAAAACGAAGAAAAAGTTTCTATTAAACATAAGACATGTGATTAAAGGGATTAACAACAGTCTAAGTTACATACACTTAAAGCAAAAAACTATGATTTGAATCACTTAGAAATTAATGCTTCAATTATGTCACCCTGCTTGTAACAAGCTACAGCCTTGTAAAAGGGCAAAAAAAATCCCTTGAGAATTAACTCAAAGGATTTATATTTTTTATGATGATGTATAGTAACAACTCTACATTATATCATTTTCAAGAAATTAACTTCTTCTTGAGTAAGAAAACGCCATTGTCCTCTCTTGATATTCTTTTTTGTTAATCCTGCCATCATAACTCTATCGAGCTTTACAACATCATAACCCAAAGATTCAAAAATACGACGTACAATACGATTCTTTCCAGAGCTTATTTCAATTCCCACTTCCGTTTTAGGAGCATTATTAACATATGAAACGCTGTCAACATAAATAGATCCATCCTCTAGGTGCAAACCATCAAGAATCTTCTCTAAATGCACTTGTTTCAAACTGTGATTAAGAGTAACATGGTACATCTTTTTCACTCCATAAGTTGGATGCGTAAGACGTTTTGTCATCTCACCATCATTTGTAAACATCAAAACTCCGGTAGTATTTCTGTCTAATCTACCAACAGGGTAAACTCTAACATCTCCCATACCACTCAACAAATCCATTACGGTTCTGCGTCCGTGAGTATCTTCTCTTGTAGTAATAAAGTTCTTAGGCTTGTTCAGTACCACATAAACCTTTTTTTCGGCTTGTATAGTGGTTCCATCAAACTTTACTTCTTCTGTACTTTTTACTCGATATCCCATCGAGTCAACAACTTTACCATTTACGGTAACTGACCCAGCAACAATGTGCTTGTCGGCATCACGCCGAGAACAAATACCAGCATTTGCGATAAACTTGTTAAGTCTGATTCCATCTTTCTCAACACGCTTATCAATACTAGCTTGAGTTTCCATTTTTTTAGCTTTCTTAAAAGGTTTATTCCCTTTATAAGCATTATCTGAATCTTTAGAAAATGCTTTTTTCTTAGCACCTTCATTTTCTGATCTAGTTTTACTGAAACTTTCAGCACTATTCTTACGATCTGCACGGCGCTTATCAACATCGCCATGACGTGTAGAACGAAGTCCTTTCTTGTTATCAGTATTTGAAACTCTTGATTTACCTTCTCTTTTACCAGAAGATGGTTTACCATCCCTTTTTCCAGATGGATTTTTGTCTACTGCCATATATAATATTTCAAAAAAAATTTTTGCAAAAATAATGCTTTATAATGATAAGTCAAGCACTAAAGTGAAATAAATTACGAAGTCAAGTATTTAGTAGTTAACACTTAGTAGATAGTAACTGATAGTTGACGATATAGCGCAAGTGGGCGTATGCTGCTTTTTACTCTTCCCCCTAAGTACTTTATACTAAATACTCTGTACTAAATACAAAGTCCACCCCTACGAATACGGTACTAGTGCGATAGAGAATACTCCTGCTAGAATCAGGAACTTAATAATATTATACTGGAAAAGTGACCATTTAAGACCTTTTAGTGACCATAGTCCAACTAAAAAAACAAATAATACACCTAAGCTAAAATGGAAATACACGTCCATAGATCCTACTTCGGGGAAACGAGTTAGCAAGTAACCAGGTATAAGCGCTAACAAAACAAGAGCAGATATTAACACCCGTGATACATATAGACTATAACGAACAGGGATAGTCATATATCCAAAAATCAAGTCGCCCTTGTAGCTTTGCATATCCTTTAGTAATTCCCTTATCAGTATCAGCAAATAAAGGTATGAAGCGTGTAAAACAATAAGTTCGGAAATGTGCTTATAGTAGAGAAAAATTGCAAAGAATGGTGTTATTGCTAAAATTGAGGCTACAATATTACCCACAAAAGTAATCCTCTTTAGTTTATGAGAGTAAATCCAAATCCCGAAAGCGTATAGAAACATAAACAATGCCGCTCTAAAGGAAACGGCAAAACTAATTACTACCGCAATAATATTGAAAAGGAAATATACACTTAACTTAGTCTTTTTACTAACTAAATTATCAATAGCCGTCTTTGAAGGTTTATTTATGCTATCTTTTTCAAAATCGTAGAAAGCATTTATTATATATCCTGCTGCTACAATCAAAGCAGAACTAAGCACTAGTACAAACAAGCTTGGATTCAGTATAACATCCCAAACATTGTCATCGAAAGAAAGAATATATATAGATGTGAGATACTGAGCCAATACAATAACTAATATATTATATCCTCGGACAACAGAAAACAGACCAATTATCTTCCTATACTTATATTTAAGAGAATTTGTATTGATAGCTAGTTTATTTATTATAACATCTTAGAAAAATTACTTCTAAAACCTGTAAATCACCTCAAGCCTATGATCTCCAAGTGATTTTTCGGCTTTTTCAAAATCCTCGGCAAATCCCAATATATAACCTCCTCCTCCAGAGCCACAAAGTTTCATATAGTAATCGTCAGAATCTATTCCATTCTGCCAAAGATTATGAAATGAGGTTGGTATCATAGGCTTAAAATTGTCGAGAACTAGAGAAGAAAGATTCTTTAAATCCTTAAACAGTGTAGAAAACTCGCCTTTCACAAAAGATTGTATACAAGCATCGTTATATTTTACAAACTGCTCTTTTAGCATATTTCTAAAACCTTCGTGCTTGCACTTTTCCATAAATATATTCACCATTGGCTCAGTTTCGCCTGGCATTCCAGAGTCAATCAAAAACACGGCTCCTTTACCCTCATTCATATCAGGAATTCCAACAAGATCTATTTCTGTTTTAGACTTTATAAGAAGAGGTATATTTAAATAGCAAATCAAAGGATCTATTCCAGAGCTTTTCCCATGAAAATGAGATTCCATCTCGCCGAATATTCTCTTTAATTCCTGAATATTTTCTTTAGTGAGCTTAGTCTTTGAATCAATTTTACTCAAGGCATATCTATCATACAGCGCAGCAACTAAAGCTCCGGAGCTACCTACTCCGTAACCTTGAGGAATACTAGAATCGAAATACAGACCTAAATCAATATCATTCAAAAGTTCATCAATATCAAATTTAACATTGAGACTCTCATCAGAATTCAATTCTTTAATATAATCGAGATATTTACGTAGATGAAAGTTTGAATCTTCTGCAAGCACATTACTCTTTCTATCAGCAGGGAGTTTCAAAACTCCTTGATAGAAATTGTAAGGTACAGACAGTCCCATGGAATCTTCGATTATTCCATACTCTCCAAACAACAACACCTTAGCATAAAATAAAGGTCCTTTCTTCATTTAAAAAAAATTAGTTTCACTCAGTACTACAACATAAATAGCCT
>JAGLEB010000137.1 GCA_023145275.1 Flavobacteriales bacterium | reverse complement strand
CTTTTTCCTTTTACCTGAATATTAAATTCATCAAAGGTCAGGTAGTGTTCGCATGTGTTTAAATCAACAATTTTATATGTTGCATAGTACATGCTCGGTTCTGGTTTATATAAAATTTCTTGCGTAGCTTAGGCTATACAACAAATTTAATACTCCCATAAAGAAAAAATACTTTGATTTTATCTAAACGTCATTTCATAAACCAATTGGTATTACTCGAGAAAGCTCATTAATTAACTTCCTCAATTCCTGTTCCAAGTTCGTCACAAATATAGTGACCATTTTCGCAATACGCAACTAGATCATTTTTCACGAATTCCATAACTTTATCCTTCTGAGAAAGAGGATATAAAAGATGAACATTAGCGCCAGCATCAAGAGTAAACACCATATTAAGTCCACTCTTTTCTCGGTGCTCTTTTATGGCTTCCAACACTAAAAGAGTATTGGGTTTCATCAATATAAATGAAGGTGTAGATGTCATCATCATTGCGTGCAAAGTCAATGCATCATTCTCTACTATTTCGGCAAATCTGTTCAGATCTCCATTTTGAAGAATTTCTTTCATTTCGGCAAGATGCTCATTCGCTTGTTCAAATCTTCTTTTCGCAAAAGGATGACCATCCATCAAAGAATGCCCTACAGTGCTAGACACCGATTTAGCACCTTTATCAACAAGTAGAATTGTATCTTGAAATCCTTTAAAAACATCGTTCAACACTAAATCTGGTGTAACAGCAACTTCATTATCAGAAAGGCGATAATTTTGATGCCTTCCCCATATCATCAAAGGTCCTTCAACAGACCTACAAGCACTTCCAGACCCTAAACGCGACAAGAATGAAACTTTCTTCTGAGCTGTAATATTCATCAATTCAGGATTAATAAGCTTCTCGAAAGCCACTAAACAAGCAGACAATGCACTAAACCCAGAAGCAGAGGAGGCAATACCACTAGAGTGTGGAAAAGAATTAATTGTACTAATTTCGAGACTATACAGCTTTAAAAAAGGGACATACACCTTTATATCCTCAAGAAACTTAGCTACCCTCGAAGAAAAAGATTCATTTTTCTTTCCTTCAAACAAGAGTTTAAAGTCTATAAAATTATTTGCAGTCTCCTTTTTTACAAATTTAATCTCAGTTTCCGTATAGCTGTTTTTCAGTGTAAAACTAATAGATGGATTAGCTGGAATCTGATATCCAACTTTCCCCCAATATTTTACCAAAGCAATATTAGACGGGCTCCTCCATTTCACAACTTCCTCATCAATTCCATCAGTTTTTAATTCTCTAGGTACAAATATTTTCGTATTCATCTATCTATTTTATTAAGCATAAAAAAGAGCTATTTCTAAAAATAAAAAATAGCTCTTTATAAATATTTCTTTTTCAACACTAAACTGCCTTAAGCCTTCTCAATTTTGATTGGCTCATTTTACTTTCGGCATATTCTCGGGAAATAGCTAACTTTTTAAGATCTCCAGAAGGTGCATCAAACATAGCATCAGTAAGAATTGCTTCAATAATAGACCTCAAACCTCTAGCTCCTAATTTAAACTCTGAAGCTTTTTCTACAACAAAATCAATTGCTGAATCTTCTATCTCTAGACTAACACCATCTATATCAAACAATTTCTGATATTGCTTTACTATAGCATTTTTTGGTTCTGTCAGAATCATTTTTAGAGAAGCTTCGTCCAAAGGATCTAGATGAGTTAAAACAGGCAAACGACCTATTAATTCAGGTATTAAACCAAAAGACTTTAAATCCATTGGAAGAACATACTGCAACATATTTTCTTCATCTACTTGATCCAAAAAGTCTTTCTGATATCCAATAGCTCTAGTATTTAGTCTATTCCCAATCTTACGTTCAATACCAGAGAATGCTCCTCCAGCAATAAACAAGATATTCTTTGTATTTACCTCAACAAATTTCTGATCAGGATGCTTTCGTCCTCCTTGTGGTGGAACATTTATTACAGCACCTTCAAGAAGCTTCAACATAGCTTGCTGAACACCTTCACCAGAAACATCACGTGTAATAGAAGGATTATCGCTTTTACGAGCAATCTTATCTATTTCATCAATAAAAACAATACCTCTTTCTGCTTTCTGCACATTATAATCAGCTGCTTGAAGCAATCTAGACAGAATACTCTCAACATCTTCACCAACATAACCCGCTTCAGTAAGTACTGTTGCATCAACAATGGTAAAAGGAACATTGAGCATTCTAGCAATAGAGCGCGCAAGCAATGTTTTACCAGTTCCTGTTGGTCCAACCATAACGATATTAGATTTTTCAATTTCTACATCGTCATCGAAGTCTTTCTGCAATATTCTTTTATAGTGATTATATACAGATACAGCCAATACTTTCTTAGCGTCATCCTGACCAATTACATATTGATCAAGGAATTCTTTTATTTCCTTTGGTTTCTTTAGAGAGATCTCAGAGCTTACTTCTTGCACTTGAGAGTTTGCTACTTCTTCAATAACAATCCCATGAGCTTGCTCAATACACTTGTCACAAATATGGGCATCCATACCTGCAATCAACAAATTAGTCTCACTTTTCTTACGTCCGCAAAACGAACACGATAATTCTTCTTTACTCATGCTGCAAAAGTACATAAAAAAGCTACAGGGTTACTGCAGCTTTATCAATTTTTTATCTTCTTAATCATATTATTTTCTGACAAGTACCTCATCTACCATACCATACTCAACAGCTTCGGCAGCAGTCATCCAATAATCTCTATCACTATCCTTCCAAACCTGCTCATATGTTTTACCACTGTGCTCAGAAATAATAGTATAAAGCTCTTCTTTAAGCTTCGCAATCTCGCGAGCTGTAATTTCTATATCTGATGCTTGACCTTGAGCACCACCCATTGGTTGGTGAATCATAACTCTAGAATGTTTTAGAGCCGATCTTTTCCCTGGGGCACCAGCTGTCAACAAAACAGCTCCCATCGAAGCAGCCATTCCTGTACATATAGTTGCTACGTCAGGCTTTACCAATTGCATTGTATCGTAAATTCCCAAGCCAGCGTAAACGCTTCCACCAGGAGAATTAAGGTAAATTTGAATATCCTTAGATGCGTCAACCGATTCTAAAAACAACAATTGCCCTTGAATAATATTTGAAACATGATCATCAATCCCTGTTCCTAAAAAAATTATTCGATCCATCATCAAACGAGAAAAAACATCCATTGATGCAACATTCATCTGGCGTTCTTCGATAATTGTCGGCGAAATATAACTATTATGAACAGATTGAAACTGATGCATAGTCATACTCGATATACCTAAGTGCTTAGTAGCATACTTCTTAAACTCTTCTCCTATATTCATTTTATGCATTTTTATATTAAATAAAAAGGGAACTAAATTTAAAAAATAAATTTAATTCCCTGCTATATTTTTCAAGAAGATTATTCTCTTCTTTTTTTATCTTAAAATTACTTTGAAATCTCAGCAACAAATTTATCAAAACTAAGTTCTTTAGCTTCTGCAGAAACTTTTTCTTTATATAAAGCTGATAGTTTCTCCATTTTCACTTGCTCAGATATTCTAGTATATTCTTCTTGATTTTGAAGAACTCTCATTGCAATATCTTCTGCTTCTTTATCATCCATACTAGCTTGTCCGAATTGAGCCATCTGCGCCTTTATCATAGTAATAGCACTACCCTTAACATCGTCTAAAGTAATCTGTAAATTGTTCTCAGAAAACACTTTCCCTTCAATCAATTGATATATGATCCCTTTTTTAGATTTCTCGAATTCAGCTACAGCCTGCTCGTCAGTGATAGGATTCTCAGCAACAGATTTCAACCATTTAGTCAAGAATTCTTCTGGTAACTCTACCTTAGTTTCCTCAAGTAGTTTATCTGTAACTTGGTTTAAGAAATGACGGTCAGTCTCGCCAATATATACTTTTTCAGCATCATCTTTAATACGCGATCTAAATGCATCTTCAGAATCAATAGTTCCAGCACCGTAAATCTTATCAAATAAATCTTGATTAATTTCGTGCTTCTCCACTTTTGAAATTTCACTTATTGTGAACTGAACTTGAGTCTCAAGATCTTTTACTTCTTCAACAGTCTTACCTAATAAATTTGCAAGCTTAGCTTCTTCTTCAAAAAGACTCTTTGTTTTTAAGATTATAACATCTCCAACTTTAGCACCAACAAATTTATTAGGATTTCTTTTTCCTTTTAAATCAGAAATTGATACAGTAGCTTGTGCAGAAATCCCATCTTCTTTAACGGTAGATCCATCTTCATCTAACTCAACAACAGAACCCGCAACATTAGCTTCTTCTGTAGCTTCATCAAGACCAACAACATTTCCAAAACGAGAAGCAAAATCTTCAACTTGTTTCTGAACTAATTCGTCATCAACAATTACTTTATATGAATTTAGACCTTTCAACTCTTCAAGGTTTACAGAAAATTCAGGAGCTAAACCTAATTCGAACTGGAAGTTAAACTCATCACCATTCCAATCTATGTTATCTTGAGCAATAGGAAGTGGATTTCCTAATATATCTAACTTCTCATCTTGAATATACTTATTCACAGACTCTTGAAGTATTTTATTCACCTCGTCAATCAATACTGCTTTACCGTACTGCTTCTTAATCATTCCCATTGGGACTAAGCCCTTACGAAATCCAGGAACATTAGCATTCTTACGATAATCCTTAAGGATTTTATCAACACTTGCCTTATAATCGTCAGCAACGATATTCACATTCAATACAGCATTTAATGCGTCTTTGTTCTCTCTAGTAGCTTGCATACAATATTAATTTTTATAAAGTACCTCGATAGCAATCATTTGTTTCTCTGATAAAAATCAGGAGACTAAGCACGATAACTACAAAGAATACTATTTTCTTTATAATAGAATTACTTATTTTTTTAGCGGTGCAAAATTAAGTATATTTTATTCTTTCACCTAATTTATAGACATATAATACGCAAAAAGCGGCTATTCTGTGATATCTACCCAAATTTCACAAGCAAATACTAAGACCTTATAAGGCATCAAGAATAGTTAATAAAAATTACAACCTTAAATTTATGTCTAAAAAAGCATAGTCCCCTAGAATAGTCTGCGGTGCTGGTTTATCTGCTTGCGCACTTCTTGTTTAAACTTGGTGTATCAACTAGCTTAAAAGCTATCGTATATATTTAGTGCCAAATACATCATGAAATAACTTATATACGTCATTTCATAAGGCAATTAGTATTATCCCTTAGTTCCTTCTTCGGTCTGATTGAACATTGATTGAAGAAAAGTAAGAACGAAACTAAAAAATAAGGCAGACCAAAAACCACTAACATGAAAGCCATCTACAATACTACTTGATATCATAATCATAAAAGCGTTTACCGCTAACAGGAAAAGGCCAAAGGTTAGTATTGTAACTGGTAGAGTAAGAATAACAAATAAAGGTCTGAAAAAAGAATTCATTATTGATATCACTATCGCAACAATAATAGCAATCATAAACGAATCTACTTCGACTCCGGGTATAAGGTACGCTGCAACTACAACAGCTAAAGACGATAAAAGTACTTTCACTAACCAACTCATAATTAAACAATTTTATTAAATAAAAACTAACAATTCGGCGTTCTAAACTTGTTCATCAGCAAAATAAAACACCTTGTCACTTTACAGTAAACTATCTACCTCAAATAAAATGATTTACAAACACAATGCATACATTTGAACAACAAAAGTTTTTTTCATTAAGAACACTTATTAAAGTCCATCTCCCCTTTTTTGATGGGCTTTTTTAATTTAATACTTTACTACTTATTTTCTAGTATCACTTTCTCGAGATGTATATCACTTCCAAATATAATTTTCGCAGTTTTTTCGAATGATTCAGTATAGTCTGAAACAAAAAACTTATCGCGAGTAGAGAATTCAGTTTTACTATTAAGTCCAGAATTCTTGAGAAGATTTTTAACTTTATCAGCAACGATATTGGCTGAATTTAAAACATTAACCTGCCCCTTGTAAAATTCATTTATTTCATCTTCTATAAGCGGGTAATGCGTACAACCGAGAATAAGGGTATCGATCCCCTTGAGGTGCTTATCGCATAAATAATTCTGAATAATTGTATTACTAATCTTATCATCGTGAAACCCCTCTTCAATCATAGGTACTAAAAGCGGAGTGGCCAAGGAAGAAGTTCTAATACTTATTTTTTTCTTAGAAATTTTACTATAGTATACATTTGAATTAACAGTAGCTTTTGTAGCAATAAGGCCAACATGATTTGCGAGCCCATTAAGCGAGGAAATATAATCTACTATTGGATCTATCACATTATAAACCGGAATATCTCCAGCTATTTCGTTTATCTCCTTATAAGCCATTGCAGATGCAGAGTTACAAGCCACCACAATAGCTTTCACTCCTTGTTTTAGCATGAATCTTGTAATCTCTAAGGAATAAGCTACTAAAGTTTCCTTAGACTTATCACCATAAGGCAAATGTTTAGTATCACCAAAATAAACAATTTGCTCATTTGGCATGCTTTTCTTTATAGCTTTTGCAACGGTTAAGCCACCTATTCCTGAATCAAAAACACCTATTGGTTTATTCATATCCATCGATCAAAAAAAAGCTTTATACAAATACACATTGAAATGACCATTAATATTTTTGTCTTTATTTATTCTACTTCTTTATAAAAACACTTGTGTAGCTACGACTACACACAATTTTTATAAATTATTTGCGAATTTTTTTTTTGATAGGAACTCATGCTTCGCTTATTTGTATAATCAAAAAAAACTTCAATCTAAAAAGGTCATTTAAATATCTAATTGGTATTATTTTCTATTTACACAAACTTTTTGACAAAAAAAAATCGCTCAATGAGCGATTTTTTTCATAAAATTGAAATCGCAATTTATTTTATTGCTAATTTTACCTTTACTGCTGCTAAGATATCTTTTGACTCTTTAGCAAACAAAAGCTGACCTTTTGAAGCATCGAAGATATAATCAAGACCTTTCTCCTTAGCAACCGCATCGATAGCTTTTTGAGCTCTATCTAAGATTGGTTGAAGTAAATCAAATCTCTTCTTCTGTAATTCTTGTTGTGCATTTTGCTGATACTGTTGCATACGCTGTTGCATGTCCTGCATCTCTTTTGCACGAGTTTGGTTTATAGCATCACTCTTTGTTGCTGCTTCAGCCTCATACTTCTTTCCTTTAGTCTCGAACTCAGTATACATTGATTTGAACTCATCGTCAAAAGTTTTTCCTAGCTCTTGAAGCTCACTCTCTATCTTTGCACTTTCTGGCATCAACCTAATCAACTGTTCAGAGTTTATGTGGCCTAATTTCACCTGAGCGAAAGAAGCTACGCTAAAACCTAAGAACATTACAGCAACTAATGCAAAAATTTTGAATTGTCTTTTCATCTGATTATAATTTATTTTTTTTTGTTTTCAAGCGAAACTAACTTTACTAAACCCCAAACGTGGCAAGTTCAAATCAGCACACTCATTTTTAATTTCAATGTGCTTTCACACAAATCCTTTATTATGGTTAATACTATTACTTTACACAATGTGTTATGATACAATATCTATACCAAGTTTTATTCACGCCCGCAAATATAAAAGATGTTTTGATTTACGTATATGATTTTCTAACTTTTTTTCGTTAAAAAGCATATTAATTACATGTTTTTTATCACATCAAGCACCTTATCACTAATATCGTATTTCTTATTATAGTACAACATTATTAAATCACTCGATTTATCAAATACAGCATCATACCTTTTCTTCTTAGCAATGGTCTGCACGGCATTAAAAACCTGATCTTGAATGGGTTTAACTAACTGCTTTCGTTGAGTAATTAAATCCCCCTCGGCACCAAACCTTTTTTGCTGCAATTTTTCTATTTCTTTTGTTTTTTCATCAATAGAAACTTCTCTCTCTTCAATCAAATCTTTAGTAAGCAATACTCTTTCATTCTCGAGGCTCACTGTTAACTTATTAAGTGATCTGATCTCTGCATCGATCTCTTTTTGCCAATCTCTAGCCATTTTATCTAATTGCCCCTGTGCCTCTCTATACTTAGGAAGATTCTGTAATATATATTCAGTATCTACATATGCCCAACGCTGTGCACTTGCGGAGAAACCAACTAATATAAACGAAATGATAAATAATAATCTTTTAGCAGTCATAACAATTAATTAAGCCTATAATATAACGTTTAAATTGAATTAAAATTGTTGTCCAATAATAAAGTGTGTTTGCCACCCTGATGGTTGAGTTCCTAACAAGTCAGGATCAAATCCATATCCAAAGTCAACGCCTAACATACCAAACATTGGCATAAATATTCTAAGCCCCATACCTGCAGATCTTCTAAGTTCGAAGGGAGAAACATATGAAAAACCGTCCCATGAACCACCAGCTTCAGCAAATCCTAGAACGTAAATACTAGAACTTGGATTAAGAGTTATAGGGTATCTCAACTCCATACTAAACTTATTATACATAACTCCACCATTCTGAACAGATAGTGAATTATTTGAATAACCTCTAAGACCAATAACCTCTCTACCATCCATAGTAAAGTTTGCCATACCATCACCTCCTAAGTAAAATCTTTCGAAAGGAGGAATACCGATTGTCTCGTTGTAAGCTCCTAAAAATCCAAATCCAGCATAAGTTCTTAAAATTAACTTTTCATTCCAGATATCAGTATACCAATCTCCAGAGAATTTTACTTTATAGTATTCTAGCCATTTAAATTTAACAGCATCAGGTTCGTGCGTATAATCTTTATCACTAAACAGTGAATACGGAGGTGTTATTTTTAGTGACACCTTAAAATTAGATCCTTTAATTGGATATATTGGATTAGGTCCTGATGAGTTTCTACCTAAAGTAATTTCATAACTAACGTTGTTTGAATTTCCATTTTGAAAATCAAAAAGATACCACTGATAGTTTGTAAGATCATAACGCTGTAGTGCTATTACTTGAGATAGAGTAAAGTAATCATCTGGCCACGAAAGTCTTTTTGTAATACCAATACTCGCACCTGTAATAGCTAGCACTTGATTTTTATCAACCTCGTTTGTCATGTAATTATAATTAAACTGACGTGAGTGATAAAAACTTGTTGACAAAGAAACTGGTCTTCTTCCTCCCCACCATGGTTCAGTAAAAGAGAAACTATAGCTTTGGTAATTAAACGAAGCTTGTGCTCTTAACGATAATTTTTGACCATCGCCAGTAGGCAGAGGATGCCAAGCATCGCCATTGAACAAGTTACGCAGCGAGAAGTTATTAAATGACAGACCAACAGTTCCAATAAACTGTCCTCCACCCCAACCTCCTTGAAGCTCAATCTGACTAGTTGATTTTTCTTGTAGAGTATATTTAATATCTACTGTATTTGTTTCAGGATGAGGAATTGGATCAATTCCGATTGCCTCAGGATCGAAAAACTGCAATTGCGCAAGCTCTCGATAAGTTCTCATCAACTCCGATTTAGAAAACAACTGACCTGGTTTAGTTCTGATCTCACGATATACAACATGGTCATTTGTTCTAGTATTTCCAGAAACAATAATTTTATTAATGTGAGCAGGTTTACCCTCGTGAATTCTAATTTCAAGGTCAATAGAATCATTATTCACCCCAACCTCAACAGGATTTACTTGAGCAAATAGATACCCATTATCCATATAAGCCGATCTAACATCTGCATTATTAGGATCTCCACCAATCTTTTGATCTAAAAGTGATGCATTATAAATATCACCTTCTTTAAGTGTTAGAATATTTTCTAATTGACGAGTAGTAAACTTACTGTTACCAACAAATCTTATCTTTCCGAAGCGATAAATATCTCCTTCTTCTACTTTTATGTATAATGCAATTCTATTTTCTTCAGGAATCTTAACAATTGAATCGCCTAATATTCTAGCATCTCTATAACCGTACTCCTTGTAGTAATTAACAATTAAATCAAGATCGGCCTCATAGTCATCTTCAATAAATTTTGACGAGTTAAAGATATTACGAATACTTTTACGCTTAGTTTCCTTCATCTCTCCGCGTAATTTACTCGAAGGAATATTATTATTCCCAATAAAGATAATATCATCAATCTTAACCTTATCACCTCTATCTACAAAGATATTCATGAAAACGGCATTTCTCTCAGAAGTATCTTTCTTTGTTTTTATCGTAACCTTAGTATCTAAGTATCCTTTCTTCACAAACTTACCGGTAATATAATTCTGTGTATTGATAATCAGGTTTTCGGTAACCATCTTACCTCTAGTAAGCTTAGCCTCCTTAATAACATCATCAGTTTTTGACCTGCTTATACCCGTAATTTTCACCGCCGAAAGATTAGGTACCTCAATCAAGTTAAGAGTTAGATAAATAACATCATCGTCAATTTTATCAACTTCAAAATTTATATCACTAAAAAGGTGCTGTTTCCACAGTTTTTTAATGGCATTTGATATTTCTTCACCAGGAATTTCAATTTTTGCTCCATTTTTAAGTCCCGTAAACATAACAATTGTCTTTGGGTCGTATCTATAGGCTCCTTTTACCGTAATTCCTCCAAGTGTATATTTTTGTTCGCTCCCGTATTTAGCATCCTTTACGTTAAGCTGTCCAAAAATATTACTCGAAAACAGCAATAGAAAAGTAAATAGTAATATATGGTTTTTCATGAGGTTCATTTGTTCTTATTTATTCAGAGTAGCTTATAGCAAATCTCTTAAATATCTTCTTTATAATTGTTCGCTAGTTTTTCCAAATCTTCTCTCCCTATTCTGATAGTCTAGAATAGATTCATAAAGATTTTTCTTTCTAAAATCTGGCCATAAAATGTCCAAGAAAAATAATTCAGCATAGGCTATTTGCCAAAGCAAAAAATTAGAAATTCTAGTTTCGCCACTAGTTCTAATCATTAAATCAACATCTGGAATACCAGCTGTATAAAGGTTATTACTAACCAAACTTTCGTCTATATCTGAAAGGTCAACAATTCCATCTTTTACCTTTTGAGCGATAGACTTTATAGAATCAATTATTTCTACTTTTGAGCTATAGCTCAAAGCCAAAATAAGAGTCATTCTATCATTATCTTTAGTTTTCTCTACTACGCTTGTAAGCTCTCTTTGATTTTTAGAAGGAAGTTTTGATATATCTCCTATAATTTTAAGCTTGATATTATTTTTTGTCAGTGTTTCTAATTCGTCTTTTAAAGAACTTAGAAGCAATGACATTAGTGCTTCTACTTCTAATTTAGGCCTGTTCCAGTTTTCTGTTGAAAATGCATAGAGAGTCAAAAACTTCACACCCACTTCAGCAGCGCCCTCAACAGCTTCACGCACGGCTTTCACACCTGCACGATGTCCAAACACACGAAACTTGCCCTGCTTTTTTGCCCAACGCCCATTACCATCCATTATTATGGCAACATGCTCAGGTACATTATTTTTATCTATCTGCTCTATCAAACTCATTTCTCAACCTTCAATTTCTCTTCATCCTTCACTATCGACATCACAAGTAGCATATAAATCAAAAACACTAGCTATTTGCTAGCCAGCAATTGATTAATGTCCGAATACTTTTTTATTTAGTCGATCTCTACCAAATACATAGGTCAATGAAACTCCAATTGTTGTAAACCAATCGTTAGAATTTAAATTTCCCATCTCTCTAGTTTCAGAAGAATCTAAATCATCAGTAAATGTATACCTAAACCCAAGATCAGCAGCAAGAACCCATCTAGTAGACATTGCATACTTATAACCAACACCAAAAGGTATAGTTACGGTGCCACCCATTCCCTTTTTGTCATATTCTGGTGATTTCTTATCATCATCAGCATTTAGATCTACAACCTGCTGATAAGCGATTCCACCAATACCAGCATACATAAATGGAGTATGGCGATCTCTTTTTCGCAAGTTAAACTCATAAAAATTCCACTCGGCCACTACATCTACCGTATAAACTCCGTGGCTTTTTGGTACAATCTTTTTCACATCACCATAAGGCAACCAAGCCTTTTCAATATCTTGATTTACTTTTGAAGCATATATATTTGTTCTAAGAGATAAACGTTCATTCATATCATATCTAAACAAACCTCCAAAAGTAGCGCCAGTTGGAGCGATATAATAGTCACTGCCAAAATCGCCAATAATATTATTACCACCAGCAAAAAAGCCTATTTCGTAACGTTGGGCGTAAGAAACATTGAAAAAAGTAATCAATGCTAAAAGTGTCAATATTCTCCTCATATACTTGTTTTACTACTTAAACTATAAATCAATTTTAAAATACTGGCTTCTATTCAAGACCTGCAAATATAAATATTTATTCAACTGATGAAAGCCAAACAACTATTTTATATAACAATGAAGTAAATATATTATTGTGATGAAACATTAAATAAACGTGATAAACTAAATTATGTGGGCGAACATCAGTATAATCAGGCGACTACAGACAAACACCAAACTAAACAAATCACTAATTAACAGCTAATTAAGTAGCAAATTAGGTATGAATAGTAAAAAGATTATTCATTTCTATAATCTTCACCCCAAAGCATTTTTTTACGAAGAGTTTTTAAAAACCTTAATTCTTCAAATCGAACCATCTTAATTACAAAGTTCGATTTTTTTATCCTTAATTTTATTCCATGGGGTACTGTTACAGCCCGTGAGTCGAGAGACACTAAATAACTTTCAGCTCTACCCTTAATGTGCAACTCAATCTCAGTGTCGTCAGGAATAACGAAAGGTCGTGCATATAAGTTGTGAGGTGCTATGGGCGTTATCACAAGATTATCAGATCCAGGCATAATAATAGGGCCACCACAACTCAGGGAATATCCTGTTGATCCGGTTGGTGTAGCAATAATAACACCATCACCCCAATATGAATTCAGAAATTCGCCATTTAGATATGCGTCAACAGTTACCATGGCAGTAGTTTCCTTTCGATTAATTGCGATTTCGTTTAAAGCAAAACTATATAAGATACCATCAACCTCATCCGAAGTTTTTAACTCAAGTAAGCTTCTGTCTTTAACTTTATAATCACCAGCAAAGATGGCATTTACTTTTGTATCAATATCTTCTTTAGATATTGTGGCCATAAAACCAAGTCTACCCGTATTTATTCCTACAATAGGTATCTCTAGATCCTTAATATAGCTCAACACACCTAAAATAGTTCCATCTCCTCCTAGGGTAAACATCAACTCAATACTACGATCAAGTCCTTCAAGCTCCGTAAATGTGCTATATTCCTTCGAAACAACAGCATTAAGATTGCAAACAAGTCCATAAAACTTCTCTTCTATTATAATATCTGCCTTTTGCTTCTCGAGGGAATCCAACAAAACCTTTACATAAACCTTTGTCTTCTCGCTAAGAGCTTGTCCAAAAATACCGACTTTCATATACTTTTAGTTTTAGTCTGCTACAAAGATATATTTATGATTGAAATGAGTATCATAAAAAAAAAATTAAACATCTAAGTAGCTCATCAATGCGTCATATCTATCTTTCATGTCATCATTAAATTTATTTTCATGATAACTTTCTAAGATAGAATACCCAAAGCGTTTTAGGGAAGCCTCAATCACTCCCAGTCTAATCTGGTTTATTTTAATAGTTAAGACTACCTCGTCACCTGTAAATTCACTGACAAACAATCCCAAAATTTTCGCATTCTCAGATTCAATAATCTGCGCTACTTCCGAGACTCCATATTCTTTAATAGATTTCTTAACGACCAACACTCCACCCATTTCTGTAAAAAAAGGAGATTTAGAAAATACTGACATAATATCGCCTTGCGAAACATATCCCAAATACTCATTCCTATCTCCAACAACAGGAATCATGTTAGTATCTGAATTACCCGAAACTTTTAAAGCATCTAATAGGCTCGAATTATTCTGAACAAAAAATAGTTCACTATAATCAAGTAAGTCTCCAACTTTATTCTCCGATTCAATTTCTAAATCAAAATCGGATGACAGGCAGGCAATGAGCATACCATCTTCTACTACTGGAAGATAATTATAATTATAGCTATCAAATAATTGGAGGGCAAACTCTGCAGAGTCTTCCTTGCTTAAAGGCTTGAAATCATTATTTATATATTCGTCAACTATCATGGTAGGTTTTTTTTTGATTCTAACTTCAGAAATGTACGCAAATTTACATAGAATGACAATTATGTCTTAGTTTTGCGCAAACATTTTATTCACATGACAAAATTAAGCGTAAACATCAACAAAATCGCCACACTTAGAAATGCTAGAGGGGGTGATACTCCAAGCGTAGTTCAGGTGGCAATTGATGCTCAGAAGTTTGGGGCACAAGGAATAACGATTCACCCTCGCCCAGACGAAAGACATATTACTAGAAAAGATGTATTTGATTTGAAGCCTATTGTTACAACTGAATTCAACATTGAAGGCAATCCAACTTCCGAATTCATTGAGCTAGTATTAAAAGCAAATCCAGAACAGGTAACGCTTGTGCCTGATGCTCCAGATGCAATTACTTCAAATGCAGGATGGGACACTATTGTTCATCATTCCTTCTTGAAAGAAGTTATCTCGGAATTTAAAAGTGCTGGAATAAGAACATCGATATTTATTGATACTGATTTAAATCTAATAGAAGGAGCAAAAGAAACAGGAGCTGACAGAGTAGAGCTATATACTGAAGAATTTGCTACACAATATGCTATGGGAAACAAATCAATAATACTTCCATATGCTGAATCTGCAAAACTCGCAATAGACTTAGGCCTAGGGCTAAATGCTGGGCACGATTTAAGCTTAGATAATATTGAGTTTTTCAAGAATGAAGTTCCAGGATTGGATGAAGTGTCAATTGGTCATGCTTTAATTTCGGAAGCATTATATTTAGGCCTTGAGAATACAATTCAAATGTACTTGGCTAGATTAAAGTAGTCCAAGAATAAATAGTGATGTGGTGATATGAAAACTCTATATTCTAAAATATACGGCAAAGGAGAGCCTTTGCTAATTTTACATGGATTATTTGGCATGGGTGACAATTGGATTACCCTTGCCAAACAATTCGCTAATAAATATGAAGTCCATATAATTGACCAAAGAAATCACGGCAGGAGTTTTCATGATAAATCTTGGACATATCAAGATATGGTAAGTGATTTAGAAAACTACATTGATATTCATCAACTTGAAAGAGTAAACCTCCTAGGCCACTCTATGGGAGGAAAAACTGTTATGTGTTTTGCAAGTATGCATAAAAAAAAGATGAATAAGCTAATTGTTGCTGATATTGCTCCAAAAGAATATCCTGTTAACCATAGTCTAATTATAGAAACTCTTGCAAGCTTAGATTTCAGTAAAATACATTCTAGAAAACAAGCTGATTTAGAATTGGCAAAGTCAATAGATGATTTTGGTATAAGGCAGTTTTTATTGAAGAGTCTTTATTGGGAAGATAAAGGTCGTCTTGGATTTAGGTTTAATATAGATGTAATAATTGAAAAGATTAAAAATGTTGGAGTTGCGCTACCTAATAACGCATATTTCGATGGGCCAACATTATTTTTAGATGGCGAAAAATCAAATTACATAAGTCCGCAAGATGAAGATGATATAAGCTTACATTTTCCTGATTACAGGATAGAGGAAATTATTGGAGCAGGACATTGGCTACACGCTGAGCAGCCAAAAATATTTTACAATTTGGTAAGTGAGTTTCTGGAGGAGTAGCAACGATTTCCGTTACAATATACTACCCCTAGTGCTATACCAATTATGCATTTTTTGTATACCGTCTCTAAGCTCTGTAGAGTACTTCCATCCCAAAGATTCTAATTTAGAAGAATCAGTTAATTTCTGCATTGTTCCATCTGGCTTTTCGGAGTTAAAGAACAATTCACCTTTAAATCCAACAACTTCTTTTATTGTTTCGGCAAGTGCTCTAATTGACACTTCTTTTCCTGTACCAATATTTATGTGAGTATTACGTATTTCATTTTGACCAGTTGAGGCAATAGACTTTTCTGATTTCTGAGACAGTGATGTTTTGCAACTTTCAAGTAGTGTTTCTTTTATATCATGAGATTCATCAACTTCACTCCCTTTCATCTCATTTCGCTCAGAATAACTACTTTTTACTATATCATAAAAGTCAACCTTTTCCATTAAGTGAACACAAGCATCAGCCATATCCTCGCTCCAAAGGAACTCTCGCAATGGTTTTCCCGTCCCCCATATCTCGATTCTAGTTTCTAGTTGCTGGCTACTCGTTCCCTGTTTAGATATTCCATATTTATGAAGTTTCAAGGTGATTTCATCCTCAGTAGAAGATCCATCAATACCTTCAATAGGCAATTTATCTAAGTCGGTTCTTATTGTTTTCCAATCGTTACTTTCTAAAGACCTGCCAAGGTGTATTTTACGAATCAATGCTGGGAGAACATGAGATTTTTCGAGGTCGAAATTATCATTAGGCCCATACAGATTTGTTGGCTGAACAGAAACAAAATTAGTATTGTACTGTATATTATAGCTCTCACACATTTTTATTCCGGCAATCTTGGCAACAGCATAAGGTTCATTAGTATATTCTAATTCGGAGGTAAGAAGATACTCCTCTTTCATAGGCTGTGGAGAGTTTTTTGGATAAATACATGTACTTCCTAAAAACAAAAGTTTCTTCACCCCGTTTTTATAACTCTGATGAATCACATTATTCTGTATCATCAAATTCTCATAGATAAAATCGGCTCTATAGGTGTTATTTGCAACAATCCCTCCGACTTTTGCAGCCGCTAGTATTACGTAATCAGGTTTTTCATTTTTAAAAAAATCTGCAACTTCCTGTTGATTTGTAAGGTCGAGCTCGGAATGAGTTCTTTGTATAATATTATTATATCCTTTAGAATGTAGGTTTTTCACTATTGCTGAACCAACTAAACCACGGTGACCAGCAATATATATTCTTGATTTTTTATCCATATGATTATTTCACCGAGGTACACAAAGGACTCACAAAGAAACACAAAGTGTTACAGTATGATTCGTCTAATACCATCTGTCAGTTTTGAAACGTTAAATTTAATTAGTTCTACTGTTATTTTAACGGATTAACAGGTACGAGATCAAAAGGTTATGAGCTTATAACCCTGTCAACCTTTTTGCCTTTAACCTTAACTTAGGCTATTAATTATTTTGAATTACCATTAAATACGAGAACCATTTAATTAATAAACCTAATTTGTATTCTCCCTATTTAAGATAAGTTAGTACTTCAACAGTTTTCAGTTCAATCACTAATTTACCCTCTACTAAAATATGATCTTTGAGCCTTCTTTGCGTAGCTCTGAGCGATAACTTATTCGAAATAATTAAGAGTCTCGTACCCTCCATCTTTCAAATATTGTTCTTTTTTCATCAACTTAATATCATTTTGCATCATATCTTCTACTAAGCTCGCTAGATTATATTCAGGTGTCCACCCTAATTTTGTACGTGCCTTTGTTGCATCACCTATAAGTAATTCTACCTCGGTAGGTCGGAAATATCTTGGATCTACAGCCACAAGTTCTTTTCCTATTTCTAGTTGATATTCAGCATTGTTGCATGTTTTCACATATCCCTTCTCGTCAACTCCTTCTCCTTTAAATTCTAGCTCTATACCTACGTGATTAAATGCAAACTTAACAAAGTCGCGAACTGTAGTCGTTACACCCGATGCTATAACCCAATCCTCTGCTTCATCGGCTTGGAGAATCATCCACATCATACGAACATAATCTTTCGCATGGCCCCAATCTCGTTTAGCATCTAAATTTCCTAGAAAAATTTTATCTTGAGTGCCTAAGGCTATTCGCGAAGCCGCTCTAGTAATTTTCCTAGTAACAAAAGTTTCTCCTCTAATAGGTGATTCATGATTAAACAAAATTCCATTACAAGCGTACATTCCATACGCTTCTCTGTAATTTACGGTAATCCAATATGCATACATTTTTGCAACAGCATATGGACTTCTCGGATAAAATGGTGTTGTTTCTTTCTGAGGAACCTCCTGCACTAAGCCATAAAGTTCGGATGTGGAAGCTTGATATATTCTAGTTTTCTGTTCTAATCCTAATATTTTAATAGCCTCTAACAATCTTAGTGTACCTAGCCCATCAGCATTAGCAGTATATTCGGGTGTTTCGAATGAAACTTGAACATGACTCATTGCTGCCAAATTATATATTTCATCTGGCTGAACTTCCTGGACAATACGTATTAGGTTTGCAGAATCAGTCATATCGCCATAATGAAGAATAAAGTTCTTATTGTCGACATGGGGATCTTGATATAAATGATCTATCCTATCAGTATTAAACAACGATGATCTTCGTTTAATACCGTGCACAACATATCCTTTCTTGAGTAATAACTCACTTAGATATGCTCCATCCTGCCCTGTTACTCCAGTAATAAGTGCTACTTTTTTCATTTTGCAATTAGTTTGTACAAATATATACTTTAAACCAAAAAGAAAAGGATTAAATAACATTTAACAAGCTATTTAATCCTTTAAAAAAAAATTACATCCAATCTCTCTATTGTCCTTTAGAAAATATGATGGTACTGATCGTTTTCAAGACAATCCTAATATCAATAGTCACAGATCTATTCTTTATATAGTAAAGGTCATATTCTAACTTATTATACGAATCTTCAAGATTTTCACCATAGGGATATTTCACCTGAGCCCAACCAGTAATACCAGGTTTAACAAGGTGTCTTGCATTATAAAATGGTATTTTTTCGGAGAGTTGATCTACAAAAACTTTTCTTTCAGGTCGTGGTCCAATTAAACTCATATACCCACTTAATACGGCCCAAAATTGAGGTAACTCATCTATCCTAGTTTTACGCATAAATCCGCCAAATTTTGTTATTCTAGCATCCCCTTTTGTGGCCATCTTAGCTCCACTTTCTTCAGCATTAATAACCATCGATCTGAATTTAGTTATTTTAAATTCATCACCTCCTTGCCCTACACGAAGCTGAGAATAAAATAATGGGCCTCTATTAACAAAAAGATTAATTACAAAAATGAATGGAATAATTAGAATGGTAATAAACAAGCCAAACACAGATGATAAAATATCAAGAACTCTATTCCATAATTGATAAAAATAGTTTGAATTATGACGAGAAATCGGGAAAATAGTATAGAATTGACGGCCCGCAAGATTCAGAGGAAGTGCTTCAGTTAAATCTTCATAAAGATTTAGGTAGGTTTGTACATCAACACCATTTTGTATAGCTTTTATAAGCACCTTATTAAGACCTACTGAAATATTCTCATGATCTTGATCGAGAATAATTATATTATCAACAATCCGATTAGAAACAACTTTATCAAGCATTCTTTCTAATGAAAGGTCTGATTTATTTTTTGTCGATAAAGAATAGAATCTCTTTATCCTATACCCATTATGTTCATTACTGCCTTCGATATTTTTCTTCATTTTTGCAGCAAATTCATCATCGAAATCACTAGAAATTAGAACAATAACATTCCTGAAAAACCTTGGAGCATGAATAAGATAGGCGTAAAAAACTCTCCACAACGACAACAAAGAAGCAAATCCAAGTGCAAATCCTAAAATTATTATTCTCTGACTAGGTAGGTATGGCGTAATCCTAGGAGTAAACATAAACATAGTTGGGAATAACAACCCAATAAAAAACACAAGAGGGAGTATCTTTCTCGTAGTATTTGCAATCTCTAGATCATACAATTTGAATATGCTCGAAAGAATCCAAAATAAAGTTACTCCATAAAATAGGCCACCATCTTTTACAGTAATAATCTCATGATATCGCAAATCTGGAGAATCAATTTTATAATAAACTAGTAAGCTTATCATAAGAATCAGGAAATCTACTATAAATAATAATAATTTCCTTTCCCAAATGCTAAATTCTATGGATGGTGAAAGTTTTCTCACATTAATGTTTATTGCTGAAGAGGCATGATTCATACTCTATTTTAGTGTTTGGTAAATATAAGGTATATCTATATATTAACAGGTATACTAATTTCTTAAAAACTTATCGTATATTAATGAAAGAACCTTTTTTGGAAGCACTCTTACCAATAATCTAACGGGCAATACTGTTTTATATTCTTTATTACTTAAGTATCCTAAGTTATTGAACTCTTTAAAAAGTTTTATTTCAGCCTTCATATACTCATAACCTTTTCTTCTCCCAATCATATCATTTCCTACCCTAGCACAAACAAGATCTTCTTGAATATTGTAAAGTTTCATCCCAGAAACAAACATTCTAACCCAAAGATAATAATCCTCAAATCCCATAAATGGCAAATATCCTCCAACTTTCTCTATCGAAGTTTTTCGGAACATAACGGTCATATGATTAATAGGGTTTCTTCTTTTTCCGAAATTATAAATTGCTTCACTAGCTTCAGGTAACTTTCTATAAGATACAGGTTGCTCGTGATTAGTATTAAATTCAGAAATATTACTGCCTACTAAATCAATATTTGGATTATTAATTAAAAAATTTGTTTGCTTTCTAAATCTACTTTCATCACAAATATCATCAGTATCCATCCTAGCGACGATTTCATTTGTACATGCATCTAAACCTTTTGATAAGGCAACACCTAGGCCCACATTATCCTTAAGCGAAACAATTTTTAGCTCGGAATACTTCAATTGAAAACTAGATACTTCCTTATCTAATTCAGGTGTTAATGGTCCATCTTTTACTAGTACTACTTCATCAGGCATTAAACTTTGCTCAAACACTGATTTCAAGGCCTTTTGAAAATATTCTGGATTTTCGCCACGATAAACAGATATGAGGACACTAAACTTTAGATTCGTCATTATTCTTATGAAATATTAATAAACTATAAAAAAATGAAACTATAACAACTCCCCACTGCCTATCCAAGATATTCTCAAACAACAAGTTAATTGCAACAAATAAAACTATTGGAATAATTAGCATTTTATCGAAATACGAAGAGAACATTGGGTATCCTATAAAAAATAACAGCATAACAAAACCAACTATCCCGGCATTAACTAATATTTGCAAATATTGATTATGAGTATTCTTATTTATACCCGAAGCACGTCTAATTGCTTCATCTCCTCCGGAATTACCATATCCTAACATAGGCTTTTCGAAGAATAAACCTATAGCACTCCTCCATAATATTATTCTCTCGATTGTGCTTCCATCAATTTCTTTCTTATAAGTCCCGCCATCAACTTTACCAAAAGATGAATCTAATTCGTTATTATGCAAGTTCTCTTTTAAAGTATTATAACTCCTCTTTATCCTAAACTGAGTAGAAGGTATTGAAAATAATAGAATCAAAAATACTACTACTGAAGAAAATGCAGAAATTCGAACCTTAGGGCCTAAGCTACTCAACTTTATCAACAATAAAGATATTGCTACAAATACCAATGCGATAATATTTGCCTTTGACGACAGAAAAAACAAAAATAATATATTGAAAACAACAAATATTGAGAATAGCTTTTTACTTATCTCTTTTCTATAAAACATATATACAAGTAAGGCTAATATTATGTTTACTAACAAACCATAATAAGAAGGGTGAATTTGAACTGGTTCAATCAATCGCTTATAAGTTAGGAAAGGCCAATTAATAATATAATCGGAGTTTTTATAAAACTCTTCCGTAACAGCATGCGACCAAACACCATAAACAATTTCGTCACTTGTTATGGCTCTATAAAAGCCATAAAGTAATAACACTATATTCAACAACGAAACTGAATAAACAATATTTCTAAGAAGCTTCTTTAATATAATTCGTTCTTGAAAGGTGTAAAATATCACTGGAAAAAAGAGAGAACTTAGAGCTGTTTCAATATACTTACTTTCAAAACTACTACTAAATACATCAACGATAGAAGCTATTAAAATTATAAAAAAGTAGGTAGATGCAAACGCAATTTTAGAATCTAATCTAAGCTTATTACTTATTATTATATAGATTGAATATAGGCTAAGCAGAATTAATACTAAGCCATTTATCCTATTATCTATTACTATAAGAACAGGAATAATCGACAATAGTAATGTGAATCTATTATTGTTCATAATACAATTTTAAGTAGTTATTGGCCATTATCTCGACTGTATAATTTTCATGAACACGTTTAGCGGCATTTACAATAAGAATATCTTCATCTTTTTTACATTTTTTTATTTTATCGACTAAATCTGAAATATTATTCAATTCGTATTTTAATATTTCTTTTCCCTCAATAAACATTTCCTTATATATTGGCAAGTTAGATACAACGCAAGGTTTTTGCATTTGGATAGCTTCTAACAGGCTCAATGGAAACCCTTCAGAATACGATGTAAGTGTAAACACATCAAAATACTTATAATATTTATACGGGTTACTCTGATATCCTAAAAACAAGACTCTATCGTCAACTTTTAACTCTTTTGCAAGACTCTCTAAATTTTGTCTCTCAGGTCCATCACCTATAATCAAGGCTCCAACATTATTATTTTCAAGCGCCCTAATTATTTGATCAATCCCTTTTCGAGCATTTAACACACTAATTGAAGCAATTATTATTTCAGTATTATTCTTTAGGCTTTCAATCTTCTCAATTTGTACTTTTTCAATAGTTCCATCTACTTTCAATTCAAGATTTCTACCATTGTAAATTCTAAGTAAACGCTCTTTGGAATTGCGTATTTTATTAGAATAGAATTTTTTTACAAGATCAGAAAGAACAACAACCTTATCGTGCGAAAGAAGTTGCAGCCATACCTTAGCAAAAAAGTATCCCTTTACCTTACCATGGCTCATCCTTAAATCTTCATAAAGATTTGAATGTAGGGTTGTAATTCTTTTTATTCCACTTATTCTGTGAATTGTTAAATAAAGATCTGGTCTAAGCCCGTGGGTATGCACAACATCGAAGTTTGAAAAATCAACCTTATGTAAAAAGGAAATTTGCTCAACATCGCAGTCAAAATCAGGACCAACAATATCATCAAAATAAAAAACTTTGATATATTTTACTTTATTAACTATTCCTGACACAATATCTCTAGCAACAGATACAGGCCCCATATTAGCTAATGAAGGTACAATTATGGCAATTTTCAATTCAGATTTATTCACTTTTCGCCTTATTACTGTCTCCTATTATAAACCCTTCCTTATCAACTCTTTCATCAATCCATGATTCAGAATAGGTATGAAATATAATACTAAACGAGTTTCTATATAACATTTCTTTGGTGAACGCTATTTTTAGAGGTCTTCTTTGTGCCAATATATTGATGCCAAAATAAATAAAAGTAGCAATAAACATGCTTAACAACACCACTTTCTGTCCAATAATCTTAGGTCTTCTTCCATACTCAATCATTATTACAAAAATGCCAAGAACTACTGCCAAAGTAAAAAACCTATTAAAGATATTTGTAAAAGAATAAACGGAATTTAGAAGAATAAAGTATGAGTATATCACTTTTCGGTGCGAACTTTTATAACGTGATACAATAAAATATAACATTACAATGAAGTATGGAACAACAGAAATATAATACTGAACTAGAGCATTAGTTGTCAAATCAGAAAAATAGTCAAATGCCCAATATCCATCAACATAGAAACCAACTTGTCGATGTAACTGGGGAAACATCATAACAATCGGATCTATTAGATCATAGAACAATAGAACTATTTTTTTACTAAAGGGAATTAAAAACACACTGAAGATAAATAAATTCCTCAGTTTACTGTACGACATATACTTTGCTGCTAGAGCAATTGGCAAAGTAATTAACGATGAAAAATGCGTTATTACAGCAAAGATGAAGTACTTCCAATCTGTCCTGTTTTCTATTAGCAGTTTACTAAAAAACACAAGCAGTAGTGCCTGTCCTAATGGTGCTCTAAGCTTTAAACTATGAATCAAAAAATTTTGACTAAAGATTAGAGTTAGTAGAAACAAAAGATAAACAACATTAGTTGAGTTTAGCTTATCATTTTTTAATGTGATCTTAATAAAATATGTGAATATAATATAATAGGTCACGAATACTGCCAAAAAGCTAATCCATTGAATACCTATAGACAGTTCGGCACTGATAAGAATAAGTATTTGCACCACAAAATCGAGACCTGAAACTATATATTCCGTAATCTCGGCCATTGGCCTAGTCGAAAAATTAAAATATTCTAAATAGTGTCTATACAAATCGCCTGTTGGGGCTGATGTATATCCTATCAATCCAAAGATAAAAGCCAAAATTGTAAAATACACCTTCTGTTTTCTTTTCACAATTTGAAAAAAGACTAAAGGTAAAGAGTACAAAGGCAAGAAAAATGTCGCAACTATCATTACAACTTCTTCTGTAGATCTTTTCTTCTTAATATACATAAATCAACTACATAATAAAAACGGTGCGAACACCTATTTTGCTAACTCCTCTACCATTACCAGCCATATCAGTTCTCCAATTGCTATTAGGAGTCATATAATCATCTCCATAATACTCTTTTAAATAAAGGTCATAATTCTGTGGCACATAAAAAACAGCATCCTTAAACAAAACTCTCTGCAAGGCAAAAGGGGTAAACGAAAACTCAGTTACCAACAAACCACCGTATTTATCGATTGTTTGATTCATATTCAAACCTTTATCCGAATAAAATGTATGAGCTAGATATTCATTTTCCTCTTTTCTTGTATAGAAAAAATCAACTGTAACTCCATTCAACTCATAAGTTTGTTCCATTCCATATTCACCATCATCAATTCTATATTCTCTAACTTTAGTAAAACCATGTTTTATTAAAACGTCCTCTAATCTTTTATTGCCATCCTCAAGGAATACTCCAAGATCTATGTCGTAATCGTGACTAATGAAATCCTTTTCTCTAGCATAACCCAAAAGAGTTCCATAGACAAGCCACGATTGAATATTATTATCCATAAGAGCCTTACTTAGAGTCTGAAGAGTATTAGCAGCATTTTCGTGAAACAATTTAGCTTGATGATTAAGTGCAAAGCCCTTAAACACTTTTTGCCAAATAGTCCTCGAAAAAGAATAAATTCCGAGCTTATTAGACACACCTATTAATTGCTCTCTTATTTTGTAGATATTCATTTTTCTAATATTTTATATTTATTGACAAAAAATCCTCTATAAGCAACCCAGAAAAAAGTTGTTAAAACAGATAATATGGCAATATTAGTAAGCGTTACACTATCAGTAATAACCAATGTGATAGTTGAAAAAGCATAAAACAGCATTGCAAATACTATACTTTTATTAAATTTAGAATAGTGTCCAAAAATAATCAATGTCGTATTCCCTAAAAAGAAACCTATACCAGTTAAAGGAGCTATTACTATCAATATCTTAAGAATTTTTGCACCTAGCAAACTATATTCTCCATATACTAATTCAAATATCTCGGCACTAAACACCCAAAATATCAATACTGATAAAACTCCTGAAAACAATATGAAAGTAATGATATGTTTTACCAATTTCATATTATGAGTTTTTACAATATTTGGATATACTGCCTGATTTATCAAATCGTATGGGATTTTGAACAGATTTACAATCTTCGAAGCTGTATCGTAATAAGTAACTTCACCAAAACCAAAATAGGCCTGAATAATAAAAATATTAGCTCTTTCTATTATCACAGATGATAATCGCGAGGCAAAGAATTGCAATCCTTCAACAAATCTAGCTCTTAGCGAAACGAATGAAATATTAGACAGTACAAATTGTATTCGATCTATCCTATATAAAAAAACTAAACTCAACACAGCTGCCAACACTGCAGCACTAAGCTGAAAAATAGGCACATAAATATAATCAAGCTGACTATTTACAAAAGCAAAGATTAATATTGTAGATAGAATTTTAGCACCTCCATTAATAATCGTAATAAACCTCATTTTCTCCAAACCTTGAAAGTACCATATAGGCACAAACACTTCGCCAATTACAATTAAATAGGAGAGCAATATTAAAGTCTTATTCTCAGCGAAAATATCTAATAGCTGCATCAATAACAAAACAACAAGCAGACCAAATAGAAATAATAAAAACTTTATTATATAGATGTCACTTGCAATAGCACTAATAATATCTTTATTAGCATTATTTTCAGCTATTTCTTTAGTTCCAGTGATATTAAAACCAAAATTTATGATAATAACAAAAAGCTGAGTAATGGAATAAGCCCATATAACCTTTCCAAAATACACATCTCCCAATACTCGTATTAAATAAGGATACGTAAGCAAGGGAGCTAAGACACTTATTACCTGTAATACTGTTAAGTAAGAAAAATTCTTCAGTACTGTATTATCTATTTTCAATTACAATATGCTTTTTAATTTTGTTGTAGAAATACCCTCAGTTCTTGGCAAATATTCAACTCTACAGAACTTATCTAGGAAATCAAACTTACCTTTCCAATCATCTCCCATAATAAAAATATCCACATCATACTTTTGTACATCAGTTTCTTTTTGTTCCCAATTATCCTCAGGGATCACTAAATCAACATACTCTAATGACTCAAGAAACTCTTTACGTTTTTTGTAAGAGTGAATACTTTTTTTCCCTTTGAGCTTATTAAAACTATCGGAAGAAAGTCCAACGATAAGCTTTGTCCCAAAAGATTTTGCTTTTTTCAATATTTCTAGATGGCCGTAATGTAATAGATCAAATGTTCCATAAGTCAATACAGTATCACTATTTTGATCAATCAATTTATCAAACTGAATATTGAATTTATACTCTGGATTATTCAAGATTTGATCTACCTCATTAAATAGAGGCAATCTTGTAAGAGTTAATTTTGTAAGTGAATCTTTTATTACTCTAAGTGCATTAGCGCCTTCTACAACTACACTATTTCCTTCTATTAAATTCTCATTATAAAAGCCCTTACCTATCAATAATCCCAAAGTCCTATTTCTACTTAAATCATTCAATGCGGAAAGACTTAAATCTCCTATTCCACAACTTAAAAACAATGTATCCAGATGTCCATTTAACTCTGGCAAAATAAGTTTTATTTCATTTACAGCTTTTGTTAGCACCATAAACCTTGTATTTGCAGAATTATACTTGGCATCAACATATCCAATCATTATAGCATATATATTTTTTATCGCACTAACAACCTCAACTCCAACCACATCAGTAGTATAGTCCAAAAATATATTAGTATTTAAGAAAATATCTTTAATGAGTAATGATTCCCACTTATTATTAAATCCTAATGTAAACATACTAGGCTGACCCGCCAACAATTCAGATGCAAAGGTTGGACCCTTAAGACTGACTACATTTTCATGATTCAATTCATCCTTTAATAAATCTACTAGAATTTCTCCTTTTGATCCAAAACCCTTAGATAAATTAACAATCAATAAGCCTGGAGACAGATATCTTGAAATTGCGGGTGAAACATTTAGGAAATGAGTTGAAGGAATAGCGAGAAAAATAGCCTTTGCCCCTTTAATTTCATTGAAGTTAAGGCTTGCTCTAAAATTGTTTAGTTTTCTATTTGGGAAAAATGCATGATTAGTTTTATCATTATTAATCTCGTCTACCTGAGATTCTGATATTGACAATATCACCACCTCATTATCTGCATTTAAGCTCAATGAGTTTGCTAATGCTGTTCCGAAGAATCCAGCTCCAACTATTACTATTTTTGATTTATTTGTCATAATTCACTCTGCTATTTTTATAACATCAATTCAATTGACACAACTAATCTTTTTTAAAAAAAGTGGCTATACTGTTATTTTAATGAATTTTAATTCTATTAGTTATTTCAACTGGAACTTGCGGAATGGAGAAATCTGTTAATTTATTGACTAGACATCTCCACTCCTATAGTCGGTCGATATGACGGAATGATTTTTTTCTCCATTAAATTCGTGATAGAACAAAAAAGATAACTTCTATAGCTCAACAAAAATCAAGCCTTACGCCTTACAGCATCTCAAATTTTATCTACCAACGCTAAACACATCAAATCCAATATTCTCTAACTCTTCTTTATCAACAATATTTCTACCGTCAAATACAAAGGCTGGTTTATAAACCGAATTATATATTTTATTCCAATCGTAGGTAGTGAATTCATCCCACTCTGTCATAATTGCAAGTGCATGGCTTTCGCTACAAGCTAGGTAAGGATCGCTAACTATTTCTACTCTATCGTTTATTGTTTTCTCAGTAAGGTGAGCATATTTTACATTATCCAACTCATGCAAATATGCAAGGTCTTTTAATATTTGTTCTTTAGATACTTTTGGATCGTAAACACAAACATTAGCCTGATTCTCTATTAAATCAGAAGCTATATAAATGGCTGCAGACTCTCTCGTATCGTTTGTATCCTTCTTAAATGCCCAGCCTAACAAGCTAATTTTCTTATCAGAAACTGTATTAAATAATGTTGATATTATGTTATGCGAAAAACGCTTCTTTTGATAATCATTCAATTTTATTACCTGATGCCAATACTCTGCTACTTCAGGCAATCCGAAGTAATTGCACAAGTATACAAGGTTTAATATATCTTTTTGAAAACACGAACCTCCAAAACCTACTGATGCATTTAAAAACTTTGGACCAATACGCGAGTCTGCTCCAATAGCTCTCCCAACTTCCTCAACATTTGCTCCAGTTTTTTCGCAAAGTGCTGATATTGCATTTATTGAAGAAACACGCTGAGCTAAAAATGCATTAGCTGTAAGTTTAGACAATTCAGAAGACCATACATTTGTAGTCAACAACCTTTCTTTTGGCAGCCAATTAGAATATACTCCTACCAAAGCATCTACAGCTTCCTTACCACTCTTAGTGTGAATATCTCCACCTATCAGCATGCGGTCAGCATTGCGTAAATCTTCAATTGCTGTTCCTTCTGCTAAAAATTCTGGATTAGAAAGTATTTCAAAATTAACACCTTCTTTTTTCTCAGCATTTAAAATAGTCTTTATGGCCTGAGCAGTACGCACAGGTAGTGTAGATTTCTCAATCACGATTTTATCAGAGGTAGATACTCTAGCAATTTGTCGTGCAGATTTCTCAATAAACTTAAGGTCTGCAGCCATTCCTTTACCCTCCCCATAGGTTTTTGTCGGAGTATTTACCGACATAAAAACCATCTCAGCTTTTTCGATTGCACCATCAACATCCGTTGAGAAAAACAAGTTCTTCCCACGTTGTTTTGCAATAATATCAGCTAATCCTGGCTCATAAACTGGTAGTTTAGACAAATCAGCATCATTCCATGCCGAAATTCTCTCAGCATTAATATCAACAACTGTTACTACATATTGCGGACATTTTTCAGCAATTACAGCCATCGTTGGTCCTCCAACATAGCCAGCTCCGATACAGCAAATATTTTTAATTTCTTTTGTCATATTACTTCTTTTACTCATAAACAATTGGCAATACCATTTTTTTACAGCTTCGCAACATCAATCACAAATCATACAACAGAAATGTATTAGATGATGTACAAAAAATATATAGTTCAGATACTACCTTAAATCCGCAAATGGCTTTAAGGTACTAAGTGAATTATTTACGACTTTTCAACTTTTCCTCTATATGATTAAGCTCCTTATTTAGACCCATAACTATTATAGTCATAAAAGCAATAATGAATCCTGCAATAAAACCAACCACTATTAGATTTCGTTTTAGGCCAGCAACTTTAGAACCAATAGGATTAAAACTTGAAACAACATTTATCACCTCACTCTCCTCTGCAAGCTGTTTATTAACATCTATCAATATCTCATTCATATCCATAAACTTATCAAAAACAAGTGCATCGTTCCTATTAGCACCAACATTGCCCATGAAGAAATTAGTTCCACCAGAGCTCTTCTTTTCACTTTCGGTAATCATTACCCTTTTATAAAGCAACCTCAAACTATCAAGCTCACTCATAGAATGCTCAACTGCTTTTTTCTTTCTCATTAGGTTCGAATATGATGAACCTTTCATTAAATCATAATAGGGATTTCTAATAATTGATGCAATAATCGGGCTTCTTAACTTGTCGAAAATATATTTATCCTTAGATTTCACAGTTATGATGTGATATTTGAAAGACTCGACAGGTTGCTCCTCCGCGAACTTTTCATATTCAAGGTATTTTGTCACAGATGAATCTAAGGTTGATATAAATGACTCGTATGCAATAAGAACTTGATTCTCATTCTCGTAAGGTTCTACTTCAAGAAATGTGATACTTTCAGCTTCTTCCACACTCAAATTTAAATTAGACGCCAATTTTTCTACATCCTTTTGTTTAACCAAATTCTGATAAAAATCGATATTTTTATACAACTGAACTGACGAACCATAGTTTGGTTGGACTGTCATTGACGATTCGTATGTAGTGGTTTTGTAATAATGTTGATATACTCCCCCCAAAACAGCACCTATTAAAGACGCTATAAAAAGCTTAATTGTATTTCTTCGCAGAAATAGTATAAAATTAATAATGCCATTAAAAATAGATCTAAAAATACTCCCAATGAAATTGAAAAGTTTTGAGAACCCTTTGCCTATGAGGATAAAGAGCTGACCTAAATCAATTTCTTCTTCCTGTGATTTTTTTCCTGAATTGTTTTGAGCTACCTTATTTTGATCCATTATTGCGTGATATTTATATATTTCGCAAAAGTATGTAAGTTTTATCACTAGACAAAATAATAAACGAAACTCAAACCGCTGACATATAGATAAATACCTGAAACATTATTTATATATTAAATTAAATAGAAATAATTGGATTGATAAGGCATCTATATAGCGAATAAAGAGACTATGTTTTAAAATCACCTTGATATATTTTCGGATTGTAAAGCTCAGGGTGTTTACCCACTTTATCAAAGTAAAAATCTTGAATCCTATCAAAATCAGAATTCATATTGTCGCTGGGAAATATCATTGGTCCAACACCTCCAACTTTTTTCTCAAAATCTAAGTACCCTAGAGCTACAGGAACATCAGCCGATTTAGCAATATAATAAAAGCCTGTTTTCCATTTCTCTACTCTCTTGCGTGTTCCTTCAGCAGGAACTAGCACGACTAGATTTTTATTACTTTTTATAAGGTTACTTGCAAATTCAACAAGATTTTGTCCTTTGCTTCTATCTACCCCTATTGCACCAAACATCCTTGCAATTGGACCCAGTATAAATGATTCCGTATAACTATCTTTAACAAAAAACCTAAACATAATATCGTGTTTCCAAAAAACCATAACTGTGAACAAAAAATCCCAATTACTAGTATGTGGAGCAGCAATCATAACACATTTAGTTAAATGCTCAGACTCTTCTATTACAGTTTTCCAACCAAATAATTTAAAAACAATATTAGCTATTAACTTTTTCATACTTCTATATTTTAAATTGTAATAAAATTACAAATTAATACTCTTCTAATTCAAAATATTCATCACTGAAGCCTATAAGGTAAACTTTTTCTTTTGCCCTAGTTATTGCCGTATATAGCCACCTAAGATAATCTAAATCTATTCCATCAGGCAGCCAAGCTTGTTCTACAAAAACATTAGCCCATTGTCCACCTTGCGACTTATGACAAGTTACTGCATATGCAAATTTAACTTGAAGAGCATTAAAATAAGGATTTTCTTTAACTTTCTTATATCGTTGTGCTTTACTTTTTATTTCTTCGTAATCTTTATTTACTTCAGTGTACAATCTATTAGTTTCTTCATATGGCAATGATGGAGCTTCAACATATAATGTATCAAGCATTATTACACTCTCGAAACTTTTCTCTTCAGGATAGTCAACAAGTTGCAATTCTACTTCTGCAAACCTAAAACCATATAACTCCTTAATCTCCTTAATTCTCAAAACCTCAACGGTATCACCATTAGCAATAAATCCAGGTGCTGACTTTGACTCCAACCAAAAATAATTATTCTTCACAACCATAAGAATATCTCCAGCTTCAACCTCATTCTCAAGCATTCTTATCCTCGACCTAATTTGTTGATTGTACAAGTTGGCTCTCTTATTAGATCTAACAATAATAGTTGTTTCTTCAATTCCAGCATTGTCATAACTCGAATGTATAGCACTTTCTATATCATATCCATCATTAAGCCTTATTACTTCAGCTTGATCATTTAAATCGAACTTAAAATCATCATAAAAACCTTGCTTCTGAATATGCCTTATTAAGGTTGCGTTCCTGAGAATCCCCGAATCAGCCTCTTGCCTTAATACTTGTTTTAATTGAAACTGTATAACTTTCTTGTCATACCTCGAGTACAAAGTATCCTTATCTAGTGCAGGGCTTATATCTAAATGAACTGGAGGTAATTGGGCCTCATCACCAATTAATATCAGCTTACACCTTCTACCCTCACTAATAAACTCCATAAAATCGTCAAGAAGAGAATTACTTGCAAAAGTTTTCCCGTCAGTTTGAGTATCCGAAATCATAGAAGCTTCATCTACAAAAAAAATAGTATCTAAGGAAGTATTTTTTTGACGAACAAACTGAACTCCAAATCCAGTAGATGCCTTTGGTTTGTATATTCGCCTGTGTATTGTAAAAGCTTTTTGCTTAGAATAAGAACTAATAACTTTAGCTGCTCTACCTGTTGGAGCTAAGAGAGTAGATTTCTTCTTTGCTCGCCACAAATGCTTGACAATAGCAGATATTACAGTAGTTTTTCCAGTACCGGCATATCCTTTAAGTAATAATAACTCGCTAGTATCATCAGAAAAAATAAACTTCGAGATACCGTCAATTAATTCTAACTGATCATCTGTTGGAATAAATGGAAACTCCTTTAAAATTAAATCACGAAACGTATTGGCATTCATCGAAAAAATATAATTTTTATTAATTCTATTATCAATATGCAATATTACCTAATATATTATATATTGTTAGTCGCATAAAAGCTTTTCTTAATCAAAAAAAATTATAACTTTGCGAAGATTAAGTATAAAATTTATTTACAAATAATAATTAAGTTCAATGATGAAGTGTTCATAAGTTGTTTACAACAATATGAATGTGACATCCGACCAAAAACATCAAATTATTAACAGATGAAAATATTAAAAATAGTTCTTTGGCTACCAATTGCTTTTATGGCATATGTTGTGTACAACTCGATTATGGCTCCTATACAATTTGAAAAGGAAAAAGAACATAGATATACACAATCTATAGGGCATCTATTAGACATTAGAAAGTCTCAGATAGCTTACAAGGCTATAAATGGTAAATTCTCAAACAATTGGGATAAACTAGTAGAGTTTGTTGACACAGCAGAGTTTACTTTGATTTCGAGAAAAGATACTAGTTATATGGCATATAACGATACATACCGTATGGATATGCTTACAGAAGAAGTTATCATTGATACTTTAGGTTTTGTTTCTGTTAAAGATTCTCTCTTTCCTCAGAAGCCTAGCTACAAGAATATGATGAATATTCCAGATACTGATCAGAAATTTGAGTTAAAAACAGCAGAACTTAATAAAAACGGAATTATTGTTCCTGTTTTTGTTGCTCGTGTGAAGAAAATTAAAATTCTTGAAGGTCTTGATAAGCAATTAGTACTAGAAGCTGTTGATGCTTTTGACGTAAAAGGTGATTACCTTCAGGTTGGAGATTTAGAACAAGCTAGCATAAGTGGTAACTGGCCTAAATATTTAGAGCCTAACTTTAAGAGAGCGAACTAAAAAATATATTTTTATTATAAAATAAATGAATCTGAAAGTAAAGAATGATAAAACCTGTTTTATACCAGATTGATAAGTCTTTAGAATCAGAACATTTTAAGAATTTAGAATTATCCATTCAGCTTATGCTGGATGGATTTTCTTTTTCTATACTGAATTCAGACCTAAATAAAATAGTAGCTATAGTTAGCTATGATTTTACGGATATTCAACATCCTCTTCAATTACTTGAGAAGATAAAAAAAATATATGCCGAAAATTCATTACTGAAAATGACTTTTCAGAATATAAATGTTTCTCATATAAATCAGGTATCAACCCTTGTACCAACTCCTCTTTTCGATGATGACAAACTAGACTCCTACTTAGGGTTAAATCATAAAATTCTAGAAAACGAATATCTAGCATACGACATCATAGAACAAGTAGATTTAGCTAACATATATTCGCCTTATACAGAGATAAATGATTACATATTTGAGAACTATGGCGAATTTATCTATAAGCACTTCTCGAGTGTGCTAATCGAAACTTTTATAGATAAGCACAAAGAGAATACTCTTAAAATGTTTGTACATGTACAAAACAAGCAATTTGAGGTTATTGTTATCGACAATAAAAAACTTTTACTGTACAACTCTTTTTTGTATCAAAACGAAGAGGATTTTGTATATTTCATATTATTCATTGCCGAACAACTAAAGATTAATCCCGAAGAGTTTGCACTTGAACTATATGGTGAAATTGAAGCTAATTCAGAGCTTTTTAAATTACTATATAAATATGTGCGCAACGTGTCTTTTGGATCGAGGACAGACAATAAGTTGTATTCACACGAACTTGACAAAATAAATGAGCACAGATATCTTGTACTCTTTAATCAATAGCAGCTATTATGAGAATAATATCAGGAAAAAATAAAGGAAGAAAGTTAAGAGCTCCAAAAACCCTACCTGTTAGACCTACTACAGACATGGCCAAAGAATCTCTTTTCAACATCATAAATAATCATTATTACTTCGACAATATTGAGGTTTTAGATCTTTTTGCTGGAACAGGAAACGTTAGTCTAGAATTTGCATCACGAGGTGCTGAAAAGGTAACAGCGGTAGATATAGACTCTGGATGTACTAGATTCATCGAAAGAATGTCAAAAGAGATGGATATGAAAAACTTCCACACTATAAAGGAAGATGTCTATAAATTTCTTAGAAAAACTAATCTTAAGGCTGACATCATATTTGCAGACCCCCCATATGGGTTTTCGCAAGAGGATTTTGAATCTATACCTAGCATGGTTTTCAAAAATGAAATGCTAAACGAAGGAGGAATGTGTATCATTGAGCACTTC
Organism: Flavobacteriales bacterium; assembly: GCA_023145275.1. Taxonomy (GTDB): domain Bacteria; phylum Bacteroidota; class Bacteroidia; order Flavobacteriales; family JADGDT01; genus JADGDT01. The sequence goes on along the minus strand of JAGLEB010000137.1, from coordinate 1,520 downwards.
AATAAAATGGATTTATCTAATGTAGAACATTTTTCATTCTCTAAAAGATACGGTTCTTCAATATTCAGCTTTTTCGAACTAGAAACAGAAGAAGAAGAAGAAGAAGAAGAAGAAGAAGAAGAAGAAGAAGAAGAAGAAAAAGAGTAAAAATAACAAAGCCTTCGCTATCAACGAAGGCTTTGTCTTATTATGTATTAGCTTACTAGTCTTCTAAAGAAGCTAAGTAATGCTCGGCATCTATAGCAGCCATTGCTCCAGTACCTGCAGCCGTAATACCTTGACGATATTTGCTATCCTGCACATCTCCTGCTGCAAACACACCAGGTACATTTGTTTTTGTACCATCAGTAGTGTTTATAAATCCTGTTTCGTCCATATCAACCTGACCTTTTACAAAATCAGAATTTGGTTTATGACCTATAGCAATAAATACACCATCTAATTTTACATCTTCCTTCTCTCCTGATTTCTTAACAAGTCTAATTCCATCTACACCGTTTTCACCAAGAAATTCTTCTATTTGAGAATCCCATTTCACTTCGATGTTTTCAGTATTAAGAACCCTAGCCTGCATCACCTTTGATGCTCTAAGCTCGTCTCTACGGACTACCAATGTTACTTTATTACACAATTTAGATAAATAAGTAGCTTCCTCAGCAGCAGTATCGCCACCACCTACAACTGCAACATCTTTCCCTTTATAGAAAAAACCATCACATGTAGCACAAGCGGAAATACCATAACCTCTTAAACGTGTTTCTGACTCAAGTCCTAAATATTTGGCAGAAGCACCAGTAGAGATAATAACTGTTTCAGCCTCAATTATCTTACCCCCATCTACTTCAATTTTATGGATTCCTCCCTTTTCTGTAGACAACTCAGCGCTTTTAACAATTCCAAAACGAATATCCGTTCCAAAACGCTCAGCTTGCTTTTTTAAATCTTCCATCATTGATGGCCCATCAATCCCATCTGGATAGCCTGGGAAATTTTCAACTTCAGTAGTAGTAGTTAACTGACCACCCATTTCCATACCAGTGTATAATACAGGTTTCAAATCAGCTCTTGATGCGTAAATTCCAGCTGTATATCCAGCAGGACCCGACCCAATAATCAGAACTTTCACTCTCTCAACAGATTCTCCATCAACTTTTTTACTATCTGAAGATCCTTGGGTTGAAACTCCTCCAAAACTAAATTGCTTTACTGAATCACTCATATCTTATAAAATGTAAAATTATTTTCAATATTTTAACGGATGCAAAAATACAACAATAAATATTTACTTTTATGTAATATAAGATACATTTGATAAAGTGTTAATTTTTGGGTATATGTCGTTTGTAGTGGGTAGTAGAAAGAGGCATTGTCAATTTTCAAAAACACTTTAAATTTGCACGTCGTCACCTTGAGACGTAAGTTTTAAAACGAAAACTCCAATTAGCTAATGACGATTTGAATCTCGCAAAGTCGCTAAGTAAAATACGCATTGCGACTCTGCTACTTTGAGAGATAAACAC
>JAGLEB010000136.1 GCA_023145275.1 Flavobacteriales bacterium | reverse complement strand
GGGCGTTTTTGCCCAACTTTAGATTTGGTTGATACTTACGAAGATTATTCTAATCCTGGTGTAAGTGCGCCAATAGCTACAACTGTTGATGGCGATGTTACTAATTACGATGGTTATGACAAAGAAAGAACCTATTTAGAATTCGATCATCCTACTGAAATATTTGCTGGTAAGGATGCACGGTTAAGAGCAACAACCATAATTCCCGGTTCTATTTGGAAAGATAAAGAAATTATTATCCAGGGTGGTTATATTAAACCAAACGGAAGAGCGGTAATTGAAGCTCCCGGCAGCATTGAAGTTGAAGGAACAACATATTATACTTATGGTGCATCAACCCCCAAATTGTATTCAGGGTTTAGTACAGTTGGTGGTAATATGACAAAAACAGGTTTCGGCTTTAAAAAGTTTCTTAATTCAGAATATGAACCTCAGTATGGTTGGAATTTTTCAACCACCGATTGGATTGATTTCCGTTATGCAGAAGTACTTTTAAATTATGCTGAAGCAGTTGTTGAAAGTGGATTAGGCGATGCTGCTCTTGCCGAAAAAGTTATTAACGATATTCGTAAAAGAGCCGCACATACCGTAGATATTCCTTTAACGTTAGAAAATGTATATCGCGAACGAAGAGTTGAGCTTACATTCGAGAATAAAAGAATATGGGATCTTGTACGAAGAAGAGAGTATCATACAACTTTCGATGCTGCATACAGGCACTCGCTAGTACCTGTTCTCGACCTCAGAAGTATGAAATATATCTTTTTAAGAAAAGATGCTTTTCATACAAATCCAAGAACGTATATCGATGCTTGGTATTATAAAATTATTCCTGGTATTGGTTCAAATGGTTTAACGCAAAATCCGCAGTATTAATTTTAAAAATTATATAATATGAAAACAAATATCTTATATATTTTAGCGATAGTTGCCATACTATTTAGTTCGTGCGAACTGGATAATTATGAGGCTCCTAATGCAAAGTTTTTTGGAAGTATTATTGATACAGAAACCAATGAACGTATTCCGCAAGATCTAATTCAAGGTGCAGTAATTGAGTATATTGAAATGGGATTCGAGAATCCTCCGATTCAGCAATTAAGATTTAAAGCTGATGGTACATTCCGAAATAACCTAATGTTTGCAGGCACTTATCAGGTACAACCAGTACGTGGTAATTTTAAAGCAGTTTTGGCCGAAACAATAGAAATAAGCGGAGAAACAGAATATACGATAAATACAATTCCGTATATACGTGTTAATGATGTAACATTAGAATTAAATGCTGATAACAGCAGAATTACTGCAACTTTTAAACTTGAGCAGACTGTTGGAGAACCCGTAAAATCGGTGATGTTGGTTGCCGATTTAAACCCGTCGGTAGGCATCGGAATACGTACTGCGTCAAAAGGTAAATCTATTCGTAAAGTTGTTGATCCTAATGAAGAGTTTAGCATCGAGTTGAAAATAACGAAACTCGAAAAAGGTAAAGATTATTTCTTTAGAGTATGTGCTTTAATAGATGTGCCCGAAGCTAAATACAATTTTTGTGAAGCTATAAGGTTCGGAATATAATATTGTATTTCAATAATTCAGCCTTGTATAAATAGTAGTACAAGGCTGATTTTTTTTATAATTCCATATATCTATTTATTCAGTGAAAAGTTCAGTATAACTTTTCATTATTTTTATTTCAATTAAATAATATTATAATGCTGTATATTAGAAAGATAATAGTAGTTTTTGTAATCTTTTCTTCTTTGGTTTCGAGTGCTCAAAAAAAAAGGTCTAATTTAGATTACGTCGATCCTACAATTGGTGGTGTTGGAGTTATTTTACAACCCACACGACCAACAGTGCATTTGCCAAATA
>JAGLEB010000135.1 GCA_023145275.1 Flavobacteriales bacterium | reverse complement strand
AAAATACTGGAAGATTCCACTTCAACTCAGGAGAATACTCAAGTTTTCCACTAGATACGGTGAGAGGTGATTCTATATTATTGGTAAATAACGAGCCCGTTCCTAATCCTTGTGGTAATGAGCTAGCAAGTGTGTAAGTCCATTGGGCAATAGCATTCAAACCAATATTACTCTCTAGTGCTGAAGTTATCCACCACGATGAGTTGTTTCGACTAGCAATATCAATCCATTCTATAGATCCTCTAATTCCACCAACAAGGCTTGGCTTTAGTATTATGTACTGAGGCTTAATAGTGCTAATAAGTTTCTTCTTTTCTTCAATATCAACAATCCCAATCAACTCCTCATCTAATGCAATATCTAGAGGTGTAGAATCGCATAGTTCGGCTATCTCCTCAATTTGTCCTTGCTTAATTGGCTGTTCGATAGAATGTATTTCTAAGTCAGAAAGTATTTTTAACTTCTCGAGGGCTTCTTCTGCCGAAAAGCCACCATTTGCATCTACTCTAATCTCAATTTCTTTCGAAGAAAATTGTTTCCTAATCCTTTTTATAAGCGAAACTTCTTGCTCAAAATTTATTGCCCCAATCTTTATTTTTATACACGTAAAACTATCTTCCAGTTTATACGCAATTTGCTCCATCATAAACTCAAGGTCTCCCATCCAGATAAGTCCATTTATAGAAATAGACCCTAGCCCTTTGGTAAACTTTGATGGAAAAAGAATCATTGACTCCTTTGATTTTAAATCAATAAAAGCCATTTCTATTCCAAATTGTATAGATGGATAAAGCTTGAATACATCAATTAACTCACTCTCTCCAAGATTAATATTCTCACAAAGCCAAGTTAACTTCTGCTCATAGTCGGGTCTATCGTCGAAACTCAAGCCCCGAAAGACCGAACATTCTCCAATTCCAATCTCACCTTCCTTTTCTATTTTTAGAAAAAAAGTTTCTTTGGCTCTCAACACACCACGAGAAGTACCTGCTGGCAGCTTAAAGTTTAGCATGTATTTTCGGAACGAAGCCTTTAACATTGTTTAGGAAAGATTGTTAATATTTCAGTTTTCTTGAGTAAATATGTGTAGTTGAAAGCTTGGTTACAAAAAAATAATTTCACATTATCAACTCAACAACTTTATTTACTCCAAGTCCTGATTCATAAGATCCCACAGTTTATCCTTCAACTCGGCAAGTCCTAATTGAGCAACAGACGAAATAAATACAGCCTCAACACCTTTTGGTAAATCTTGTTTCATTTCTTCTACAAGTTCGTCATCTAGCATATCAATTTTAGTAATAGCTAGTAACCTATTTTTATCGAGCAGCTCAGGATTAAACTTCCTTAATTCGTTCAATAAAATTTCATATTCCTTTTTAATGTCATTAGCATCAGAAGGCACCATAAACAATAAAGTCGAATTTCGCTCAATATGTCTTAAGAACCTATGACCAATCCCTTTACCTTCTGCAGCCCCCTCAATTATACCAGGAATATCAGCCATAATAAATGAACGATGATCTCTGTATTTAACGATTCCAAGGTTAGGTACTAAAGTAGTAAACTCATAATCGGCAATTTTCGGTTTAGCAGCACTTAAAACAGAAAGTAGCGTAGACTTCCCAGCATTAGGGAACCCAACAAGGCCAACATCTGCCAATACTTTTAGTTCTAATATTCTCCATTCCTCTTGACCATCCTCACCAGGTTGAGCATAACGTGGTGATTGATTAGTAGAAGATTTGAAATGAGTATTTCCTAAGCCTCCTTTTCCTCCTTGAAGAATGACTCTCTCCTCTCCATCGTCGGTAATTTCGAACATATACTCTCCAGTCTCACCATCTTTGATTATTGTACCCAAAGGCACTTCTAAGATAAGATCGACACCTTGCGAACCCGTAGCTTCTTTTCCACTACCATTCTCACCATGGCCTGCTTTTACATGTTTAGTATATCTAAACTCAAGTAAAGTCCACAAATTTTTACTTCCTCGAACAATTACGTGACCACCTCTACCTCCATCACCACCATCAGGGCCACCCTTAGTAGTTCTTCTATCTCGATAAAAGTGAGACGATCCTATCCCTCCTCTACCAGATTTGCAGTTAATTTTTACGTAATCGACAAATTGTGAACGCTGTGCCATTTTATTTTGTTTATTGCTTTGCTGTTTATGTGCCAACGGCACGTATTTATTGCTTCGCTGTTTAGATAATAATACTTATTCAGTTTAATAAACTATTTTACATAAATATACCAAATGTATATCAAAATACAATTAGTATTAGTACATCACCAAAAAGCAAAAAAAATCCCGAGCTCTAGCTCGGGACAAAATTATCTTTTTTTTTTGATATAGACTATTTATTATAGAGTATCAATTACTTTATATAATCTTTCTGATATTTCTTCAACACTCCCAACTCCTTCAACTCCAAAATATTTGTTCTGGGCACTATAGAAATTTTTAAGTATTGCTGTTTTTTCATAATACTCTTTAATTCTATTTCTGATAATTGACTCATCGGCATCATCAGCTCTACCACTTTCTTTTCCTCTATTCAGAAGACGTTCAACTAAAACATCATCTTCCACTTCAAGTGCTAGCATAGCAGAAACACTCATAGTCTTTTCTTTAAGAAACTTGTCTAAAGCAACGGCTTGCGGCGTTGTTCGTGGAAAGCCGTCAAAGATAAAACCTTTTGCATTTGGTTTATTATCAACAACTTCTTTTAGTAATTTGATTGTAACTTCATCAGGTACTAAACCACCTTTATCCATGTATGATTTAGCCAATAAACCTAATTCCGTTTCTTCTTTAATATTTTTTCTAAAAACTTCTCCTGTTGATATATGAACTAAATCGTACTTCAAAATTAAATTTTCAGCTTGAGTCCCTTTTCCGGCTCCTGGAGGTCCAAATAATACTATATTAATCATTCTAATGATATTTATATCTATAAATTATTCCTTCAGTTGGTAAATATGTGGCAAGTTTCGCCCCCAGCCATCGTAATCAAGGCCATAACCAACAATAAACTTATTTTCTATTTCCATTCCAACATAATCAATTGGATGATCTTTTTTGTAGGCTTCAGGCTTGTAGAATAGAGTAGCAATTTTAAGAGCTTTCAACTCCTTATCAGAAAAAATCTCTATTAACTTTTCCAGAGTATTTCCCGTATCAACAATATCTTCTAATATAACGACAGTCCTACCTTTCAGCTCTTCGTTAATTCCAAGTAGAGTCCTCACTTCTCCAGTAGTACCAGTTCCAGTATATGAAGCCATTTTCACAAAAGACACTTCGCAATTATACTTATACTGTCTCACAAAGTCAGCAACAACCAAAAAAGAACCATTCAAAACTCCGATAAATATTGGATTATCATCTCCGATCTCAGCTTCAACCTCATCAACCATTTTTTTTATAGCCTTAGAAATTTGATCTTGATGGATAAAAATTTCAAATGTTTTATCGTGTAATGTTACTTCTTTTTTCATACCTAATTGAATTTTTATGTCGTGATAGTTATTCTAAAAAAATAAGGTGCAAATATACGCAATGATTTGCACCTAATAAACATAATTATTAACTTATAATGTCATAAATTATCAAAATAATCATTTAAAAGTTTTCTTGAAACTACCCCATGCACTAGAGATCTCTTCCGTGAAGTCTTCAAACTTTTCTGAAACCATATTTATAAACTCTTCCGACTCCACAGACAGGGAATCAATTTCTTTTGATATTTCTTCCTTCTTCTCTTCCCACATTTTTTTCCCATCTTCTATATCATACTCAAACATATTCTTCAGAACAAAGAAAGTATCATGAAACTCTTCAAGCTTTTCATGAGTCTCCTTCTTAAAATTTTCATATTGCTTGTCGCTCTCTATTTTAACTTTAATCTCATGAATTGATCTATTTATTTTCTTAGACTGTTCTCTTAAGTTTTCCTCACTCTCTGCTCTCCCCAAAGCTAGCTGAACCTGTAATTCTTCAAATTTAATCTTAAGCTCTCTTGCCTGCTCATCACTCAACCCTTTTAGTGACTCAATATCCAACTCATTCTCAGCTATCCACGATTGAAGATTTTTCTTCTGTTTTTCGAATTCATCACGAGCATCTTTACTACCCAAATTTAGCTCAACACGTAATCTATCAACCTTTACCTTAATATTTTCAATAGCTTCCTTAACTTGATCATTCAATTCCATGATATAAAATCCTTAAAATTATTATAAACTATAAATTTAACTATTTTTGCATTCATAAGAGTATAAGCTATGGAAATTATTACACATAGTTATATTATGAATGACTACTCTAAAGTTTTTCATATTATTACGATAGCTTCTGTTAATGACAGTTTCTTTCAAACCGAAAAATAAAACGACAAATAATAGTTTTCAGTAAATGGATAATAAAAATATTTTTTCTACAGATTTCACTCTTGGTATTTTAGGAGGAGGACAATTAGGCAAGATGCTACTTTACACTACCCGTAAATGGGATATAAAAACATCAGTTTTAGAACCTTCGAGTGAAGCTCCTTGTAAAATATCTGCAAATTATTTCGAAGTAGGAAGTCTTACAGACTTTGATACAGTATACAATTTCGGAAAAAAAGTAGATGTATTGACCATAGAAATAGAACACGTAAATATTGACGCTCTAAAGAAATTACAATCGGAAGGTATTCAGGTACACCCTAAACCTGAGATGTTAGAAATTATTCAGAACAAAGGAGTTCAAAAACAATTTTACGATGAGAACAATATTCCAACCGCTCCATTTGTAAAATATTCATCGATCGAAAGCCTAAAAAATGATGTGGCTTCCGGAAAAAGAAGTCTACCTTTTGTTTGGAAATCAACAACAGATGGGTACGATGGTATGGGTGTGTCGGTAATTAAATCTAAAGAGCAGCTAGATACATTAGCAAATGTTGAATGTATAGCTGAAGAATTAATTGCTTTCAAAAACGAATTAGCCGTAATTGTAGCTACTAGTCCAGGTGGCGAATCTATAAGCTACCCAGTAGTTGAAATGGAATTTCATCCAACAGCTAATCAAGTAGAATACGTAATTTGTCCGGCAAGAATTAGTGATTCTGTTGCAGAAAAAGCTAGAAATATAGCAGTTGATGCAGCAAAGAAACTAGGTTCTACAGGATTATTAGCAGTAGAAATGTTTCAAACTCAAGAAGACGAAATTATTGTAAACGAAGTGGCACCACGTCCACATAATTCAGGACATTATTCTATTGAAGGATCATACACATCTCAGTACGAGCAACATATTAGAGCTATTTTAGATTTACCTTTAGGCAAAACAGACAGCAAAGTGGGATCAGTAATGGTAAATCTTGTAGGAGAAGAAGGGTATACCGGAAATGTGATTTACGATGGCATAAACGAAATTATGGCTATGCCAGGTGTAACACCGCATATTTACGGAAAAACAGAAACAAGGCCTTTCAGAAAAATGGGACATGTAACTATTGTTGATGATAATTTAGACGAGGCACGTAAAACAGCTGAATTGGTAAAGAAAACTATTAGAGTTGTTTGCTAGTATTTAGTACTAAGTAGTATTAAAAATATTGATTATAAACGGAACAAGCTATGAGGAAAACAATCATTTTAGCAGTGCTGCTAATAAGTTCACAGATAATATTTGCACAAGAGGATTCTTCGAGAGGTTACAGAGTAAAAGTTGGAGAACAAGCACCTAACATTGATATGCAATTACTCAATGGTGGTAAAATTACGAGTAAGGATTTGAAGGGGAAGGTTGCTGTTCTACAATTTACAGCATCTTGGTGTAGCGTTTGTAGAAAAGAAATGCCACACTTAGAAAAAGAAGTTTGGCAGAGATTCAAAAATGATGATTTTATTTTGATAGCTGTTGACCTTCAAGAAAAACCTGAGAAAATAAAACCATTTATTACAAAAACAGGTATTACATATCCCGTAGCAATGGATAGCGATGGTTCTCATTTTGCAAAATTCACTTTACCAAAAGCAGGGGTTACACGAAATATTGTTATCGACAGAAATGGAAAAATCATATTTTTATCAAGACTTTACGACGAAGTAGAGTTTAATAATATGATTAAAGTTATTGAAAAGGAATTAAATAAATAATCATAACGTAACTACTCACATAGTAGAGGAATCACATAAAAAAGAATAGTTGTTTTTAAGGTACTTTGATTCTGTTCTGCTCATTCTAACATAATAAAAACTACAAAAAATGAAAATAGGAATTATAATGGGAAGCACTTCAGATCTTCCTGTAATGCAACAAGCAATAGACGTACTTAAAGAATTAGGAATTGAAACTGAGGTTGACATAGTGTCTGCTCATCGAACGCCTGAGAAACTGTGGGACTATGCCAAAAATGCTCACACTCGTGGTATTAATGCTATAATTGCTGGCGCTGGTGGAGCAGCACACTTGCCTGGAATGGTAGCTTCGATGTCGCCTCTGCCCGTAATTGGTGTGCCAGTAAAATCGTCAAACTCTATTGATGGGTGGGATTCTGTTCTTTCGATATTGCAGATGCCTGGAGGAGTTCCTGTTGCTACCGTGGCTCTTGATGGAGCTAAAAATGCAGGTATATTAGCCGCTCAAATTTTAGGAGCTCAAAACGAAGACGTTCGTAACAGAATTATTGCTTTCAAAGAAGAATTGAAGGTAAAAGTTATTGAAGGGGCTAAGGCTGTATCAAAACTTTAATCATTATTATTAGTTCTAATTAAAAAAGGATGTAAGCTGTGTAAACTACTTACAATCTATGCCATAAGACCAAAAGCAAAACATAATATGAATAATCCGTTATTAGAAAAATTCAACACTCCTTATAGCACTACACCTTTTTCAAAAATTAAAGAAGAGCACTATCTTCCTGCCCTTGAAGAAGCGATAACAACAGGAAAGAATCAAATAGATGAAATTGTAAACAACCTTGAAGAACCTACTTTCGAAAACACTATCGAGGCAATGCAATATGCAGGAGAATTGGTAGACAGGACGGCCACTATTTTCTTTAATTTAAATTCGGCGGAGACGAATGATGAGATTCAGAAAATTGCACAATCTTTTTCTCCATTAATAACAGAATATTCTAATGATATCAGGCTAAACCCTGAACTTTTTAAGAGAATTAATTCTGTGTGGGAAAATAAAGAGTCTTTTAATCTAGATGCTGTTCAATTGCGTTTACTTGAAAAATCTTACAAGAGTTTTTCTAGAAATGGCGCTAAACTAAACGATGAGGATAAGGATAGTCTTCGAGAAATAGACACTAAACTTTCTACGTTATCTTTAAGTTTTGGAGAAAATATTTTAGCTGAAACAAATTCTTATGAACTATTAATTAGCGACAAATCCGATTTATCTGGACTACCACAATCTGCAAAAGATGCTGCAAAACTTTTGGCAAAAAGCAAAAACAAGGATGGTTGGCTTGTAAGTCTAGATTTCCCGAGCTATGTTCCTTTTATGAAATATGCAGATAATAGAGAACTGCGTAAAGAATTAGCAGAAGCATTTGGTTCGCGAGCATTTAAAGGAAACGATCATGACAATCAAGAAATTGTTATAGAGATTGTTCGCTTACGTCAGAAACGCGCAGAACTTTTAGGTTACAAAACTCATTCAGAATTTGTTTTGGAAGAGCGCATGGCAGAAACGCCAGAAAATGTAGAAGGATTTTTAATAGATTTACTAACTAAGGCAAAGCCCGCAGCAATTGAGCAATTCAACGAGCTTTCTGAATTTACAAAATCACTAGGAGGACCAGCAAATCTAGAAGCATGGGATTCAGCATACTACACTGAAAAGCTCAAGGAAAACAAATTTTCATTTAACAGCGAAGAGTTAAAACCTTACTTTCAGTTAGAAAATGTGATTGATGGTGTATTCACCATTGCTGGTAAGCTATACGACATCAAATTTGAAGAGATCAATAATATTGATAAGTATCATAAGGATGTTAAAACCTTTAAGGTTACTGATAATGATGATAAACTTGTAGCCATCTTTTATGCCGACTTTTTCCCAAGAGAAGGAAAACGCGGTGGTGCATGGATGACCTCTTTCAAAGATCAGCGAATAGTTGATAGTGAAAATGAAAGACCTCATGTTTCAATAGTGTGTAACTTCACTAAGCCTACAGAAACTGAACCTTCTTTATTAACTTTTCAAGAAGTAACAACTCTATTCCACGAATTTGGTCATGCTCTACACGGAATGCTATCTCAAGTAAAATACGAGAGTCTTTCTGGAACTAGTGTATATTGGGACTTTGTTGAATTACCATCTCAAGTTTTTGAGAACTGGTGTTTCGAAAAAGAAGCATTAGACCTGTTTGCAAAGCACTATAAAACTGGAGAAGTTATTCCTGAAGAATTAATCCAAAAAATAAAGGATACATCAAACTTTATGGAAGGTTTGCAGACTTTACGACAGCTAAATTTTGGTTTTTTAGATATGGCTTGGCATAACAATAAAGACACTGATATTATAACTTCAGTGGGCGATTTTGAATATGAAGCTACTAAGAATACAAGCTTATATCCTCGTAATGATAAAACTTGTTCTTCAACAGCCTTTTCTCATATATTCCAGGGTGGATATTCTTCTGGCTACTACTCTTACAAATGGGCTGAAGTACTAGATGCTGATGCTTTTGAGTTTTTCAAGGAAAAAGGAATTTTCTCTAAAGAAGTTGCTAACTTATTCAAGGACAACATCCTCAGCAAAGGCGGATCAGAACACCCATCAGAGTTATACCGCAAATTTAGAGGAAAAGATGCTTCTGTAGATGCTTTGTTAAAGCGTGCTGGATTAGTGGGCTAGGTTCTATAAATTGAAGTTTTGAAAAATAAAAACGAGGGTTTTGTTTAGAGCAAAACCCTCGCTATTATCATTGTAATCTAAAGTCCCGCCTTAGCGATACCTTTATTTATATTTTTCACTATCGAAGGACCTTCGTATATAAAACCAGTATAAACCTGTACTAGGCTAGCTCCTGCTCTTAATTTTTCGATAGCATCTTCCGCAGTATGGATTCCACCTACTCCTATTATTGGAAAAGCTCCATTTGATTTATCGTGAAGATATTTCACTACTTCAGTAGATCTTTTTCTAACAGGAATACCACTTAATCCTCCTGCACCTATCTCTTCTATTCTTTCTTTTGTGGCTGTTAAACCCTCGCGAGAAATTGTAGTATTTGTAGCTATAAGACCTGCTATTTTAGTATCATTAACAATATCAACAATATCATCGAGCTGCTCATTAGTTAGATCTGGAGCAATTTTCAATAATATTGGTTTCTGAGTTGGCTTATCATCGTTCAGAGTTTGAAGTGTAGATAACAATTTCGTTAATGGCTCTTTGTCTTGTAGCTCACGTAGATTAGGTGTGTTTGGAGAACTTACATTCACAACAAAGTAATCAACAACATCGAATAGTGCCTCAAAGTTTAAAACGTAATCATCAACAGCTTTATCATTGGGCGTAACTTTGTTTTTACCAATATTTCCACCTATAATAACCCCCGATTTTCTTTTCTGTAAAAGTGTTTTAGCATCCATTACACCCTTATTATTGAAGCCCATACGATTAATTAAACCATCGTCAGGAATTAATCTAAATGCACGCGGTGCAGGATTGCCAGGCTGTCCTTTTGGTGTAACAGTTCCAATTTCAATAAATCCAAAACCAAAATTTGCCAGCTCATCAAAAAGCTCAGCATCTTTATCTAAACCAGCAGCTAAACCAACAGGGTTTTTAAATTTAATCCCAAATACTGTCCTCTCTAGTGACTTATTCTCATAATTAAACAACGCTCTAAAAATAGCTGGTACACCAGGGATTTTAGAGAAAGTTTTTATTGATCCAAAAACAAAATTATGAACATCTTCAGCATAGAACTTGAAGAGTATAGGACGGATAAGACTTTTGTACATTTTATTGATATTTTGAGCGCAAAATTAAACTATCATTCTCAATTTCTTAAATATTTAGCACTAAAATTATCAATAATTTATTACCTTTAGAATACCCAATTCAAAACGCCCTGAACCATGAAAATATTGATCCTATTTTTAACTGTATTCCCTACTCTAGTTTTTTCCCAAATAAACAAAAGGCACGACATAATAATCAATGAAATTATGTTCGACCCAAGTCCTACTGTAAAACTTGCGAATGCTGAATTCATTGAACTATATAACAATTCTAAAGAAAGTATAAATTTAGAAAACTGGACACTTTCAATAAACTCTAAGAGCACTACTATAGCAAAATACATTCTAAAAAGCGGAGAGTATTTAACAATTACTTCTACCAAAAATGAAGAACTATTTTTTGAAGTCAATACTATTTACCTCAAGATTTCATCCTTAAACAATAAAGGTGCAAAGCTATCGATATCTTCGCCCAATGGAGTAATTATTGATGAGGTTGAATACTCACCTTCATGGCATAAAAACAAGTTAAAAGCCAATGGTGGATGGAGTTTAGAGCTTATCAATCCAAATAATGATTGTTTAACAAAAGATAACTGGGATTCTTCAGAAAGTAACGAGGGAGGCACTCCAGGCAGAGAAAATTCGATACTAAATCCTAATTTTTATCCAGAGATTAAAAACAATATTTCTCAGATTTATAGCAATGATGATTTTGACAAATTATTTATTGAGCTAGAGCATCACATAAACACTAGCTCTATAGATATTGAGACAAACTACAACGGGAATTTTAAAACAGATGCAGTAAACAATAGTGATGGCAGCGCAATTATTACACTTCATTTAAGAAGAAGCTCTTTAAATACAAAAGTTTTCTTCACTTTATTGAATCTAGAAAATTGCGATGGCAGTATTATTAAGACAGACAGCATTTGGATTGGCGAATTTAATGATGCCGAAATGGGGAATGTAGTGATAAACGAAGTACTGTTTAACCCTATAGAATCGGGAGGTGAATTTGTAGAAATTTTCAATAACACTCAAAATTTCATCAGTATAAAAAACTTCTCAATTGCAAATTATAACTACAGAAATGAAAGCAGTTCCTTTGAGAATGTAAAACTTATCAGTTCAAAGAATATTTTTCTTATGCCAATGTCTTATATGGTTCTTACTAAAAATACAGATTATATAAGCAGCACATATAAATCGGGGAAGCTTTACTATTTTGTAGAACTACCATCTCTTCCAAGAATGAATAATGATGAAGGTAAACTTGCACTACTAGATGCATCACTAAATTGTATTGACAAAATTGCTTACTATAACGATATGCATATTAGCTTAATGAAAGATGAAAAGCGAAAAGGCGTTTCCTTAGAAAGAATCAGAGCTTCAAACCCAAGCCTAGATTTTGAGAATTGGACTTCGGCATCACAAAGTTGTGATGGAGCAACACCTGCATTAATAAATTCGGCAAGTCCAATTAATAATGAGTCTACAAATCATTTTAAAGTTTCACCAGAAGTTTTTCACCCAAGGCAAGGTACAAATAACACTATCACCGAATTACTCTATAAAATGGATAAGCCAGGATATATAGCAAATGTGAAAATATTCAACTCAAATGGTGTATTTATAAAAGATATTGCTAACAACTATCTAATGAGCATTGAAGGTAGTTTTATTTGGGATGGTAACGATTTCAACAACGGTATCCCTTCAAATGGTATCTATATATTTTGGGTTGAGATTTTCGATATAGAAGGCAATGTTAAAGTGTACAAGAAAATTGTTGTGTTATCTTGAGTTTGTTACTGGTTACTGGTTACGGGTTGCTAGTTACTGGTTGCTAGTTACTGGTTACTGGTTGCGGGTTCTGGGTTGCGGGTTGCGGGTTCTGGGTAGCGAGTTACGGGTTACTGGTTGCTGGTTGCTAGTTACTGGTTTCGGCTAAGTTCTAATTGTCATGCTAAAAAAGTAATCTTATATATTTGTAAAGCCTAAGTTTAAAATC
>JAGLEB010000134.1 GCA_023145275.1 Flavobacteriales bacterium | reverse complement strand
AAGAGCCTGCCTGGCTTGAAGGCATATAACAGTGATAAATATTTTTACTATGTTAATTGAGGTTAAACCTTGTAAAATTAATAATCAGAGTTTGATATTCTTTTTGTTTATCAAACTTCTCTAGCGATAGGTAGGCAAGGAGTATAGGTATATGAACATATTACTATTCATGCTTTGCTCTGAAAATAGTATTCTTTATTGTTTTGGCGAAATTGTATTTTGGGTGTATATATACAATGTAAATTAGAACTCAGCCCTGGTTTCTAGTTACTGTTTACTGGTTGAGTTATGGGGACACTCTCACGATTTCAACACTCACTCTTGTCACTCCATCACCCATTGTCATCTCTTGTAACTCCTTAACTTTTATCTCTCAGTCACGTCTCCCCATCAATTATCTCCTTAGCCCTTTCAATTAATGTATCCTTGCCATTAATCACATCTTTGCTATCTAGATTAAGATATTCGTCGGCTTCAACACCCAATTCAAAATCTACACCCCTAGCATCCATAGCTCTTGTTGTAGAATATCTCATGATCCATCCATTAGGTAATGTATAATCTACTGGTAAGCCAGCACCTCCACCGGTAGAATCGCCCAATACCGTCACATTTGGTAATTCTTTCATCATTGTTGTGAAAAAACTCGTTGAGGAAAAGCATTTGCGGTTAGTAAGAACAACAATTGGCTTTGTCCATTTCTCTCCTAATGGCTCGATATATGTAGTCAAAGTATCTGAAAACTGATCATGCGCAGGGCCTGATTTTAATAGCTCTTTGTATCCTACTCTTTTCTTTTCGACAAAATGCGAGGCAAAATCTTCAGCATTGCTCAAATAACCACCTCCATTGTTTCTTACATCAATAATAATCCCCTTCGACTTAGATTTTATCCCCAAGATTTTTACAAAATCTATATACGAAAGTCCCGAACTAAAACTCCCATAATATACATACGAATACTTATCATCTTCCTCTCCAATAACTTTATGCTTTAGACCTCCTGATATATAATAATCATCGCCAAGATATTCTCTTTCAATAAGGTTCCAATCAAAATTTGATGGACTATTTAAATACCATTCCCAATTTCGACCAACATCAAATCCCGAATACAAATTAACGTGTCCATCACGTAATTTATACAGCATTTCGTCATAAATTCTAAACTCTTCAAGAATATTCATCCCATTGTGAATACTATCTCTATAAGTATTTACAATAGAATTCCAATCGATATCCTTTAAAACTAGGTAAGAATACTTTTTATCGATAACATCGGCAAGGGTATTAAAATTATTAACTGCATCAGCAGAAATTTCTTTATCCATAAAAACTTTCTCGCAAGATGTAGATAAAACAACAGCGATTATAAGACCTAGGAAAATAGTTATCTTTCTCATATTTTCTTTTTGCTAAGCTTAAAATAAGCAGTTAAGAATATTGCATGTGATGAATTTTGCACCTTATTATCATTATTAAGGCTGTAATAATCCCAGTGATATTCTAAAGAAATTTTGTTATCATTCTTAAAAGGAAACACAAGTCTTAGCTCACTATCAAGTTCTAAAAAACTACCAAATGAAGCAAATCCAGAGTCTCCCAGCATCCCATCGGGGTAACTAATACTATAACCTGGGCGCATATAATATGTTGCAAGCGGAACATTCATATACCACTCTAGATACCAAGGTCTATCGAATAACATAAAAGAATAATTCAGCAATGAATTAACTCCCAAATTATTCAGAAACGTATAATTATCTTGACTGTTAGAATAGTTGACAAATTGATTATAAGTATACCTACCACTAAGGCTAGCTCCTAACCACAGATTTAGCTTATCATTAAATTTATACACCGGTTTCTGTATTCCAAAATTATATCCCCCAGAAATATGATTAGCAGCTCTATCAGTGATACTAGGGTAATTATATGAATTGCTATAGCCACCGTCGAACTCTAATTCTGTCCACCATCTCAAATTTTCTGAGATATCTAAATAAGCAAAACGCGCTGCTAAAGCATTACCCTTATAATGTAGAGTACTAACTGATTTATCAGATAAGGTAGAAATTTTTGCTCCAGTACTAAACTGCAAATATCGTTCTCTATAAACAGTGTCCTGTGCAAATATTTGAGTCACTCCAATAAAAAGAGAAAATATTATTAGATAAAGTTTTTTCATATTGGGTTATAATTTTAGACTACAACTTACAAGATAGTTTATTTTGTGCTTCAGAGCTAAAAGTTTTTCAGATAATACTCCTTATTTGGCAAGCTTGAATTTAAAAAACTTGACTTCCAAGCATCAGCTTTTTTTTGATTCCCCGACTCTTGAGCTATCTTATAAAGATAAGAGTAGGCAAAACCATAAACATGAGTTGGATTATCGGGGATCTCTTTTATTACCCTCTCGAAATTAACTGCAGCAAGGTTTTTATTTCCACTCTGATATTGGCCAAGAGCTAGATCGAACAAGTGAATATCAGAATTAAGTTTATTATCAAGGATAATATCCTTAAAGTAGAAACATGAATTATTACAATCTTCAATAAGATCAATACGTGTACCTGAGTATTTTATTGATGGAAATATCAATTTAAATCTCAGTTCCTCACCAACCGATTTAAATTCATGTTTCTCAGGACAGGTAGGAATATTTTCTTTCCCAGTTATATAATACCTCTTATCACTCTCTTTGCTATACAAGTATATATTTTCATCAGCACAGTACCACGCACCAGATTCCATCTGATTAACAACAGATAATGTAACCACAGTCTTTGTATCAGAAATACTAATATTCTCAATTTTCAATTCAATTTGATTCAACTCTCCCGAAACAGGGAACGGAAATTCTTGAGCAAAAATTAACGAGCTGATAAAAAGTAATGCAAATAAGAAAAAATTCTTCATGTTTATAATAATTATTGTTGTTAACAAAGATGCACAAAAAAAAGAACCTTCCCAAAACCAAGGCTATGAGAAAGTTCTTATTAAATAGTATACTTGACTAATAAGTTCTATTAGAACTGTTGCCTACCATCTTTAAATTTAATTCCACCGTATATTGACACATCAACATCTGGTAATGACTGTCCCCAGTCAGAATTAATTCTTTTCACCATCTCTTTGGCAATTATTCCATAACCAGAAGGTGTTAAGTGAATACCATCCATTGAGAATACATTTCCTGAGAAATAATTTAAAGTAAAATGAACTCCATCAATTTTTGTATTATTAATTCTATTTAATAATTCTCCTGAATCAATCAATATCCAATTTGGATTAACAGATACTACAGACATAATATATGAATTAATCTCATTTGTTTTATTACTAACCAACACCTCTTCATCAGTGTCAAGAACCCATTGAGTTCCTATAGGGTTAGCTAATCTTTCAGAAGCTGTTTTCATTGAAGCTTCAGGCTTTGTAGGATCTAATCCTGCAGCTGTTGCTGCAGTAATCATTACTGTTTCTGTTGCTGATTTTCCAGCCTCAACAGTCAATATTGCTTGATCAACACTCATACCATTTGCCTTAGCAGTAGCCGTTGCTTGATCATCACCTCCTTGCATCAAAATCAAAATTAATAATTGTTTAATTTGGTCTGCTTGTTCTTTAGTAAAAGCACCTCCACTTAATGTTACAGCTTCGTCTAAAGTTTTACTTCCCAAACCGGCAGAACTCAAACTACTTAATCCAGTTATTGCCTCTCCCATAACTTTCAAAGTAGCTAAAGAAACAACATAAGCATATTCATTAGGATAATTTGGAGCATTTATCAATCCAAGTCCTTCTGTTTGAAGCTTCCCTGTTTCTGCCCCGAAAGTTAGTAATACTAAATCAACAGCAGGAGCTAGGTTTGGGTTTAAAACCATTTGTCTTACAAGCATTTGCCCACCAGGTCCTGTTTTGAATATTGGGAAATTTTGACCTTTAGTAAAAATAGGATTGCCATCAGAAGAGGTATATCCTGCTGCAGCATAAATACCGTTTAAAACAGCGGCTTGATTATCATCAAATATATAATTAGGATTCCCATTAACCGCAGCATGCACTCCAGGTCCTACATAAGTAAAGAAAGGTGCTGTTGACACTGGAGGTATTGTAGACATTATTCCACGTTTCTCAACCAACAAGTCAGTCATATATTGGTAATTAAGAGCGAAAATGTTTAATTCTGGCAAGCCATCTAATCTATAAGCTGGAGAACTAGCATCTCCCATTTCACCATAAACACCACCACTAGAAGCAAAGCCTAACACGTCATTATTTCCTAACCAAAAAGTAAAGAAAGTAGCATCTCCAACATTATCCTGCAGTATATCTACATACTTCTTAGCAGCTAACTCAGCATTATCAACTAATCTACCCATATATGGGTTAGCTCCACCATATCCAGGTAGCCCCATATCTACTGCTCTAATTCCTGGCACTCCTAAATTGCTCAATGGCATATCAGCTTTTGGTAATGCCATTAACGCACCAAGTTTTTCTGCTTCGCTCTGAGCTGTAGCATATTTCATCCAATCAGCATCTGGATAAGCTTGTTCTGGAGTAGGAGTTCCGCTAGTTGCAGAATATAGATATCCACTTCCAGCTTCCGTCATATTAGGCTGAGTAAAAGTATTGTCGCCAATTTTCTCCGCCAAAATAGAAGGAAAAGACATTGATTGTGCATCTAAATATAATCCTCCATCGGCATAACCAGATGTAAGAGAATTCCCAATAGCCACATATTTTGTAAAATCAACAGGAACCTGAGGTATCTCTGTTGATGGTTTCTCTTGATCGCCTTCTCTAACGTCGTCTCTTTTAGAACAACTGTATAATCCACCAACTAAAAGAGCGGACAAAGCTATATATCTTAAATTCTTCATGTTTTTCTTTTAATTAGTTAGATTCATTTGATGGCCCTCCGAAATGATATGTTCCTCCAATTGAGAACACAACATTTGACTTGTCATAAGTTTCGGTATACATTACACCTGGAGCTATATACTCAATCTCTTTATTATCAGGAGCGTAAGAAGTATACAAGATACCTAAATCAATATCAAATCTCTCTGTAATACGTCCTAAGGCTCCAAAAGAAAAAGTATTTGATAATAAACTATAACTCAATCCTGATTGGTAATCTAAGGCAGGAGATGTTGATGCATGTAAGTAACCACCACTCAATGATATTTTTTCAGAAATATCATACTGCAATCCTAATGCAAGTTCATATGAATTGGATTCTATCCAATCCTCATTATTCCCTCTATTGTAAACTGGTGGAGCATAGTCAGCGTCGCCAGGCATCCCATTTCCTGATCCTTCAACCCATCCATTTCTACCATAATCAACTCCTTTATCCCAATAGTAGTGTAATCCAGCAGTAATATAAAAATCTTCTGTTGCCATATACCCAATTCCTACCGACATAAATGCAGGCATATCAGCTGCAACCTTCGCCTGATCAGGGAACATTCCAAGTTCCATCCCAGGCATACCTTTAGTATCGTCTTTATATGTATAGTTCTCTACTTCCATTTCAGTTGCAAACTCATACTTTAGACCAATATTCAATCTATCTTCCATAAACGCAAGATTCACTCCTAGTATTGGTGTTACTCCTGATCCAAATTGCTCTACATCAACTTCTCTGTCTTGAGTTGCAGCACCCAAATATCGTGCTGTTCCAACTCCTTCAAGATCGCCAGTACTTGTTGCAGCTGCCTCTAAATCTCTAAAAAAAGTGGGAGCAGATACCATTGCACCACTATATCCAAGCTTAGCATACTCAGGGTTAATTCTCACATCTTTGATGTGGCCCTCATATGAGTTAGCAATAGAAACATATCTCGCACCAGCGTAAACAGAAACCATATCGTTAATCTTATAAGTTGCTCCCGCTTGACCTCCATAGTAAATCGAAGATCCATTAAAAGCAATATTAGCTTCGTAGTCAGTTGTTTTTATACCCTTAGCAGATAAAGCTTGTGTAATATCTTTAAACGGTGTTTCGAACTCTGGAAGACCAGTCGCAAAATCGGCGCTTCCACCTCCTCCAATTATTGTAAAACCACCCGAAAAGGCCCAATCTCCGGTTTTATAAACTGCGAAAAAAGTAGGTACTGCAGGTACAAACACATCTCCTGTGTAGGTTTTATTTACATAAGTGTTTTCAATTGTTCTAGACTGAATAACTGTCTGATTATTCAATTGAACATAAAACCCATCCTGTAATTTTGTTAAGGCTGCTGGATTGTAGAAAACAGCATCTACATCAGTTGATGCATCTCGCGCAAGCATACGAATATACGCAGCACTTTGATTTGTGTTTGTCACCATTCCTCCTGCAAAAGCCATTTGGCTTACCAGCACAGAGAAAAGAAGTAATTTAATTCTTCTCATAATCGATTTTTTATTGATTTCTAGTTAATTTTCACACTATCAACATTAGAATGTTATTAAATTCATTAATAAAAACACTAATGAACAATGATTCAGTCATCATATATCCATGTATTTCAATTTATTGATTTAAAAATAATCAAGCATTAATAATATAAATCCTTTATTTCTCAAACCCTAAGACGACGTTTTTGCTATGCTAACATAGTAAAACAATCTTCTAGACCTTACTCTTTAAATATTACAATATTATTGTAATAAATCAAACTTTTATATTTCTTTTTCTGATGTTAGCAAAACGGCCAATGATAACTACAAAAATACAGGGGTCTTTGACATTAATTAAACAAGAACAATTTGAAGTAATAATCAGCTCAGATAGACCATTAAATTCATATTACAGAACATTCTTAACTATTTATTAATGATATATTTCGCCTAGACATATTATTTATTCTACTTTTGTGGAAAATTATTTATGATGAAAAAAATTACAAGTCCAAAGACAATAGAGGAAAGAAAAATTTATGCTTTTTATAATAATGGTGTAGTATATGTTTTGCAACACTTGAGAAATATTTATGGTTTTAAACCAATTTTGAGAGGTTACGAAATGTCTGAATATTCAAGTTTCTATAGTAAAGAGGCAATGGAGAATGCTTTAAGCGACAAAAAGGAAATAATTGAATTTAATACTCAAAAAGATTTTTTCGAATATTTTGCTAACATAGAAGATATTGGAGTTAGAGACTAGTACAAATCTAGCACAAGTTATGAAGACTGTTTCGCAAACAAAATTGTTTAGCTAAACAGTCTTTTTTTATATTAGCCTCAAGTTATGCTACAGCAAATGCTATATGACTTTGCTTACTTGTACCACCCTGAATATTTCAGATAATTATTAGCAATTCTATTAATCTGTCCATCTAATAATTCAGGGCTTACTGATTTTATCTTCTTTGCAGGAATACCAGCATAAACACTACCCGATTCTACATGTGTTCCTTCTGTTAAAACGGCTCCTGCAGCAATAATACTATTACTCTCTATAACGCAATTATCCATAACAATACTCCCCATACCAATAAGTACATTGTCATTTATAGTACATCCATGTACTAAAGCATTATGTCCTATAGAAACATTATTTCCTATATTTGTAGGAGCTGTTTTATATGTTGCGTGAATCACAGCACCATCTTGAACATTTACCTTGTTCCCCATTTTTATATAGTTCACATCTCCTCTTATAACTGCATTAAACCAAACCGAGCAATCATCTCCCATTTTCACCTCACCAATAACTGTAGCGTTTTCAGAGAAATAACAATTATCTCCCCACTGTGGCTCACTACCATTCAACTTTTTTATTAAAGCCATATATTTATTATTTAAGAAAAATCAAATTTACAATTCTAATAAATAAGTAGAGACCAAATCAAAAAGATATGATTTGGCCTCTACTTATATATTTACACTCGTATTATTCGTCTAATTGCGGTAGTCCAGTCTCATTCTCCTCTTCTATTACCCCAGAGGACTCAACACTAGTAGCAAAATATTTTGTTTCGCCCTGCCAAGGAAATATAACATACTTCTGTTCGAATCCTAAATTAATTCTCTGACCTGATAGTTGAACCTCTTCAAGCTTTTTTACCAATGCCTCATTACTTCCATCAATTGAAAATTCGAATATCTTAGTTCCTAGCTCACTGCTCTTTGATCTCCCAACAGTTCCCATATCTAATCTACCTTCCCATGTTTTGAAAACAACACCTTTCTTTGATATCTTCATTACTACACCAGCTTGAGTTCCGCTACTGTAGCTTCCAAAATAAAAGAAAGCAAGAACTGCAATCAGTATTATACCTATAATTAATCCTATCTTTTTCACTGTACTCATCGTTTTTAAATTTATCAACCAAATATAAAGATATAATTTATTTATTACTAAGCTTATTTTTACAAAAAAAATTCTCGGAATGAAAACAATCATTCCGAGATTTTGAAATACTTTTTAATCTCACTTAGAAGACTATATCTTTTATAAAAACTCATCAAATTGATGGATGAAATTTTACACTTTATCTAATAGCCGCTAATTAGTGCCTCTTAGAAAACTATCTATTCTTTTTGGTGACGTATAAAAAACTTCAAGGTCGAGATGAGCAAAGAAATTGGTGTTTTCTTATAGACACTAATTAAGTCCTTTTCTTTTCTTCAATGCATCAGTAGATGGATCCTGACCTCTAAACATTTTATACAGCTCCATTCCATCAACAGAACCACCTTTTTCAAGAATATTAGTTCTGAATTTAGCTGCAGTTTCCTTATCGAAAATACCATTTTCTTTAAATGCTTCAAAAGCATCAGCATCAAGTATTTCGGCCCAAACATAAGCATAATATCCAGAAGAATACCCACCAGAGAAGATATGGTTAAAATATGTACTTCTATAGCGAACAACGATCTCAGGAATCATATTCATTTTAGTCATTGATGAATTTTCAAACTCATCAGCAGATTTTGTATTTGGATCTTTTAAAGTATGCCAATCCATATCTAGCAATGCAGCCGATAAATACTCAACAGTTGCAAATCCTTGATTAAACTTACCTGCATTCTCTAGTTTTGTTATCAATTGTTCAGGTATAACTTCACCAGTTTTATAGTGCTTAGCATACATTTTTAACACTTCAGGATCTAAAGCCCAATTCTCCATAATTTGAGAAGGCAACTCAACAAAATCTCTTGCAACGCTAGTTCCTGTAAGACTTGGATAAACTCCATTTGAAAGCAATCCGTGTAAACCATGACCAAACTCGTGGAATAAAGTTTCAACCTCATCAACACTCAATAAAGATGGTTTATCGGCAGTAGGAGGTGTAAAACTACACACATTTGTAATAATTGGTGTGATGTATTTTCCATTAGCATCAACCATTTGTTTACGATAAGCATTCATCCATGCTCCACCTCTTTTACCTGGTCTTGGAAAATAATCTAGATACAATATTCCGATATGTTTACCATCAGCTTCTTTTACTTCCCAAACTGTTACATCTTTGTGGTAAGTCTCAATATCGCTACGCTGAGTAAAAGTAATTCCGTATAATTTTGTTGCTACTGCAAATGCTCCATCTCTTACATTTTCCAATTTAAAGTAAGGACGTAATTCTTCTTCGTCGAAAGCATATTTTGCCTTCTTCAACTTCTCAGAGTAATACCACCAATCCCATGCTTTAAGCTCAAATTTGCCGCCTTCTTTATTAATTATTTCCTGTAATTCAGAAGCTTCATGTTTAGCTTTATCCAAAGCAGGAGCCATTAGCTCATTAAGTAAGCTGTAAACATTCTCGGGAGTCTTAGCCATATTTTCGTCTAAGATGTAATTTGCCCAAGTATCAAATCCTAATAAGTTTGCTTTCTCAATTCTAAGGTTTGCAATCTTCTTTAAATTATCCTTATTGTCTAACTCTTCGTTATGATCTCCTTTAGAAACGTAAGCTTTAAACATTTTTTCACGTAAGTCGCGGTTATCAGCATACATTAAAAAGGGTAATAAACTTGGTTTGTGAATTGTAAACAACCACTGACCTTCTTTACCCGCAGCAGTTGCTGCAGATGCCGCCGCTTCTTTTACCGAAGATGGAAGTCCTGATAAATCTTTTTCATCAGAAACAAATAATTTAAACTTGTTAGTTTCAGAAAGTATATTCTCTCCAAACTTTAAAGATAAACCAGAAAGTTCTTTATTTATAACACGCATTCTGTCTTTAGCATCACCTTCTAAGTTTGCTCCACCTCTAACAAATCCGTTATAAGTTTCATTCAAAAGACGAAGTTGGTCTGAATTAAGGTTCATCCCTTCTTTGTTGTCGTAAACAGATTTTACCTTCTTAAATAGTTCAGCATTAAGAGAAATATCATCACTGTGCTTCGACATCAATGGAGATAACTCAGCCGCTAACTTATTCATCTCATCGTTAGTTTCGGCAGATGTAAGATTATAAAATACACTTGCAACTTTATTTAATTTTGCACCGCTATAATCTAGTGCTGCAATAGTATTTTCGAAAGTAGGTGCTTCTGTATTTTTTACAATTGCATCAATTTCCTGACTTTGTTCTTTCATACCTTCAACAAATGCAGGCATATAACTATCTATTGTTATTTTACTGAAAGTTGGAGTTTGAAAAGGAGTATCATAAACACCATCAAAAGGGTTTGAGCTCATCTTATCTGTTTTTTTATCATTGTCCTCACTACAAGACATAACTGACATGACAACGGCAGCAAGTACTATTATTGGCTTTTTCATAAAGTAATAAACTATCTTTTTTAATTCGTCCAAATATATAACAAAGTAAATATTGGAAATATGACATTATTTATGTTTGAATGTTAAAATTTACTTAAAAAAACATTACTCCTTGAAACAAACAGCACTAATAACATGACTATAAATAAGTTTTCGCAATGTTTTCATCACTTTAACTTACTATTTGAAAGTTGAATTTAGTACATTTGTGGCTCAATTAAAAAAAAATACAATGCCTAAAAGGATAGAGAGTGATTTATTAGGGGAAATGGAGATCCCTAAAAAAGCATATTATGGAGTTCAAACACAACGAGCTCTTGATAATTTTGATATTTCCTGGGCTAGACTTGATGCTCACCCTCGATTTATTAAGGCTTTAGCTGCTGTAAAAATAGCTGCTGCTAAGGCTAACAACCAACTTGGAGTTTTAGAAGATAAATTATGTGATGCTATTATTCAGGCTAGTGAAGAAGTAATGACTGGTAAATTCGATAAAGAATTCCCAATTGATATGATTCAGGGTGGAGCAGGTACTTCTACAAACATGAATATTAATGAAGTTGTTGCAAATAGAGCTAACGAAATTTTAGGAGGTAAAAAAGGTGAGTACGAATTTGTGACTCCAAACGACCACGTAAACTTATCTCAATCAACAAATGATGCCTACCCTACAGCCATTAAAATAGCATTAATGGATATGAACGAAGATATGATTCTTCACATCAACGATCTAGTCCAATCTTTCAGAACTAAAGGTAAAGAGTTTGCACACGTTCTTAAGATGGGACGTACTCAACTTCAGGATGCTGTACCGATGACTTTAGGCCAGGAATTTGAAGCTTACGCAGCAACTCTTGAAGAAGAGGTTAAGCTTCTTAGACGTAATGCCGATCTTTTCAAAGAAGTAAATATGGGTGCTACGGCAATTGGAACAGGGATTAACTCTGTACCAGGTTATGCAGAGGTTTGTACAAGAGAGCTAGGAGAAGTTACTAACTATAAATTTATCCTTGCAGCTAACCTTGTAGAAGCAACTCCTGATACTGGTTCTTATGTAATTTACTCTTCAGCAATGAAGCGTTTGGCAGTTAAGTTATCGAAGATCGCAAATGATTTACGCTTACTTTCATCTGGTCCTAGAGCTGGATTTGGGGAAATAAACCTTCCTATGATGCAACCAGGTTCTTCAATTATGCCAGGAAAAGTAAACCCCGTAATACCTGAGGTAGTAAACCAAGTTTGTTTCAAGGTTATTGGTAATGACCTTACTGTTACTTTTGCTGCCGAAGCAGGGCAATTACAACTTAATGTTATGGAACCTGTTCTTGTGCAAAGCATAATGGAGTCTATTAAACTTCTAGAAAAAGCTATGGATACTTTCCGTACAAAGTGTATAGATGGTATTACTGCCAACGAAGAAGTTTGTATGAATATGGTAAAAAACAGTATTGGTATTGTTACTGCTCTTAACCCGTACATTGGATATAAAGCGAGCTCTAAAATTGCAAAAGAAGCTCTTGAAACAGGAAGAGGAGTTTACGATTTAGTGCTAGAACACAAAGTTCTTACTAAAGAAAAGTTAGACGATATTCTAAGACCTGAGAAAATGATTAAACCTCATAAGTTTTAATAACAACAACATATTTCAACAAATATTAGAGCTGCCATTTAATAAGATGGCAGCTCTTTTTTTTATTAAGTAACTAAATCACTCCATTTCCACAACATTCGTGGGAACACCATTAATTGTATAGATAAAGCCAATCCCAATGACCGTTTTTACCTGAACCATCGGACCACTCTTAGGTACTCCATCTACAATTCTATCAATTTTCACATCATCATCATAGAGAGTGTGTAAGTTAAAATCTACTGAGAAAAATTTGTGTAATTTATAATTCAATCTAAAAGTCCAATCTACATCAACATTACCATAATTAACTATATAATTAGAATATAGGCGCATAGTATTTTCCATAAAAAAGGAATCCGTAAACAACTGTTTCCAATATATATCAATACTAGTACCTAACTCAAAAAGCATCTGTTTACCAGGAGTAACACCGAAGGCCCCATTATCTGCAAGGTCTTTATCTAATACAAAAGTAAGTTTAGTAGATAAAGGAGAAAAAACAAGCTTAAAGTTATCACCTGTTTTATAGGCGGCACCAGGAGAAATAGTCCAATATGCTGGAGCCATAAAAGTAGAACTCCTAATCTTATGTGACTTACTATCCACATAAGGATTACCATCAGGATCTAGATAAGGGTCTCCATTATCATTTAACACAGTATCTTTATAAGCCACATTCGAAAGCCCTTCAGAGAATTGTGTCTTAAAATTAGTCAATGCTGTTAAGTAATAATTAGAGTCCGAGAATCGTTTTCCATAAGCAGAAGTAAAATCAATTCTATCGTCGGTCTTATCTATTGCAACAAGTTCTTCATTACCATGTGCATTCACTCCATATGCTAGTATAAGTCTATTGCTCCAAACCGTTCCCCCATCTTCATAATCTAATCTGTAATCAATAGAAGCAAGCCCCGATGCAGCATCAGCACCTCCAGCAGACCAATTAGTCAAAGCTACAGTCCCGAAAGTCAACTTATTTTCTCCAACAAATCTCCACGTTTTAAGGCTATCTTCTTTTGAGATATCCTGAGCGTTTGAACTTATAGATGCAACTAATAACAGAAGAACAGTAATCTTTCTGATCATATGAAAACAGTTATTATAATCATTCCTAATAAAAACTTCAATGTACAAAAAAAGGCCGTAGTAAATTAAATTTTCTCTTTATAGAAAATAAAATACTACGACCATATATTTTTAGAAATATTATATACTATTCAAATGTATAGACTAGACCAACACCTAAAGATGATTTAAACTGAATAATTGGGCCAGTTTTAACAATTCCGTCTTCCATTCTTTCTATTTGAACATCATCATCATACAAAGTATTCAGAATAAACTGAGCAGTAAAATATTTAGAAATTGTAAGATTAAGCTTAAACACCCAATCAACATCAACATTCCCGAAATTCTCAAGGTAATTTGTATACAACCTTAAATTGTTCTCCATATAGAAATTGTCAGAAAAAGCTTGTTTCCAATAACCATCAACATTAAAACCTAATTCTGTTCTCATTTTACTACCAGGATCAACTCCAAAAGCACCTTCACTTGACAATCTATCATCAAGCATAAATGTTAACTTAGCAGCTAAAGGAGATATATTAACTTTAAAATTATCAGAGGGCTTATACTCTACACCGGGTGCAAGTGTAAGATAACCTGGAGCCATAAACTTAGAACCAGCAACTCTATCTGTTTTATCTTCCATTAATTTTTCATAATTACCCGAACCTCCAGGTTTTTCAATATAAATTGGATCACCATCACCATCAACGGAATGAGCTTTATAAGTAGAATCTACAAGACCCTCAGCAAATTGAGTCTTAAAATTAACCAACATTGAATAATTCCATTTTGAACCATCAATCTGATATCCATAAGTAGAAGTGAAATCAATTCTATCATCGGTCTTCTCAAAACCGGCATTATTTTGATTTATCAAACCATACATAAGAATCAATCTATTGTCCCAGCTAGTTTTATCCTTCTTGTAATTATATTTATAATCAATTGATAGTAGTCCCGACATGGCATTAGTACCTCCTGCAGACCAATTTGACAATGCAACATTGCCGAAAGTAAGCTTATTCTCGCCTGTGAATTTCCAGACTTTCGTAGTATCCTCTTGGGCATTTATTGTAGAAAATGCAAAGAATAATAAAGATACAAGTGTAATTTTTTTTAACATATATATAAGTTTTTAGATTAGGAAAATACAAACATAAAAAAAACCTCTTTAATAATTAAGAGGTTTTCTTTATGTTTAAGAAACTTTTCGTTGAAGTTTTTTGATAAATCTCTTCGCAAGTTGCCCCGTGATGGTCCGTTCTCTTTTGAAAACATAAACATTATCAATTGAATCAAGCATCTCTGTTGAAACTTTTTGTCGACGGGCACTGATTACTTCAGTAAACAAGTTTCCATCCATCTTGTAACTAATTCTCACCATGTTGTAGCATTTAAGGTTTAGTAAAACTTTTAATTCCGATTTTTCATTTTGGGAACATGTTTCAAATATACAAATTATTTAGTTTTCAACAAATTACGGCAGTTTATTAACATATTTTTATGAGTGCTTGTAAGAACACATATATATTCCGAAAAAAACAACTTATCTACCTACCTTTAATGAAGTACTTTTCTTACCTAATCAAACATATATAACTGCCTTTCAGGCTATTCCAAATTTAAGACAAAAAAGTCTCTATTTTCAATAATCCACTTCAGAAAATATAACAACAAACTTTACCTACAAATGCATCACAATTTTGTAGGATCATATCATAAATGTAGGATATAAATTACATCAATTTGTTAATAATAAATCAAAAAAATGGCTACACTTGGTTCTATTAAAATTAAATTTACGACTTATTAAGGAGAAAACATTTTACTCGGGATGTATATAATATTTGACACTGAAACAACAGGTTTACCAAAAAACTACAATGCAGCAACTACAGATTCAGAAAACTGGAATAGATGCGTACAATTGGCATGGCAAATTCATGACGTGAATGGAAAGCTTGTTGATGTAAAGAATTTTATTATAAGACCTGAAGGATATTCTATCCCCTTCAACGCCGCACAAGTTCATGGAATAACAACAGATAGGGCTAATAAACAAGGAATGCCCTTGGAGTATGTTTTAAATGAATTTAATAAAGACATTGAGAAATCTAGTTTTCTAGTGGGACACAATGTTAATTTCGACATTAATATAGTTGGTGCTGAATTTCATAGAGCAGAAATAGAACCGAGTAAGATATTCAAAGAGGCACTTGAAGAGCTTGAAAAAATTAAAGAAATTCGTGAATTAAACGAAGATAAAAAGAGGCTAACAGATAAGATTTTAGCTGATGAAAAACAAAAAGAAATATTAGCACTCCAGAGCTCATACAAACTCAATCACACCTCAAACCCAATATTCTCATTAGACACTGTTGGAAATTGGGATCTGATAGAATATGACACAGAAACAAAAAGCTATACTGGCTCAAGGCTATTAAGACCATCGCTTACAAAATTATATAAATCCTTATTTCACGAAGGTTTTGCAGAAGCTCACAACGCATCTGCCGATGTTGAAGCAACAACAAGGTGTTTTCTAGAGCTAATAAGAAGTAATGATAAATTTGTTGAATATTGGAATATAGATTCTGATAATATCACACAATTTAGGGCGAGCAACCAAAACCCTATCGAGCTAATTGGCTTAAATATTGAACCATATACACCTGTCGTTGGCGAAGATGATTTAGAAATAAAAGATAGCGCTGATACTAGTAATGATGTCGATTTAAATATAGATTTAACTAAGCATAACTATTCGCACCTGCACAACCACACATCATTTTCAATTTTATCAGCCACAACTGAAATTAACACGCTCATTGATAAGGCTATAGAAATGGGGATGCCTGCTGTTGGAATAACAGATCACGGTAACATGTACGGGGCATACCATTTTGTAAAAAGAATAAATGATTACAACAAGGAAGTTGACGACCACAATAAGCAGCTAGAAAAAGGAGAGCTGGAAGGCGAAAAGAAAGAACCCTTGATTAGAGGGATGGTTGGTAGCGAATTTTTCATTGCAGAAGAATGGAAAAGACTAAAATTCACTAAAGACAACCCCGACAGAAAATTTACACAAGTATTATTAGCAAAAAATAAAACTGGGTACCACAATATTTCTAAATTAAGTTCATTCGGACATATTGATGGCCTTTATGCTGGGGCACCTCGTATTGGGAAAGAATTAATCGAGGAGCACAAAGAAGGACTTATTGCTTTATCTGGTAGCATCACAGGAGAAATCCCAAGCCTTATATTAAATATAGGAGAAGATAAGGCTGAAGAAGCTTTCAAATGGTGGCACGATATTTTTGGAGATGATTTTTATGTAGAGATAATTAGACACGGGCTTGAGGAAGAAATATATGTAAACGAGGTAATGCTTCGATTTGCAAAAAAACACAATGTTAGATATATAGCACAAAATAACACATACTACCCTAATCAGAAAGATTCTGAAGCTCACGACATACTTTTATGTATTAGAGACGGCGAAAAAAAATCAACTGAAATAGGTAGAGGTAGAGGATATAGATTTGGGTTCCCAAACGATGAGTTTTACTTTAAATCTCAGGATGAGATGAAGGAGTTGTTTAAAGATATACCTCAATCAATAGTAAATATAAAACACTTAACTGATAAAATAGAGCCTTATGTACTAGCGCAGCCTGTACTTCTTCCCGAATTTGATATACCTGATGAGTTTAGAGATCCTGAAGACAAAATTGACGGTGGAAAAAGAGGAGAAAATGCGTATTTACGCCATATTACTTACGAAGGGGCAAGAAAACGTTGGGGAGAAGATCTAAATAACGAAATTGTTGAGCGATTAGATTTCGAGCTAGACACAATTAGAATGACAGGCTACCCTGGGTACTTTCTCATTGTTCAGGATTTCACTACAGAGGCCAGAAAAATGGGTATTTCTGTGGGACCAGGTCGTGGTTCGGCAGCAGGATCTGCTGTAGCATACTGTACTTGGATCACCAATATAGACCCTATTGAATATGACCTACTTTTCGAGAGATTTTTAAATCCAGACAGGGTTTCTCTTCCCGATATCGATATTGATTTTGATAATGAAGGCCGACAAAGAATTATAGAATTTGTTGTTGAAAAATACGGGAAAAACCAAGTAGCGCAGATAATCACTTATGGAACAATGGCAGCCAAGTCATCTATCAGAGATACTGGTAGAGCCCTAGACCTTCCATTAAACGAAACAGATGGAATTGCAAAATTGATTCCAGATATAAAATTAAAGAAGCTTTTTGGCCTAGATGAAAAGGGACTTGCTGATAAGCTTAAAAATAATGCTGAAGATATTGAAAGAGCAAATCAACTAAAAATTCTTTCAACAGGACATGACCTCACCGCTGAAGTAATAAAACAAGCGCGAATACTCGAGGGTTCGGTAAGAAACACTGGAATTCATGCCTGCGGCGTTATCATTACACCCTCTGACATTAGGGAGGTTGCTCCTATGTCGACAGCCAAAGACTCAGATCTTTTAGTTACGCAGTTCGACAACTCCGTTGTAGAAAATGCCGGATTGCTAAAAATGGATTTCCTTGGCTTAAAAACATTAACTCTTATAAAGGATGCTGTATCGATAGTAAAAAAACGTCATGGCGTTGAGCTCGATCCAGATGAATTTTCTTTAGAAGATGAGAAAACTTACGAACTTTTCCAGCGTGGTGATACTATTGGAGTATTTCAATATGAATCTCCTGGCATGCAAAAATACTTGCGAGAGCTAAAGCCAACAGCTTTTGCCGATGTTATTGCGATGAATGCACTGTATAGACCAGGGCCTCTTGAATACATTCCTTCGTTTATTAGACGAAAACACGGCGAGGAAGAGATAACTTACGATATTGAAGCATCAAAGCTATATTTAGAGGAAACTTATGGTATTACTGTTTATCAAGAGCAAGTAATGCGTTTGTCTCAGTTGCTTGGAGGATTTACAAAAGGTGAAGCAGATATGCTCCGTAAGGCTATGGGTAAAAAAATATTTGCCCTGCTTGAAAAACTAAAGCCAAAGTTTCTTGATGGCTGCGAAGCTAATGGTCACGACAGAAAGAAAGCAGAAAAAATATGGACAGACTGGGAGGCATTTGCATCTTATGCGTTCAATAAGTCTCACTCTACTTGCTATGCCTATATCGCATTTCAGACTGCATACCTTAAAGCCCACTACCCTGCCGAATATATGGCATCGGTATTGAGTAATAACATGAACGACATTAAAACTGTTACTTTCTTTATGGAAGAATGTAAGAGAATGGGAATTGAAGTATTGGGTCCTGACGTAAACGAATCTGAGTATAAGTTTACTGTAAATGACAACGGTGCTATTCGCTTTGGTATGGGAGCAATTAAAGGTGTAGGAGAAGGTGCTGTGGCTGCAATAGTTTCAGAAAGAGAGAAAAAGGGAGCATACACTAGTATTTTTGATCTTGCCAAAAGAATCAACCTTCAGGCAGCAAATAAAAAAGCTTTTGAGAACCTAGCCCTTGGTGGTGGTTTCGACTCTTTCAAAGGTATTCATCGCGCTCAATATCTTCAAGTTGATTTAAAAGGTGAGCAGTTTATCGCTAAGGCAATGAAGTTTGGCCACGCCTATCAACTAAGTCAAGACTCTGCTCAAGTATCTCTTTTCGGAGAAGAATCAGAGGTTCAGATTCCTGAGCCAGTAATACCTCCTTGTGAGCCTTGGGGAAATCTGGAAGAATTAGCTAGAGAAAGAGATGTTGTTGGGCTATACATTTCGGGACACCCTCTAGATGACTATAAAGTAGAAATAAAGCATTTTACAAATGCGGGGATGATCGACTTTAAAGACATGAGTAAAATGGCAAATAAGGAAATAAAATTTGCAGGAATATTATCCGATGTTCAGCACCTAACGGCTAAGAATGGTAATGGTTTTGGAAAATTCACCGTTTCGGACTTTAAAGACAATAACAATTTCATGATGTTTGGAGAAGAATACATGAAATTTAAGCATATGCTAATGGATGGTGCATTCTTGTATGTTAGGGCAATGGTTGTACCTCGATTTGGCAATATGAATAACTTAAACACTAAGTGGATTTCTATGCAGTTGCTTTCTGAAGTGATGAATCAGATGGTTAAAAAAATAACATTGTCCATTGCATTGAGCAACCTAACTGAGGAAATGATTATGGAATTAGAGAACCTAATTGAGAATCATCCTGGTGAACATCAGTTTTCTCTGAGAATTATTGATCCTGAAGAAAAGATAGAAATAGACTTAAGGAGTTCAAGAAAGAAAGTTGGTATTAACCAGGCTTTCATAAACTACTTAGACCAATTAGATAATGTTTTTTATAAATTAAATTAACTTCCAAAATAATAAAGTGCTATGATGAATGATGAATATTATATACGTGAAGCAATAAAGGAAGCTGATAAAGGAATTACGAATAAAGAGGGAGGTCCATTTGGTGCTATTGTTGTAAAAAATGGTGAAATTATCGCAAGAGGAAATAATAAAGTTACGTCTACTAACGATCCTACTGCCCATGCCGAGATTGTAGCTATAAGAAATGCTTGCAAAAATTTAAATTCATTTCAACTTGACGATTGTGTAATTTATTCATCATGCGAACCATGTCCGATGTGCTTAGGTGCAATATATTGGGCCAGACCCAGTAAATTAATTTTTGCAGCTTCGAGAAACGATGCCTCAGATGCAGGATTTGATGACAGTTTGATATATCGCGAAATTGCACTAGCCCCTGAAAAAAGGCTTATAGAAACGAAACAAATACTTAGAGATGAAGCTATTATTATTTTCGACAAATGGATTGATAGTTCAGACAAAACAAAATATTAACGATACATCATTGGTAGGTTTCATGCTATCAATGTTATCTTAATTCCATAATTTGAACGCAACACACAACGTGACAAAAAGGTAAATAATCTTTTGTTGAAAAGTGCATGGAAAGTATTTAGTTTCTGAGAAAAGGAATAGAAAAAAACACACATCTTTGTATGTTAAATGTCAAAGACGAAGTAAGGATAAAACGAAATGAAATACAGCGAAATAAAAGAAAAAATCAACTGTAATGTTTTGAAAGAAGAGGGTAATAACCTTGCCTATTTGACTCATTATTTACATAATAGCAAAAATGATGTTTCTGAGTATTATAAACCATATGCACAAGAATATTTTGAAAATATAGTTAAAGAACCTATTCAAAAATATTTGAAATTTGACTTTGATATTCCCTTTCCTCCAGTGAAAAATCCAAAATTTAAATTTATTGATTTATTTGCAGGGATTGGTGGTTTTAGAATTGTAATGCAAAATTTAGGTGGTAATTGTGTTTTCTCATCCGAAATAGACAAGTATGCTAAACAAACATATGATATTAATTTTGGGGAAATTCCATTTGGTGACATCACTAAAATAGACGAAAATAATATTCCGGAGCATGATGTTTTGTGTGCAGGTTTTCCTTGCCAATCATTTTCTATAGCAGGAAAAAGAAAAGGGTTTGAGGATGAAACAAGAGGAACATTATTTTTTGATATAAAGCGAATAATTAAAGCAAAAAGACCTAAAGCATTTTTCTTAGAAAATGTAAAGGGTCTAACTAATCACGATAAGGGAAAAACATTAAAAACCATTCTTAAAGTTTTGCAAGAAGAATTGGATTATTACGTTCCAGAACCAAAAGTAATGAATGCTAAGGATTTCGGAGTCCCGCAAAATAGAGAACGAATATTTATTGTAGGTTTTAGAAAAGACCTTGACATTAATGAATTTGAGTACCCAAAACCAACAAAAAAGAAGGTTGAATTTGCAAATGTAAAAGAAGAAGAAGAAGTTTCAGTAAAGTACTATTTATCTACTCAATATCAAGATACATTACGTAATCACAAAGAAAGACATAAAAATAAAGGAAATGGATTTGGTTATGAAATTATTGATGATAATCAATGTGCTAATGCTATTGTTGTCGGAGGTATGGGTCGTGAGAGAAATATAGTTATAGATTGTAGATTAACTGATTTCACCCCAGTAACTAAAATAAAAGGTGTTGTTAATCGTGATGGTTGGAGAAGAATGACCCCTAGAGAATGGGCACGATTACAAGGTTTTCCTGATAGTTTTAAAATTAAAGTTTCAGATGCCCAAGCATATAAACAATTTGGTAATTCTGTTGCAATTCCTGCAATCCAAGCAACAGCACAAATTTTGGTTAATAAATTAAAAGAGAAAAAAAATGCTTAAAGGTAATAAAGGTGAATGGAGTGAAATTTATACTCTTTTAAAATTACTTGGAGACAAGAAAGTATATGTTGGAGATAAAGATCTTAATAAAATACCAAACTTGCTTTACCCCATAATCAAAATTTTAAGAGATGAGAAAAACGGAAGTATTGAGTATTCGGTTAATGATGAAATAAAAATTATTCAGGGCGATAAAGAGTTATTATCTATAAGCATTGATGATTTTAAAGATAAAGCCAAATTTCTTTTATCAGAAATAAAGGAAAACAGTAAGACTTTTGAAGTTCCAGAAATTGAAAAATTTCTTTCACAAATCAAATGCAGTTCTTTAAAAGCAAAATCATCAGTAAAAACTGATATTAGAATCGTAATTCATGACTTAAAAACGAACATGCACCCCGTATTAGGTTTTAGTATAAAATCTCAATTGGGAAGTCCATCTACTCTACTGAATGCAGGAAAAACCACAAATTTCATATATAAAATCAGTGGCTTAATTACAGATTCACAAGTTGAAAACATTAATTCTATTAATGGAACTGGTAAAATTAAAGAACGACTAATTGCTATTGAAAACAATAATTGTAAGATACAATTCAATAATTTGGAAAAGGATATTTTTAAAAATAACCTTGTATTAATTGACAGCCTTTTACCTAAGCTAATAGCCGAAATTATTAAAGAATTTTACTCTTCTAAAAAATCAAAAATAATTGATTTGACTAATGAAGTTGCATATAATAACCCATTAAATTTTGACATAACTCATGAACATAAATATTATGAATATAAGTTAAAGAAATTCTTAACAGAAGTTGCAGTTGGAATGATGCCAGCCACCGTTTGGACAGGAGTTTATGATGCTACAGGGGGTTACTTAGTTGTAAAAGAAGACGGAGATATTTTGGCATATCACTTGTATAATAGAAACGAATTTGAAGACTATTTATTTCACAATACTAAACTTGACACTGCTAGTAGTTCTAGACATAGCTTTGGAAAAATATACAAAGAAAATGGAGAGTTCTATATTAAATTGAATTTGCAAATTAGATTTCTTAAATAAAATTATCCCATAACTCTTGAAAAACAATTACTCTTAGAAAAAGCACGAAAACCTAATAAATAGGACTATGAGCGG
>JAGLEB010000133.1 GCA_023145275.1 Flavobacteriales bacterium | reverse complement strand
GTTGCATTTAGAGAAAATGGATATTCGAAGAAGGTTTCCTTTCTAATAATTTCATTTTTTGGATTAATGTCTCCTGCAGGAGCGTATTTAGCAAATAGTGTTCCACTAATAATGCAATATTCAGCACAAATCAATGCTGTAGTAATAGGAATTTTTCTTCATATTAGCACAACAATATTATTTGAAAGCTCATCAGGCCACAAATTTAATTCGGCCAAATTAATTGTTATAACCATAGCTACTGCCTTAGTATATTTTTCATATTAAATAGTAGC
The DNA here is from genome assembly GCA_023145275.1 of Flavobacteriales bacterium. Lineage (GTDB taxonomy): Bacteria > Bacteroidota > Bacteroidia > Flavobacteriales > JADGDT01 > JADGDT01. The sequence goes on along the minus strand of JAGLEB010000133.1, from coordinate 37,060 downwards.
TTTAAAAAATCATCAATCTCTTAGCTGAGCTCAATTCTAAAGTTTTCTAAGAGATCCTAAATAGTAGAAAATATTTTAATCCCAAAAAGTAATTTTACTCAATTATAAAACATTGATCCGTCAATAATTGCTAGTATTTTACTAAATTAGTCGTCTACAAAAAAAGCAGTAAAAATTGGCAAAGAAAGAAAATGATAGAAACTCATTTATTATAACTGTACTAAAGGGCATTGCAATGGGTACAGCTAATAAAATCCCTGGTGTTTCCGGTGGGGCTGTAGCTTTTGTTATTGGTTTTTACGAAGAACTTATATATTCGTTGACAAAGATTAACCGAACTGCCTTTTACTTGTTATTTCACAGAGGGTTTTCAAAATTTTACAAATACATTAATGGGCGCTTCTTAGTAGCAATTTTTTCGGGAACAATAATAAGTTTTTTCACTATTTCAAAACTATTAGACTTATTACTCTCTTATTATGAGCTACATGTTTGGGCTTTTTTCTTCGGACTAATTCTAGGTTCAATATACTTTGTTTCGATGGAATTTAACGATTGGAATAAAAAAACAATCATAAGTATGCTTATAGGTGCGGCAATTGGATTCTCATTTTCGTTAATTAATTCGTCTACTGAAAATGACAATCTATTATTTGTCTTCTTCTGCGGTATAATTAGCATTTCGGGAATGACCTTACCAGGTTTATCAGGTTCTTTTATTCTTATGGTAATAGGAAATTACGTTCTTTTAATGGTTGACTCTGTAAATGCTTTATACGAAATTGCACATATGTCAATAATGCTAGATTTTTCTTGGACATCTAATGCAGAAATATTGAGGTTAGTGAAGATATTAGCCGTATTTACTACTGGATCTATAGTGGGTTTAGTATCCCTATCGCATATTCTTGGATATTTATTAAAAAGACATCACCAAACGGTTATCGCTCAAATTATTGGTATAATTGTTGGTAGCCTTGGAGTTGTGTGGCCTTGGAAAAATAAGATATACATGAAAGATGATTTTGGCAATATTTTATATTCAAGAAACGGAAAGGAAATAATAGAATCTTACCATGCATATTTCCCTAGTAGCCTCGACCTCGAAACTTTTATTGCTGTTGTTATGGTATTATTTGGAATAGTTTTAGTAATTATTCTTGAGAAACTAAAACCTAAAAAACTAACCTAAAAACTCGTAATAAATGAAGCCTGAATTAGAAAGCAATCCTAAAGATTATCCTGAAAACACAAAGATAAAACCACTATTTAAGAGAAAGTTATTCTCTAAAATCTCTATAGGAACAGTCTTTTCTTTGTTATTTATCAATCAAGTTCTTTTTTTAATTCAACCTTTTTCTAGCGATTTTATATTTTCAAGTTACACTCAGGGATATTTCAGACTTACGACACTGATAGAACGAATTGTTTTTTCAATATTTACTTTTTCTATCGGCGACTTACTATATATATTTTTATTTCTTGTAATAATACTTCATTTTTTCAAGATAATTATTAAGCTTTTTAGACGTGATTTCAGCATTGTTAAATTTATCATTGTTGATTTCTTAGCCATATTAGCGCTAGTATGGCTGCTTTTAGGTACTCAGTGGAACTGGAATTACATGCAACCTACTATCGCAGAAAAGCTACATCTAAACACCGAGAAATACGATATAGAAGAATTAGCCGCCTTTACAAAAGATCTAATCATTAAAACTAGTATTACTCAAGAAAACTCAAACTTCAGTGTCTTCTATAACAACAGTAGCTCTATCCTAGACATTTCACCTCTTGGGTATAAGGAAATGGCAAAAAAAGATGACTTTTTTGTGTACAACTATCCTTCAATAAAATACTCTATATTCTCTGATTTGCTTAAATATGTGGGAGTATCAGGATATTACAATCCTTTTACTGCTGAAGCCCAAATTACTCTTGGTATTCCAATAAAACAGATGCCTTTTGTGATTAACCATGAGATAGCTCATCAACTTGGGATAGCTTCAGAAGCTGAGGCTAACTTTATAGGATATATTGCTTCGATAAATAACCCTTTAAGCACTATTCAGTATTCTGGACATTTAAATTTGTTAATGTATTGTTTATCTGATCTTAGAAAAAACAAATATGAAAATTACAAGGAAATAACTAGTACAATTCCGAAAGCTGTAAAAAACGATATCAATGAAATCGTGAATTTTTGGGAAAGTTATAGAAATGATTACCGAAGATACAGCGATAAAGGCTACGATATGTTTCTAAAATCAAACCAGCAAAAAGATGGCTTGAATTCTTATAATAAGGTAGTATCTTTGGCTATATTCTATTATCGAACTAATTAATACCAGATGCTCATCAAAATACAATTGGTATTACCAACATTATAATTCTATGAAAAAAATTATACTAATTACATTCCTATTATCTATATCATTCTTTGTATTTGGACAAGAACCTGAATTAAAAACAATAATGTTTATCGACGACTTTGATGAACTTTCAGAATTAGAACCTGACTATTATCAATATTTCGATGAAATAAAAAATGATGAACTTTTAGGACATTTCGACTACAACAGGTTAAATATAGATTTTAATTTTGGGAGTAAAAAGAGTATAAGAGATGTGAATCTTAATTTCGAACCTGATTTTATTATATTAATACTTGGTACATCTACGACTACAATCAATACAGTTAATAATAGTATGAGTATTACTCCTATAGATTACAGAAACGAATATGTAAACTTTGTAAGGAGAATAGCTACCGAAAACTCTACTATAATTGTCGTTTCCCCACCACCTTACAATACAGAAACAAAAGAAGAAGATGAAGCGATTGTAGATAATATTAATGCCGTACAAGAATTAGCTGAGAAAAAAGATAAAGTTCATTATGTTAAGCTTTACAAAAACATACTGCATAATTATCAAGAATCTATCATAAGTCCTAAAGAATTAGCTACATGGTTAACAAGGCTACTAAAAGATGAGATAAAGGAATTCAACTAATACCAACTGCCTTATGAAAAGGCGTTTAAATAAAATCAAAGTATTTTTTATTTATGAGAGTATTAAATTTGTTGCATAGCATAAGCTACGAAATCATAGATTCACGAACTCGAAAAAAATATTATAATTTGTGAGTAAAGAAATTTTATATAAACCATAAAGGAAAAAAGCAAAGGTATTATAAGTCATTTCATGATGTAGTTGGTATAAATCCTTTATTTAAATAAAAAAGCTGGAGATAAGATTTATCTCCAGCTTTTTTATTTTCATTTATCAAACTGATACGTTTGGTGGTAAAGCAAACTTAATACCGTGTTCCTTTGCAAGTTTCATCACAGACATAATTAATTCGTGTCTTGACTCTAACTCTGTACTCCAATTTGGAACTCTAAAGAATACATAAAACAAAATATCTATAGAATACATTCCTATACTATTAACTTTAATTTGAAAAAAGTCTTTCCTCGTATTTGGATGCTGCTTTACAAGCTCTTCCATTGACTTAATCAACTCTTCAAGTTTTTCAACATCTACATCAAGTGGAAACTTAAAGTAAGTTTTATATCTTCTAAAATTTCTTTTTTCAAAATTATCAATAGTAATATTTGCAACCTGACTATTCGGTATTATCACTAATGAATTATAAAATGTCCTGATTTTAGTGGTTCTAAGTCCTACCTCTTCAACGATACCCTCTTCTTTTTCAACACTTACCCAATCGCCGACTTGAAATGGTTTATCTAGAAATATCATTATAGATCCAAAGAAATTTTTAATAGTTTCCTGAGCACCAAGCGCAACAGCAAAACCTCCAATCGATATACCTGTTAGAAGCCCTGTAACATTATATCCTAGCTTTTCAACAAAAAAGAAAGCTCCAATAATTATCAGTATTCCTTTAATAATTGCCACGGCAAATGTGTACGCTCCTTTCTTAGCCGTCATTGTATCTATAGGCTCATTTCGAGTCATAAACCTAAACCATATATCTGTAAGGTGCAAACTCAAATTTGTAAGAGAAATGACATACAATGTCACTAATATTTTCTTTAACACAAAATGCACGTCTCCAGGCAATTGAATTGCAGGAATAAAAATCAAATTCCAAACACTGTAAATCACTAAGAATAATGCGACTGTAACCTTATAGTATATTGTTGCTAAACTTTTATCTCGGAAAATTTTAAAAATTAAAAGCCTAATAATAAATCTCATTATTAAGAAAAATAGGATAAAAACAACAATGAAAAACAAAAGCATCACCACCTGATAAAGCTTCATATCAAATAGTACTTTACTACCATAATTTGACCCAACAAGGTTTTTGAAATAGGTTCCAAATGAAAATACAGCATCAGCACCTATCGGATATACAGCTTCGTGCATTTCTTCAATCATTTCAGAAGTTGTAAGCGAATATTTCCAATTTTTACCAACCTTCTCCAAAAATAATTCTGGAACTTTGGGGTTAATAATAAATATATGTTTTCCGCTTAAAGTATCGATATAATTAGGCTCATCAGGTACATCTTCAATATGTATCCATCTTTCATTTGCTCCTAAATAAAACTGAAATATTTTTATGGCCTTTTCTACACGTTCTGCCTTGCTAGCACTTTTATCAGTATTTATTAACTGCTCAAGATATTCAGGTCTGAAAGTTGAGTCCTGTACAAATAAGATGTGTGAATATATAGTCTGATAGGGTGTCTTCATAGAAAACTTACCAATCAAAGAGTCTATTTTATTAGTTTTAGGTAATACATCTTTACTATTCCTTTTATAATTTTTTCTTAACTCTATGTGATATAATTGATCAATTTTTGAAACAGTTTCCTCTGAAAACAGCCACTTCCCTCTAACTCTTTCAAGATATACTTGAGAATGTTTAGGGTATAGAATATATTTGAATTCATCATCTGAGTTTCGATAACGTCGCTTATCCGGTATTTCTTCAATATCTAGCTGTCCATATCTTTTAAGTAAAGATTTTAAACTTACAACTAATGAACTCTTTTTTTCTTGAGAATAGGGGCCATCTAAAATATAAGATACTTTTTCAGTGTCGTAGTTATTATTGCTTAAATAAGCCTGAAAAGTTTCTATCGTGTTTCGAGGTGTTCTAGTCGAAAACTTCACAGTATTCTCCTTTTCTTGAGCAAATGATAATAAGCTAAAAAGAATATTAAATAATAGTAAGTATATGTTTCTCATAGGTTTTCTAGATATAATTTAACATTATAAAAGTAACATTATCCATAAAATTATACTTGTTAATATATTTTTTAATTTTCCCTAAATAATAAGGCAATATTAAGAAGTAGTTTTAATACATTTACGTTTATTAAACACACAACTCAAGCTACAATATAAGTAAATGGCAATCATTACATTAACAAGTGATTTAGGATTAAAAGACTTCCACGTCGCAGCAATGAAAGGTGCAATACTTTCTGAATTACCAAATGTAAACATTATTGATGTTTCGCATCAAATATCTCCATTCAACTTAATTGAGACAGCATATATAGTACGAAATGCTATTAAAAGCTTCCCAAAAAACACTGTAAATATTATTTCTGTAGATGTTGAGTACAGTCGTCATAACAAACTAATTGTAGCTAGAATAGAAAATCAATACTTTGTTTCTGCCGATAATGGTATTCTTTCTTTTCTTACCTACGAAATCTCTGACTATACAGTTTATGAGATAACAATTATTGACGAGAATGAAGCTTGTTCTAATTCTACACTAGTACGAGCAGCATGTCATTTAGCTAGAGGTGGAAAAATGGAGGTAATAGGTAAAGTACTTCCAAACCCTAAAGAGCTAAAAGTTATGGCTCCAATGTTATCTGATGATGGTAATAAACTAATTGGTAGCGTTGTATATATTGACAATTATGGGAATGTGGTTACTAACATTACTCGAAATTATTTCAACACTGTTAAGGGTAATAATACTAATTTCGAGATTACTGCTAGAAATCACAAGTGGAATTCTATTCAGAATAAATACAACGACATCGAGAATTTCGATTCTGAAGTAAGGGAGACTAAAGATGGAAAGAAGTTAGTCTTATTTAATTCTGCCGGCTTCCTTGAAGTTGCTATCTATCGAAGTAATTTAAAAACTGTTGGAGGAGCCTCTACCCTATTAGGGTTAAAATACCATGACTCTGTAACGATTAATTTTTCAAAATAGATGATTACACGAATTGTGAAGCTCTCATTTGACATAGATAAAATAGATGATTTTCTAGAAAATTTTCATCAAACAAAAAATCAGATACGAGAATTTAAAGGGTGTAAGCATCTAGAGCTTTTAAGGATGAAAGATCAAGGAAATGTTTTCATGACCTACAGTTTCTGGGATGATGAGTCCTGTCTTAACAATTATCGAAATTCTGATCTTTTTAAGGGAATTTGGAGCATTACAAAAAAGATGTTCAGCGACAAACCAGAAGCATGGACACTAATACAAGAAGAGGTTTTATAAAAAATAACTATCTACAATACAATGTTTGCAATTTTCAAGCGAGAAATAAATAAATTCTTTTCTTCGGCCATAGGTTATTTGGTTCTATCTGTATTCCTACTAGTAAACGGTTTGTTTTTTTGGTATTTCGAGGGAAATTATAACATATTAAACAATGGATATGCTAGCCTTGATAGTTTTTTTCGAATAACTCCATGGTTTTTTATCTTCCTAATTCCAGCTCTAACAATGGGCATGATTTCTGAAGAGAAAAGACAAGGAACCCTCGAACTATTGCTCACTCATCCAATTAAAGAGAGCAAAATATACTTTGCTAAATTTTTTGCGACATTAGCTTTAGTTCTATTAGCTCTAATACCTACTCTTATATATGTTTATTCAATTTATCAACTTTCTTTACCTGTTGGAAAAATAGATATTGGTGCAATCACGGCATCATATATAGGTCTTGTTCTAATTTCTGGGGCATTTACAGCAATCGGAATGTTTAGCTCTACTTTATCTAACAACCAAATAACTAGTTTTATTACAGCCGTAATCATTTCTGTATTATTCTATTATGCATTTGATTTAATTGCCAGAATAGATTTTTTAGGAAACTTTATTGTAAGATATTTTGGAATGATGAAACATTTTGCAAGTATTAGCCGAGGTGTTATAAAACTAAGTGATATTGTCTACTTCTTCAGCATAATTATACTATTCTCATCATTTGCAATTTTGCAATTAAAAAGAATAAGTTGGAATACAAAGAAACGTAAATCAGACATTAAACAAATATTCACCTACCTAGCTATTATAGTAGGTGTAAACTATCTTTTATCATTATTCGTATTCAAAGTAGATTTCACATCTGACAAAAAATACACTATAAAAGAACAGAGTATTGATATAATACAAAATATAGATGGAAATATAAATATTCAAGTTTTACTTACTGGAGATAATCCTTCTGGATTTAAACAGTTAGAATCTGAAGTAAAAAGAACTCTAGACGATTTTAGAGATTATAACTCCAATATAACGTATTCGTTTATTGATCCATTTCAAGACAAGAATAATAAACAACGCCAGAATATTACGGAAGAACTTAGTGCCAAAGGAATAAACCCTATAAATATTGAAATTAACAAGAAGGGAGAGCATAAATCTAAATACGTTTTCCCATGGGCATTAGTAAAGAAGAATGGTAAAACTATAAAAGTAAACCTTCTGAAAAGCAAAATTGGACAATCACCCGAACGACAATTAAACAACTCTATTGAAAATATAGAATATGCCCTTATAGATGCAATTAACAAGATTAATACAACTATAAAACCTCGAATAGCAATACTCAAGGGGCACAACGAACTTAACGATGCATATATTACAGATTTCCTGAAAAATCAATACGAATATTATAATTTCGAAAAATTAAACTTGTCTACTAGTACTACAACCCTAGAGCTAGAAAACTTGATGAAAAACTTCCAAGCTCTAATTGTCATCAAGCCTGGGAAAACTTTTAGTGAGAAAGAAAAATTGCTAATAGACCAGTATATAATGCAAGGAGGCAAAAGCATGTGGCTTCTTGACGGAGTATTTGCAGATATGGATTCGTTACTAAAAGATGGAAAGATGCTTGCTTTTCCACGAGAATTAAACCTGAGCAACATGCTTTTTAAATATGGGTTTAGAGTAAATGCTGACCTCGTTAAAGATCTACAATACGCACCAATAAAGCTTGCAAGTGGCAATTTGGGCAACAATGTGCAATACCACACAGTTCCTTGGCCATTTTTTCCTCTAGCTATACCTAGTACAAATAATCCGATAGTGAAAAATATTGAGGCAGTAAAGTTTCAGTTTGCATCAACTATAGATACTATTTTGAGTTTAAATGTACGTAAAACCGTACTCCTCGAAACATCGAAATATACCAAGATTTTTGGAGTCCCAAATTATATTGACTTTAGAGATGCTCAAGAGCCAATAAACGAAAAAGATTATAATTCTGGAAAGAAAATTTTAGGCCTACTCCTCGAGGGTAATTTTAGTTCGGCATATCACAATAGAATATTACCGTTTACACCATCGAAATATTTGAAAAGCAGCATTGAGAATAAAATGATTGTTTATTCTGATGGTGATGTCATCGCAAATCAATTTCAAAATGGACAAGCATTGCCCTTAGGTTATGACAAATGGTTTAATCAACAATACGGTAATGACGAATTGATTTACAATTCAATAAATTACCTATTAGACGATGAAGGATTATTAAATATTAAGAGAAAAGAAGTTACACTTAGACTCTTAGACAAGAATAGAATCCAAAAAGAGAAAACTTTTTGGCAGCTATTAAATATTTTTGCACCTTTACTGTTGCTATTAATCTTTGCAATTTTATTTGGTTTTCGAAGGATGAGAAAGTATAAAATTAATTAACTCATTTTTTGTTAATATTTTATATTTGTAATTAACTAATCATAATAGTTTTTGATTATCTTGAGCACATCATTTTTTGATATAAATTTTTTCTGATAAATATAACATACATGAAGTTTCTAGTTTCTAGTTCATTATTACTTAAGCATCTACAGGTTTTAGGAGGTGTAATTAGTAGCAATAACACCTTGCCAATTCTCGATAATTTTCTTTTTGAGATTAAAGATTCTACTCTAACAATCACATCTTCCGACCTTGAAACAACTATGGCGGCTAGTATTGAAGTGGAGTCAGAAACTGACAGTATCCTAGCTATACCTGCAAAATTACTATTAGATACTTTAAAAACTTTCCCAGATCAACCTCTTACTTTTATCCAAAATAAGGATACAAAAACAATAGAGATTTCATCTGACCAAGGAAAATATGCACTAGCATACGTTGAAGGAGATGAATTTCCAAATGCTGTAAATTTAGAGTCTCCATCAATGGTTGAGATTTCTGCTAATATTCTTAATACAGCAATATCAAAAACTATTTTCGCTACTGGTAATGACGATTTGCGCCCTGTTATGTCGGGAGTATATTTTTCATTCTCGCCAGAAGGGATGACCTTTGTTGCTACCGATGCTCATAAACTTGTTAAATACGAGCGTACTGACGCTGTGGCAGAAGAGAATGCAGATTTTATTATGCCAAAGAAGCCATTAAATATTTTGAGAAATATTTTAGGATCTACGGATAATGATGTTCTTGTTGAATATAATGTTTCGAATGCCAAATTCTCAATAAACAACATTGAACTAATTTGTAGACTTATCGATGGTAAATACCCTAACTACGAAGCTGTTATACCAAAACAAAACCCTAATGTATTAACTCTTGATAGAAATAGTTTCCTCAGCTCGGTAAAGCGTGTATCTATTTTTTCAAATAAAACTACTCATCAAATTAAGCTTAATATTGCAGGTTCTGAATTGCAGATTTCAGCGGAAGATCTTGATTACTCAAATAAAGCGGACGAAAGACTTTCGTGTGACTACCAAGGAGAAGATATGCAAATTGGCTTTAACTCAAGGTTCTTAATTGAGATGCTTAACGCTCTAGAATCAACACATATCACTCTTGAAATGTCGGCACCAAATAGAGCTGGAATACTTACTCCTGCTGATGGACTAGATGAAGGAGAAAAGATTTTAATGCTAGTTATGCCAGTGATGATTGGAGTTTAACAAAAAAAATACAAATTATTTATGTGCCTAAAGACTCAGTTCTTTGGGCACTTTTTTTGTTTGAGCCTCAGTCTATTAAACAAATACGAAACTTGTACCAGTTACCTTATGAAATGACGTTTAAATAAAATCAAAGTATTTTTTCTTTATGGGAGTATTAGATTTGTTGAATAGTATAAGCTACGCAAGAAATTTTATATAAGTCAGAACCGAGCATATACTAAAATGCAACATAGAAAATTGTTAATTTAAACACATGCGAACACTACCTGACCTTTGATGAATTTCATATTCAGGTAAAAGGAGAAACACGAAGGTTTTATAAGTCATTTTATGATGTATTTGAATTAAAGCCCAATTGATCAATAATAGTAGAGAAATCAACGCTTTTTCCTATATTAGCTAAACTAAACTAAGTGATTATTAAAATCCATAAAAATTGAAAACAAGACAGTTGAATGATACTATATTTAAAACCACAATTGTGTTTTGGTTTTTTGTTCTGTTTTCTAATTCGGCTTACTCTCAATTCTTCTATGGCGTTCAGCAAAACTTTGGTAAGAATAGAGTAGTTTACAATAAATTCGATTGGAACTACTACAGGTTACCTCAATACGATGTATTCTTTTATCAAAGAGGCTCTAGAAACGCTCAATATGTTGTTACTAATGTTGATGCTGAGCTAAAAGAATTAGCTAAATATTTTAAACTAAATTTCGACGAAAGATTTCAAATCATTTGTTACAATACTCTTACTGACCTCAAACAAAGTAATCTTAACGAAAATGGTGAGGCTAGCTACAACACTGGGGGAGTCACCCGTATTAAAGGTAACAAAATGTTTGTTTATGGGACTGGCGAACACAACGACCTGAAAACTCAGCTAAAAGCTGGAATTACAGAGATGCTCCTTAACTACCTGATTTCTGGAAGTAATTTCAGAAAAGGATTGGAGACTTACAGAAATATGTCATTACCAAGTTGGTTCTCTGATGGCTTAGTGTTATACATGTCAACAAATAAAACACCTGAGATAGAAGCTAAAATTAGAGATGGTCTAGCATCTGGCGACCTAGAGGACTTTTATTCTTACACCCCAGAAAATGCTAAAATTCTAGGATATTCTATTTGGGATTTTATCGCTTACAAATATGGCAAATCAATTATACCAACTGTTGTTTACATGTCTTACTCCAACAGAGATGTGAAAGAGGGCTTTGAGTCTGTTCTTGGTATAGATTATAAGCAGCTAAAAAAAGATTGGTTAAAATACTACTCCGATTATTATAAAATTGATTTATCTAATAGCCTCGATGATATTTCTCACGAAGTTGCAAAGTCACGAAATGAAGAACAAATTTTTCAATTAACACTTTCAAATGACCTGAAGAGGGCGGCTTATGCAACAAATATTTCTGGCCAGTATTATGTTTACCTTTTAGATGTAAGGACAAAAAAGAAGAAAAAGATTTTTTCTGGAGGGTATAAAATCTCACAAAACGAAGATCTTAGTTATCCTTTAATACAATGGCATCCCGAAGGTAACAACCTAGCTTTTGTAATGGAAAACAAAGGAACAGTGTTCTTGTATATTTACGATATAGAAAATGATAAGATGTACAATCGTACTTTTGGTGTTTTAGATAAAATTAACAGTCTTTCCTTTTCTGAAGATGGTAATAAAATTGTTCTATCAGCCGTAAGAGATGGTTTTTCGGATATTTATATTTACCATTTACAAACTCAAGTGCTTGAAAACATAACTAAAGATAGCTTCGACGATATTGATCCTGTATTTTTTAATAATGACAGCGAAATAGTATTTAGCTCAAATAGATATTCCGATACAATAGTTCACAGCAAAAGGTTTGCGGTGGGAAAAAAGTATAAAGATCTGTTCATATACAATTTCAATAACAAATCAACTGTTCTTAAGAAAGCTACAGACACAAGATATATTGATGAGATTAAACCTCAGGCAATAAACGATAACGAAGTTGCATATTTGGTATTTGACAATGATCAGAAACAAAACAAATACGCCTTTGAGAGAGATAGTGTAGTGAGTCATGTTGATACAATAATTCACTACAGAAACACTTTTGACAATTATAAACTATCAGATTCTCAATCAATTCTAAACCATGTAAATTCAATAGCTCTTGATGCATATGCGCAAGTAACTTTCCATGATAGTAAGTACCGAATTCAATACGTAGAAGGGCTACAGGATTCTGCCAAATATCGAAAAAAAATCAGCCAATACGAATTAGCTAATTCAAAGCCAATACATAAAGAAGATTTCGATAAAATTAAGATTAAATATAAAAGCTATCCAATAGACCTAAACGATTACGTTTTCGAAGATGAAATTTACAGAAAGTTTGGGGCAGTAGGAAAGCTTGGCAAAACATATAACTTCGGAACTAATCCTGATTCGCTATATCCTGACATGAAGGTTATAGACCGTAAGAAATTTGAACGATTCAAAAGATTATATAGAAATATATACTTTGCTACTGAACTAACAACTCAAATAGATCAGTCTAACGACAATCTAGATTACCAAGTATTTACTGGAGGCCCTGTATTTATGAATTCGGGATTCAATGCATTATTCGAAATTACATTGGCTGATGTATTTAACAACTATTCCGTTACTGGTGGATTTAGAACCAACTTTCAGCCAGTTTCAGGGCTATCACTTAGTCCAAATAGCGAATTTAAACTTCAATTTGACGATAGAAAAAAACGATGGAATAAAACATATCTATTTTATAGAAGAAGCACTTATACATCTAATGGATTTTATTCCGCCAGAATAATCACAAATAAGTTTGAGTATAAATTAACTTACCCACTAAACCCTGTTTCATCAGTTTCGGGAGCTATAGCCTACAGAAGAGACAAAGGTATTTACTTGTCAGTAGATGACGCTTCACTTGAGGAGCCAATTAATTACCAAGATTATGCAACATTGAGGTTAGATCACACCTATGACAATACAATAAACTATTCAGTAAACCTATATAGAGGTTTCAGAGCTAAGACTTTTATAGAATTATATCAAGGCTTAGATGGGCCGGATAATACGATGATTAATATTGGTGCAGACCTAAGGCATTACACAAGAGTTCATCGTAATATTATCTGGGCAAATAGATTCGCCGCCGGAACATCTCTTGGATCAGAAAGGCTAGCCTACTATCTTGGTGGAGTTGACAATAGTTTCAACCCTGAATTTGATCAATCACTTAGACCTTCGAAAGATATAAATTACGGTTTTCAAACATTAATGACAAATATGCGAGGATTTCAGCAGAATGTCAGGCATGGTACTAGTTTTGCATTAGTAAACAGCGAACTGAGAATCCCCTTAATACAATATTTCTATGAAGCACCATTGAGTTGGAGCCTATTTCGCCATTTTATGGTAGTACCATTCTTTGACGCTGGTACTGCTTGGACTGGTGCATCTCCTTGGTCTAAAGAAAACTCTTTGAACGAAGAAATTATTAACGGCGATCCAACAGATCCTGACACAGGATACAATCCAATAAAAATTACGATCGATAGACAAAAAGACCCTATAGTATTTGGCTATGGTGTTGGACTAAGGACTCAGGTATTCGGATACTTCGTCAGAGCTGATTGGGCTTGGGGTGTTGATACTGGAATAAAACTTCCTAGAATGTTTTATTTCTCCCTAAACCTAGATTTCTAATCTTTCTTTGATAAAACTTCCCTGTATTCTTCTAAGTCTTTCATCTGTTGTTCGGAAACTTCGGGTACTTTCAAATCTAATTTTTGCAATTCTTTATGGATAATTTTTGCTACTAATAATCGTGCATAAAGTTTATTATCGGCAGGAACTAAATACCAAGGAGCATATTTTTTCGATGTATTTTCTATAGCATCAGAAAAAGCTTCTCTATAATCGTCCCAATATTTTCGCTCTTCAAAATCTCCTTTCGAAAACTTCCAGTTCTTCTTTTTTTCATTTATTCTCGACAATAACCTAATTGATTGTTCATCTTTTGATAGGTTCAAGAATATTTTTATTATTACAGTACCATTTTTTGCCAAGTGTTTCTCAAAGTTTGAAATCTGCTTGTACCTATCACTCCAAAAATCATCATTGACATCTGATAACTCCTTAACTCCAGGTAGGTTCTCGTTTAATATAATGCTTGGATGAACCTTTGTTACCAATACATTTTCGTAGTGTGATCTATTAAAGATTCCGATTTTCCCTTTTGGAGGCAGAACAATATAGTGACGCCACAAGAAATCATGACTCAGCTCCAATTTACTTGGCGCTTTGAAACTATGGACTTCGGTTCCCTGAGTGTTTAAATTTGATAATACGTGTTTAATAATACCGTCTTTGCCAGCAGCATCCATTCCCTGTAAAACGATTAATACCGAATTATTTGAATTTGCATATAACTTGAACTGTTCGTTCTTAAGCTTTTTTAGATATTTTAATAACTCAATGCTGTAATCTTCTTCAGAAAGACCTAAATCTAGTTCAGTTTTAAATTTATCAATATCAAAATCTTCGGATGACCTTACTCTATAATCAGAAACTTTCATAAACAAGACGATTTAAATTATGCTTAATTATCAACACGTATAACACTCGCAGTCATAAAGTTAAACAAATTTTTCTATATCTCCCTTAGAAATACTATTTCCGCCTAATATTATTAACCTTTCTACTACATTTCTCAACTCTCTTATATTACCACTCCAATCCCTATTCTTCAATAAACTCAAGGCATCATCATCAACTTTCTTAACAGGAATCCCCTGTTCTTTACATATAATATTAAAGAAGTAATTCACCAATTCCGGAATATCACTTCTTCTTTCGTTTAAAGAAGGGACATTAATTGGAATAACAGCTAATCGATGAAACAAGTCTTCTCTAAAAGTACCTTTTTTTATTTCTTCTTTGAGATTTTTATTTGTGGCAGCAATAATTCTAACATCAACAGATATCTGTTTCTCTCCACCAACTCTAGATATTTTATTTTCTTGAAGTACTCTTAAAACCTTCGCTTGAGCGCTTAAGCTCATATCTCCAATTTCGTCAAGGAACAACGTGCCACCGCTGGCCAATTCAAACTTTCCTTTTCTCATTTTATTTGCAGAAGTAAAAGAGCCTTTCTCGTGGCCAAAAAGCTCACTTTCGATAAGCTCTGAAGGAATAGCAGCACAATTCACTTCTAACATAGGTGATTTTGAACGTTTGCTTTTAGCATGTATCCAATGGGCAACAACTTCTTTTCCTACTCCATTTGGTCCAGTGATTAAAACCCTAGCATCCGTAGGAGCAACTTTTTCAATCATATCCCTAACAAGCTTTAATTCCTCTGATGAACCAATCATCTCATACTTCTTTGAAACTCTTTTCTTCAACTTCTTATTTTCAACAATAAGAGACCCCTTATCTAAAGCATTTCTAACTGAATTTAAAAGTCTATTTAAATCTGGAGGCTTCGATATATAATCATACGCTCCTTTTTTAATGGTTTCTACAGCTGTATCAATATCACCATGCCCTGAGATCATGAGTACTGGAAGCTCTGGAGATAATTTAACAATTTCCTCTAGTACTTCTACCCCATCCATTCCTGGCATTTTGATATCACAAATCACCAAATCTAGATCCTTACTTTTAACAATTTCAAGACCTTTAAAACCATCTTCCGCAACAAAAACCTCATAATCTTTTTCTTCCTCAACAAGAATATTTCTCAGAACATTCCTAATACTTCTCTCATCTTCAATAATTAAAATCTTTGGCATAAGAACAGCTTCTAGTTAAACAAATAGGTATAGTACCTTATGAGTTACGAATCCATTTCCACAAATCCTTATATGTTACCTTATTGCCATACATTAAGATTCCTGTTTTGTAGATTTTTGCAGCTAATATTGTTGTAAAAATAAAACTTACAGAAAGTATAGACATCGAAAGAACTATTTCCCAAGTAGGCACATCAAACGGTATTCGCGCCATCATAACTATCGGCGAAGTAAATGGTATTATCGAGAGCCAAAAAGCAATTGGTCCATGAGGATTTTCAAGCACCATAATTCCCGAGTACAAGGCCAAAATCAAAGGTAAGGTTATAGGAAGCACAAACTGCTGTGTATCAGTTTCTGCATCAACAGCAGCTCCTACAGCAGCAAACATCGCACTATACAATAGATACCCTGCAAGGAAGAAGAAAGTAAAAGCACCTATTATCAGGTAGTAATTTAAATCGAGAATAGACATAATAATCTCATGCATTTCGTTCTCAAATTCAGGATTAACCACCTCTTCTATTATCTTATTACTAGGTGATTCAATTCCAAAAGCATTTTTTGCAATAGAAAGCAATATCCCCGAGAGTACGGTCCACAGACCAAATCTAGTCAATCCAACTAATGCTGATCCAATAATTTTCCCCATCATTAGCTCAAAAGGTTTCACTGATGAAATTATTACCTCAACAATTCTATTAGTTTTTTCTTCTAGAACAGATTTCATTACTTGAACACCATACACAAAAATAAACATATAAATCATAATCCCCGACAGGGCACCAATGACCATCAGAATAATTCCATTTTTTGAATTTTTCAGTTCTCCTTTATAACTAATAAATTTAACATCTACATCAACATCAGGGTGTTGATTTTCTCCCCTAATAGCACTATAATCAGGATGTCCTTTCAATTTCAAAGCCCAAACCCTATCTTCAAAATCATCTCTAACATGAGAAGAAATAGACATCAATGGGGTTGTATCTGAATAATACGTCATTGAACATTTACCTTCTTCAAGCTCTTTTTCTGCTCCAAAGGGTAAATACAGTAATCCATAATAACCTCTTTCATCTGCAGAATCTATGGCCTCTTTCAAACCTAATGTTGGCATATAGTCAAACTCAAGACCAACACCATCTTTAAATGCATCAGTAAACAAAGAGGTTTCGTCATAAATTGCAATTACTTTATTATCACCATTCAAACTAGCCATAAAAGCAATTAGACCAAAAACTATTACCAAGAACAATGGACCAAGTAACGACATCATTATAAAAGAACGCGTACGTACTTTTGTAATATATTCCCTTTTAACAATCAACTTAATTTTATTCATATTTTCGGGTATATCAAATTTTATTTACATGTTGAATAAAAATATCATTTATGCTAGGGATATTTTCAGAAAATGAATGAAGATCACCAAAAACCATTAGCCTTTTCAATAGCTCTTGAGAGCTAGTACCATTAATCATCTTTAGTGTTACATCAACTTGATCTCGGAAATTTTTATTTGTTATAGAACTATCAATAGTAACTATATCTCCTAATTCACTCAGTCTCGACTCATCAAAATCATTTATGGTAATATCGTATTTATTATTTCTGTGATTTCTTTTAACCTCTCCAATTTCACCATCAAGCACTTTGTGAGAGTGGTGAATCAATCCAATATGATCGCACATTTCCTCAACAGATTCCATTCTGTGAGTTGAAAAAAGTACAGTTGCACCTTTATCTTTCAATTCTAATATCTCATCCTTAATAATCCCTGCATTCACAGGATCGAAGCCACTAAATGGCTCATCAAAAATAAGCAGTTTTGGTTCGTGTAAAACAGTTACTATAAACTGTACTTTCTGGGCCATTCCTTTTGATAATCCACCTATTTTTTTATTCCACCACGATGAAATTTCAAACTTATCAAACCAATAGTTAAGCTTTATTTTTGCATCGTGATAATTCATTCCCTTAAGCTGGGCTAAGTATAAAGCTTGCTCACCGACTCTCATATTTCGATATAGTCCACGCTCTTCGGGCATATACCCAATCATTGAAATATGCTTAGGTTGAAGTTTTTCACCTCCTAGAAGTATTGTACCGGAATCTGGAACAATAATCTGATTTAAGATTCTAATGAAAGTAGTCTTTCCAGCTCCATTTGGGCCTAAAAGACCGTAAATACTTCCTTTCTCAACACTTATACTCAGGTCCTCTAATGCAGTATGTGCCTGGTACCTTTTTGTTACATTCTTAGCTTGTAAAAAATTCATGCAAATATCAATTGAGTTAATACAATTAAACAGAATTGTATATCCAATAAATTTCTATCCATTAAAATGGAATAGAAAATATAAAATTACTTAAAGTTTCAACAAGGCTAAACTCCCTATCATGACCTAAAGAAAATATTGTAAATATTCAATTTCCTAATATCTTACAAGTAAGTAAAAAAAAAGACGAATTCAAAAAAATGAACTCGTCTTTTACTATATTTATATGATAATATCCTTTTTACTGAAACATATCTTTAACTTTCTCGAAAAATGATTTATGAGACTTCCCAGGTTTCGGATCTAACTCCTCTGATCCCAACATCTCATTAAACATTTTCTTTTGACTGTCAGACAACTTCTGAGGTGTCCAAACATTAATATGAATCAAAATATCTCCCGTTCCGTATCCTTCTAAGCTCGGAATACCTTTACCTCTCAATCTCAATATTTTTCCTGACTGAACTCCTGCATCAAGACTAATTCTAACTTTACCACCAATTGTAGGTACATCTTTAGAACATCCTAGAGCTGCTTCTGCAAAGCTAATGTACAAATCGTGGTGAAGATTATTTCCATCGCGTTTTAATAACTCGTGTTCTATTTCTTCAATCACTACCAATAAATCACCTGGCACACCATCTCCTGGAGCATCATTTCCTTTACCGGACACCTTCAATTGAACACCATCCATTACTCCTGCAGGAATATTTATAGATACATGATCTTCTTGCTTAGACATCCCGTTTGCATCAGTACCGGCAGGTCTCTTATTTACCATTTGACCAGCGCCATGACATGTAGGACAAGTTGAAGAAGTTTGCATCTGCCCCAAAATAGTGTTCTGTATTCTAGTTACTTGTCCAGAACCATTACACTGTGTACATGTTTTATAAGTAACTCCATCAGCCTGTTTTAATCTGCTAACTTTAATTTTCTTCTCAACACCGTTGGCCATTTCTTCGAGAGTAAGCTTAACTCTAATCCTAAGATTAGAACCTTTTACAACTCTTCTTCTACTGCGGCCACCACCGCCACCGAAACCACCACTGAAGTGACCTCCAAAAACATCACCAAACTGAGAGAATATGTCTTCCATATTCATCCCACCACCGAATCCGCCACCGAATCCACCGCCACCAGCTGCTCCGCCCATTCCGGCATGACCATACTGATCGTATCTAGCTCTTTTATTTCCGTCACTTAAAACTTCATAAGCTTCAGCAGCTTCTTTAAACTTTTCTTCAGCAACACTATCATCTGGATTTTTATCCGGATGATGTTTAATCGCCATTTTACGATATGCTTTCTTTATTTCGCCATCAGATGCCCCCTTAGATACACCTAATACTTCATAATAGTCCTGCTTCATCTCTATACTATTAATTTTTTAACAGCTATAACATTAATAATTCACTAAAGATTGCCATCAATAATCTTTACAGAATCAAGGTTTATGCTTTCCTCAAGTAAAACAGGTCAAACTATTTACGACCTGCACTAACATAATGTGCAAAAAAAGCTTCCAGTGATTTATAAAACTCTAGGTAAAGTACTTTTGTACAAAAAGTACAACAGATACTTTATACATCTAAATCGTCTACCTATAGAAGGCAATAAACACAAAGAAAACTAAGTTTGTTTACTTTATCCCTAAAACAACCTTTGGATATCTAATTATCTTATCTCCTAGTTGGTACCCTTTTTCTACAACATCAACAATCTTACCTTTAAGATCGTCGCTAGGTGCAGGAATTTGAGTTATTGCTTCGTGAACATCTGAATCAAATTCTCCGCCTTTCTCAACTTTAACTTCTTCTAAGTTTTTTTGGCTAAGAATATCTTTTAGCTTAGTTCTAATAAGTTTAACACCATCAACTAAAGCCTTATCGTCAGATTTTTCAATTTCTACCATCCCTCTGTCAAAATCATCTAAAACAGGCAGAATTGCAGTCATCAATTCGCTATTTGCTGTTTTAAAAAGATCTATTCTCTCTTTTGATGTTCTCTTTTTGTAATTTTCAAATTCAGCAAAAAGTCTTAAATACCTATCTTTCTCTTGATCAAGTTTTTCTTTAAGCTTCACTTCTTCTGATACTTCTTCAATAAGTTCTGCAGTCTCTGCTTCCTCTTCAGAAGTTTCACTAGTGTTTTCTTTTTCTACAGAAGTTTGTTTTTTCTCTTCAACTGTATTTTCAACAGTAGCCTCAACTTCTTTATCCTTCAAATCTTTTTTATCCTTACTCATCTTAAAAAAATGCTTTATTAAAACAATCGAAAATATCAATATTAATATACCTATAAATACAACAATTGTATCATCGAAACTGACAATATCAAATTTCTTGCCAAGTAGATTAATATGACAAAGTGACATTATAATTTCGAAATTTCTTTTATTAGCTTGTCACCACTGTATTTTTCCGCCAATTTTACCGCCCTATACAAGTCATTGCCACTTAAATTTTTCCCGACAATTACTCCATTTTTATCAATTAAAAAATTTGAGGGAATTGATTTTACTCCAAAACTTTTATAAACTTTCGAATTCCATCCTTTCAACTCTGAAACCTGATACTTCCACACAAGGCCATCTTGTTTTATAGCATTCATCCACTCAAACTTAGCATTGAGCTGTTTAGGGGTCCCGTCTCTATCCTCAAGCCCATCAAGTGAAACACCGTATACAGTAAAACCATTTCCTGCCTCTAGCTTCGAATCTTTAAACTTATTATAAACCCTTACTACATTAGGATTTTCTCTTCTGCAAGGTCCACACCACGAAGCCCAAAAATCTAACAACACAAGCTTTCCTCGTGTTTCTTCAAGCTGCAATACTTTTCCGTCAGGGTTTTTCAAAGCAATTGATGGAGCAATATCCCCTATCTGAACTCCAATTTTTCTTTTTTGTATTTCCCCTTCTCCATTCCCCGCAAAAGAAATACTAACAACTGACAGCGTAAGAAACAGTATAAAAAAAATCTTTTTCATAATTCTATTTAATAAATATTCTCTTTGATATATTTTGCAACTCCATTTTCATCATTAGATCCAATTATCTCAAAATCTGGCAACAATTTCAATAGCTTTTTATCGGAATTCTTCATCACTAATCCCTTTCCAACATACGAAAGCATCTCATAGTCATTAAGTCCATCACCGAATGCTATTATCTCCTCAGGCTTAATTCCCCTATTCTCCATCAACTCTTTTAAAGCTAATCCTTTTGATATCCCTTTTGGCATAACCTCAATAACCGAATAGTAAGAAAAGAATACATCTGCCTTGTCTGCAAGCTCTTTTATTAATTTCTGTTCAGTCTCCTGTAATAACTCTATATTTAGCGAATACAGGTAGAATTTATTCACCTCAGACTTTCTTAAATCCTCAATTCCATTAATCTTACGGTAAACAAAATTAGAATGGCTGTGAAATTTTAATAAAGCTTCATTATCTTCAACTACCAACCATTCTTTTCCCTGATAAATATTCAAGTGGATGTCGTCTGGTAAATCGAAATTCATCATTTTATCAATTACGCTTTCATCCAAATTGTGCATAATTAACCTTTCTCCATCATTTGCATAAGCTCTAGTCCCGTTTGAACCAATTACACAAGTATCTAAACCTAATTGCTCAGCTACACCTTTAACATCAACATAATGGCGACCTGTTGCAAGGATAACTTTAACTCCTAAATCTGAAATACGTTTTATCTCAAACCTTGTTTCATCTGATAATGAATGATTTGAGTCTAGCAATGTTCCATCTAAATCACAAACTACTACTTTATATTGCATAACACAGTTTTATAAGCTCTACAACTAGTATTAAAATTTTATAGAGGCTTCTTTTTAAAGTTTGCAAATATACTCACAATGATCAAGTGATAACAATAATTATCCTTTTTTGTTCTACTTTTGCACATAAACATATATTAAAGAATTAATGAACGATAAAAGAAATTTAGGATATAGAGCTGGATGGATTTCCATAATCGGAAACCTTATATTGTTTGTCATAAAATATTGGGCTGGCATTAGTTCGGCCTCGATTGCGTTAATCGCAGACGCTTGGCATACTCTATCTGACAGTGTTTCATCTATTATAGTAATATTAGGTTTTAAAGTTTCATCAAAAGACAAAAACGACGCTAGACCATTTGGATATGGGAGAGCTGAATGGATTGCATCACTAGTGGTTGGAATATTACTAGCGATTGTTTCCTTTGAATTTTTAAGAGACAGTATAGGGAGGTTAATTGATAGGGAACCCGCTCAATACGGCAACATCGCCATAATTGTGACAATAATTTCGATTATAGTAAAAGAGGCTATGGCACAGTACTCTTTTCATATTTCACGTATTACTTCTTCTAGATCATTAAAAGCTGATGGATGGCACCATAGAAGTGATGCTATTTCTTCGATTGTTATTCTTGTGGGTATTTTTATCGGAAAGTATTATTGGTGGATAGATGGAGTACTAGGAATAATTGTAGCAATACTTCTTTTCTACACTTCATACGCCATAATAAAAGATTCTGTGAGTCCTTTAATTGGAGAAGAACCAAGTAGAGAATTAATAGAAAGCATTAATAACTATGCGAAGGAATGTTACAAAAAAGACATGAATATTCATCATATTCACACACATAGCTATGGCGACCACATTGAAGTTACATTTCACATGGTATTCCCAAAAGATATCACACTCCAGGATGCTCATGATGAAGCTACGATGCTAGAATATCGGATATTTAATGATTTAGGAATGCATGCCACAATCCATATGGAGCCAGAGGGCGATAGCGATGATATTGATTAATCAAATAACGAAAAGCAAAAAAGCCACAATTCATTAATGAATTGTGGCTTTTTTATTTCCCTACTTTATTTTAGGGAATATAGCATTGCTAAGGTGCCGGCACTTCCCTTTCGTTTCACTCGGGGTACTGCATTATATTCGATTTTGCTAATTCAGAAAATCCACACAAATTAATGGTAGGTCTAAAATAATCATTCAACCTATACTAAACTCTGTTTTTAAGTACTCTCCTCTAAAAAATAATTCAAAAGTAGTTTTTAAGAGTCCCATATTAGTATTATTACACCCATAAAACACCAACACAACCCTATATTTAATCATATAAATACGCTACTTACCCCTTATTGAACAAGTGTTCATCAGTAATCCTGCCAATTTACACATCTTAATAAAGGCTCATCCTTAAGCACATACTCTGTATTCGTTAATCAATGTACATTTGCCACCGATTTTTATTAACATATTTTTAACGTTTCATGAATAATTCATTAAGAAGAAAAACTATACTAATTCTCTACATTACTTTCGTAAGTATATTAGGGTTTAGTCAAGACAACTACAATCTTGGAGAAGCACAAAGCTCTAGATTTGACGTTACTGACAGAGTATGGCCTGAAAACATTGGAGAAGCAGATGTGTGTATGTGGAAGGACGATAAGCTATCGGCATTCACTATTACAATTGACGACAATGCAGAAGGAGATATAGATTTCTGGATTAGCATGAACGAAAAATATGGCTTTAACTTTACTTGGTTTGTTATTACCGAGGCTATTGATGCATACAATGTAAAAGACTGGAACAAATTCCAAAAGCTAGTAAATTTAGGCAGCGAGGTTAGTGGTCACGACGATAGAAACTGGTATAAAAATGTACCTGCCGGAAAATCTAATCCTACCGATGAGGAATACTACGCTCGTTTAGATACAACAATTCAGAAAATAAAAGCTAACATAAGCGAAGGAGATAACGAAGTATTCACTTATGCTTACCCTTTTGGAGAAGGAAATTTTGATGAGGCAGTAAAACTTTTCACAGCTATGCGTGGTACTTTAGGAGTACTTAATCAAGCTGATAAAGTAAATTATTTAGACGTAAATAGCGTTTCTAATCCTCATATTTTTAAGGATGAAACTTCTAGAGATTTATTCATCTTACCACTAGTAACTAAAACTAGTACACTATACGGATCTAACTACTACCGCGGTTGGGGAAGTACTCATTTCCACAGCTTGCACGGAACAGAAGATCAGGCAGAAGCACTTGTGAAATATTTGAGCGAAAAAGGAGACTCTATCTGGGTAGATACTTTCACTAAAGTTGCACATTACTCTCAGTCTTTTGCAACTAATAATTTAGTGATAGACAATATAGAAGGATCGGTAATCAAGTTTACTCTTACAGATCAAATGGTAGATTCAGCATTTAACCAAGCTCTTTCTGTAAAGGTTAGAGTTAGCAATACTTGGGTAAATGCCACTGCAATACAAAACGGTGTAAATCGTAACGTAAAGTTGATTTCTAATGGAGGTAAAAAATATGCGTTAGTTGATGCTGTACCAGATGCAGGTCAAGTAATACTTACAGGCGAAGAAGATAGCGACCCTGCAGTTTTAACTCAAATTAGCGATCAGGAATTAACAGAAGGAAACTTCTTAATTATCGATTTTTCTGCTAACACAAATGCAGAAGACGATATAGCTTTAAGCGTAGAAAATCTTCCAAAGTTT
The DNA here is from genome assembly GCA_023145275.1 of Flavobacteriales bacterium. GTDB lineage: Bacteria > Bacteroidota > Bacteroidia > Flavobacteriales > JADGDT01 > JADGDT01. The sequence goes on along the minus strand of JAGLEB010000133.1, from coordinate 12,231 downwards.
GCAACTTTCAAAAACAACAATGACAATACAGCAAGTATTACATTTGCTCCAGAAGCTTTCTCTAAAGGCGAGTACAGTATTATTGTTATTGCAGATAACGGTAGAAGTGAAACTTCTCTCGAATTTAACGTAACAGTTATCGATGATGGTGCAACATTGTATGTTGAATCTGATCTTAAAGATGCATCGGCATATTTTCCTGTTCACAATTACGTTGACTCATACAACAGAACAGCTATGATTGCAGGAGGTGGATACATCGAAGGCAAGCAGATGTCGGCAGTAATTCCTTTTCAATTGCCAGAGATACCAAGGGGTAAAGAAATTTCAGATGTTAAATTCTCAATAAATTTAGAAAGTAAAAGTAGTACTTCGTTAATTACAGGAGATTTAGATTTATACGGTATAGATGCACGATTTACTAGCATGGTATTAACTAGCGATGCGTATGCAGGAGAATTCGATAAAGATGGTAATGCACACGGATTGCAAAGCAACTTTGCTAATTCAAATTCTCTGATAGGAAAAATTTCTACAAGTGCTGATGGAGAACAGAAAATGATTGACTTCATCAAATCTCAGTACACAAATAATAATCAAGGAAAATATATTTTCATACGTATTAGTACAAATGATATTAATCAAGCTAGAGACGGGAAATTTAGTTTTAGTTCTGCCGATGGTAGTGCTTCTGACGAAAATGTTTCTGCCCCTAAATTGATAATAAAATATGCAGATAAAGTTCAAGAACCTATTGTTATTGATGGTGCTCTTAACCTTGAACCAACTACAACATCTCGTTTTGAAGTAAGCGATAGAGTTTGGCCAGAGGAAATGGGTGTTGCAGATGTTTGCTTGTGGAACGATGATAAGTTATCTGCATTTACAATTACTATCGACGACAATGCCGAGGGTGATCTTGATTTTTGGCAATCGATGCAAAAGAAATACGGAGTTCACTTTACTTGGTTTGTAATTACCGAAGCTGAAGAAAGATACAATGTAAAAAATTGGGAGAAATACAGAACTTTGGTCGAAGGTGGAAGTCAGGTTGATGGTCATGACGATAGAAACTGGTACAAAAAACCTAGCGAAGAATTAGTAAATCCTACTGATGCTGAGTATAATTCGCGTTTGAAAGCAACTCAAGATAAAATCAGAAAAGAAATTGATTTCGGAGATAACAAATCATGGAGTTACGCCTACCCATATGGCGAAGGTAATTTAGATGTTGCTAAAGGTAAATTTATTGCTATGCGCGGGACTTTAGGAGTACTAAACCATGCCGATAAAGTTAATTACTTAGACGTAAATAGTGTATCAAATCCTCACGTTTACGAAAATGAATCAACTAGAAATAAATTTATACTTCCGTTGGTTACCAAAACTGGTACTCTATACGGATCTAACTACTACCGTGGTTGGGGAAGTACTCACTTCCATACTTTAGAGGGGAACGAAGAAACTACTGAGGCATTTATAAAATATCTTAGCGATAAAGGTGATTCTCTTTGGGTAGATAGTTTTACAAGAGTGGCACAGTATTCTCAATCTTATGCAACAAACAATGTTACTGTTGATTTTACTGAGAATAACAAAATAGGTTTCACCCTTACCGATATGATGGCTGATGCTGCTTTCGATCAGGAGTTGTCAGTGAAATTTAGAGTTAGTAATACATGGGTTAGCGCAACAGCTATACAAAATGGTGTATCACGAAAAATAAGACTTACAAGCCACAAGGGTAAAAGATATATAATTGTTCAAGCAGTACCAGATGCAGGTCAGGTTGTTATACAAGGAGAAGAAGATAGCGATCCAGCTGTTTTCGAAACTATTGACGATGTAGAAATAATTGAAGGAAGTATTGCTACAGTTAATCTTTCGGCAACAACTAATGCCGAAGACAAAATTAAATTCACTGCAGATAATTTGCCAAGCTTTGCAACTTTTGTTGACAATGGCGATAATACAGCTAGTATTTTATTCTCTCCAGAAGCATTTACAAAAGGTGATTACACTATTTCTGTTGTTGCCGATAACGGTAGAAGTCAGATTCTAGAAGAATTTATAATTACCATTGCCGACGATGGTAGTGCATTCTACATAAATGCTGATGATAAAGATGCTTCGGCATATTACACAGAGCACAACTTTGTTGATATGAACAACAGAAACTCAATGATTTCAGGTGGTGGTTTTATTGATGGCAAACAGCTTTCGGCAGTTATACCTTTCCAACTTCCTGAGATACCAGAAGGAAAAGTTATTGTTGATGTTAAATTCTCAATTAACCTTGAGAACAAGAGCGACTTGAATTTAATAACGGGTGATTTTGATTTATACGGAATTGATGCAAGACCAAGTAACATGGTGGTTGTATCTGATGGATATGCTGGCGAATACGGTAAGGATAACAATGCCGATGCACTACAAAAGAATTTTGCTAAATCGAGTACTGCAGTAGGTAACGTTTCTACAAATGCCGAAGGCGATAGAAACATAATTGCTTTCATCAACAAACAATATGCTAATAATCAACAAGGGAACTTCGTTTTCATACGTATTAGTACTGATGATGTAAATCAAGAACAATACGGAAGAATGTACTTTACTTCAGCCAATGGTTCTGTAGCAAACAACATGCCTGCACCCAAACTAATAGTTAAGTATGGCGATGCTCCAATAAAAATTGAAGGGAACCTCAACCTTGACCCCACTACAACCCCTCGTTTTGAAGTAACTGATAGAGTTTGGCCTACAACTGTAGGAGAAGGTGATGTATGTATGTGGTACGACGATAGACTTGCTGCTTTCACAGTAACTATAGACGATAATGCCGAAGAAGATTTAGATTTCTGGAAATCGATGCAAGAGGAATACGGAATCAACTTTACTTGGTTCGTAATCACTGAAGCTAATCCTGCTTACAACGTTAAAGATTGGTCGAAATACAAAGAGCTTGTAGAAGGCGGAAGTCAGATTGATGGCCATGATGACAGAAACTGGTATAAAAATCCAACAGAACAAATTCCGAATCTTAGTGCTGCAGAATATGCAATTCGCTTAAAGGCAACTGCCGAGAAAATTAGAAAAGAAATAAATGTTGGCGACAACAATGCATGGAGTTACGCTTACCCATTTGGGGAAGGAAATATAGAGGAGGCTAAGCAACAATTTATCGCTATGCGTGGTACTTTAGGATTGCTTAACAAAGCAGATATGGTAAACTATTACGATATTAACAGTGTATCTAATCCACATATTTATATTGATGAAGCTGCAAGAGATAAATTTATTTTACCATTGGTAACAAAAATTAGTACTCTTTATGGTTCTAATTACTACCGTGGTTGGGGAAGTACTCATTTCCACAGCTTACATGGTACCGAATCTACAACAGAAGCTTTCATTAAATATTTAAGCGATAAAGGAGATTCTCTTTGGGTTGACACTTTCACTAGAGTAGCTCAATATTCTCAGTCGTTTGCAACAAACAGTTTAACTGTTGACTACACTAAGAAAGACGAAATAGGATTTACTCTTAGCGACGATATGGCTGATGTTGCATTTTATCAAGCACTTTCAGTTAAGTTTAGAGTTAGTAATACTTGGCTTGGAGCTACAGCATTTCAGGACGGTGTAGAGAGGAAAGTTAGACTTACTAACAACAACGGAAAGCGTTATGTTATTGTTGATGCAATACCTGATGGTGGTCAAGTAATAATTTACGGTGAAGAAGATAAAGATCCAGCAGTGTTTACGACTGTCGAAGATCAAGATATTTTAGAAGACGATGTTACTAGCATTAGCTTAGAAGCATCAACAGATATCGAAGATTTTATCGCCTTCACAATAGAAGATTTACCTTCGTTTGCAACTTTAGTTGACAACAACGATAATACTGCAAGCTTAGTAATTGCTCCAAAAGCATTTGATAAAGGCGAGTACAACATTATCGTTATGGCCGATAACGGAAGAAGTCAGACAATGGAAGAGTTTAAAATTACAGTTGCCGACGATGGTTCTACAATGTACATTTTAGCTGACAATAAAGATGCTTCTGCTTATTATGTAGAGCATAATTATACCGATGCTTTCAACAGAACAGCTATGATATCAGGGGGTGGATATATCAATGGGAAACAACTATCAGCAGTAATGCCATTCTTGTTGCCCGAAATTCCAGAAGGAAAAGTAATTGTAGATGCTAAATTTGTTATCAATCTAGAAAACAAAAGTGAAACATCGCTAATTACAGGAAATGTTGATTTGTACGCTATAGAAGCTCGTTACAGAAGTTTAGTAGAAGTTCAAGATGGTTACGCAGGTACGTATGGCGAAGATGAAACAGCTTACGCTCTTCAATCTAACTTTGCCAATGCCAATACAGCAATCGGAACTATCGAAGCTAACGACGAAGGTGTAGATAACATAGTTGATTTTATGAACTATGAATACGAAAATGGTAAAGCTGGCAATTATGTATTTATACGAATTAGCACCGATGACATAAACCAAAGTCAATATGGACGAATGTACTTTACTTCTGCCGATGGTGCAGCAGAAAACAATTTACCCCACCCTACTCTAGTATTGAAATATGGCGATGCCGATGAAATTCAAGGTACAGATAATGATCTAGTTTATGAAGCAGGAGTGAGCAACGATTTAATTGATACAGATGACATTACTAGACCTGATTACGAAGAAGATTGCATAGACTGTGGTGATCACAAAAGCATAAAAATAAATCCTAATGTGATTAAAAGTAATAAGATAAACTTTAAGGTAGGTAAAACACATCTTAACAAGGAATTTACTCTCACCTTACTTTCTACACACGGAAGTTTAATAGAACAGCAAACTGTTCGTATGAATAATAAGAAACACACTTTATACTTCGATAGTTTGTTCAATTTAAAAGGTGGGGCATACTTAGTACTTGTTGAAGCTGAAGGAGTAAAAAAAGTTATAAGAATTATAAAAAAATAGGTTATTAGTTAGTTAGTTAGTTAGTTAGTTGTTTGTTTGGTTCAAAACCCCTTTAAGCTTAATTGCTTTTAGGGGTTTTATGTAATAATCTTATACCATAAAAACAGCGATAATCCCTAATCAGGATACTCAATACGTGCATGATAGATATTAAGAAGTTTCTTTGTGATAACTCTTTTTACAGTTTCTATCTCTCTAAGCGTAATATTAGAATTCAAGAACTGCCCTTCCTCCATTTGCTTTGAAATAATCTTATCGACTAATCCACCAATAGATTTTGAATCGTAAACTTTTAAGCTTCTTGATGCGGCCTCTAAAGCATCAGCCATCATCAAAATAGCAGTTTCTTTAGAATAAGGTATTGGTCCGGGATATCTAAAAGACTTATCACTCAACAACACTTCATTCGATGTTTCCTCATATTGTTTATAAAAATAATAAACCATAGATTCTCCGTGGTGAGTTCTTATGAAATCAATAATTCTATCTGGGATGTTATATTTTTTTGCAATATCTACTCCATCCAAAACATGACTAATAATAATACTAGCACTTTCCTTTGGGGCTAGCTCGTCATGAGGATTTACATGAGTTTGTTGGTTCTCGATAAAAAACAGAGGATTATTCATTTTACCAATATCATGATACAATGCCCCAGTCCTTACTAGTCGAGCATTAGCACCAATCTCATGAGCAGCCGATTCGGCAATATTTGCCACCATCAACGAGTGTTGAAAAGTTCCGGGAGCTTTATCGCTTAACAATTTCAACAATTCGCTATTAGTATCAGACAATTCTAGGAGCGAAACATCCGAAACCAATTTAAAACTTTTCTCATACATATAAATCAAAGGCTGAGCGAAAAGAGTAAGTAATCCGTTTATAGCAAAATACAGGAATACCATATAATCAATATCTTCTAGGTTTCCTTTTTGAGATATTGAATATGCAAAATATGTAAGGAAATATATCAGAGTAATTTGACCTACTGAAATAAATATACTCGCTCTACGATGATCTGAAGACACACTCAATACAGTAACAATCCCAGCAGTAATTTGAATAAAAGTAAACTCGAATGGGTTTGGAGCCATAAAACCAATAAGTAATACAACAAAAATATGAGTGATAAGACCTAGCCTTGAATCAAAAAATGATTTCAATACAATAGGAACTATACTAATAGGTACTATATAAATAAATTTAGGATTGTAATGTATTACAAAAGATGCCAAGCCAATCATCAATAATATATTCAAATAAATAAACGTCACCTTATTTGTGTCGTCAAACACATCTTTCTTAAATTGAAATAGAAAAAGCATCATCATTACAAGCAGCACAGCCACCTTAATAACATGGCCAGCAGTTATCCAAATATAATCGCTTTCGCCTAGTACCTTTGATTCATATTCATATTTCAAACTGTTCAATTTATCGAAAGCCTCCCCCTCTACTATATCGCCTTTTGATATTATTCGAGTATTTCGAGCTACAAAGCCACGTGTTAAAGAAACTTTTTTAACATCTTCTTCTAAGCCTTTCAATGTTTTATTTGAATCGTATTTTACATTTTGTTGAAGCACACCAATAAACATTTCGTCTAAAAATGATTTATCCCTAACAAATTCTGAAAAATATATTTTTTGATCTATATACTGAAGAGCTGTACTAATAGTATAGAAATTTTCGAAACTTATATCTTCTGCAATATTATTTCTAAGTAAGGTAACTTTTCGTTTTTTATCAGCAACTTTTAAATTCTCGTCTTTCGCTAATATTCCTAATTTGTAAATTATCTGAAGTTGCTCAGCTCCAAATAATCTCATTCTCACCAAATACGCCTTCTCAAAAGCTCTTTCTTCTCCTATTCTTTCAATTTTGTTATTAAAACTATCTATTACATTATTTTTTACATCTTCATCAAAAACAAAATAAAGCTTAGAATCAGCTTTTACATCATTGACTTCCTTTCTAAGTTCGGCATCCGATTTTGATATGGCAAAATCAAAAGGAGCAAACAAATCATCAAACAACCAAGGTTTTCCTTGCTGATATTCATAATTAAATTGTCCACCTTTTGGCATCCAGTATGTTACTAAGACAATAGCAACAATCAAAACAATAATTCTGTAAATAGAATTATTATACTTAAAAATATTATCAAACTTTTTTTTCATAAACTTCAGGCAAACTAGTATTTATTTCTAGTAAACTATACAATACCAATATTACATCAAAATAAGCGACATTTAAGCTTCTTTCTCATTTTCTCTATAAAAAACATTCACACAAGCATTCTCCGCTTTAAAATACTTTTATCTAGAAAGAAAAAACTCGTAAAATTTGTCAATCAATATGATTGAAAAATCAGCATCCACTTATCAATAACTTTCAACATATTGCAGTTCTAACAACTCAATATCGATTATATACATGGTCTTTTTCTCAGCTATTTCGATAATATAGCCTCCCTACAGTATTCTATACACAAACTTAATTAATTATCACAAACGAACTATTAATTTTCTTCCTGATATGTTACATAATTAGATTACATTCGTCATATGGGTATAATACGAAGAAATTTATAGCATAAATTTCAATTAATCTATTTACAAAATCACATAAATAATTTTGGAGACAATACTTTCAATAAATAATCTCACTAAAAAATATGGTTCAAAATATGCCATCAAAAATGTGAGTTTCGATATCACTAAAGGAAACATCTACGGACTACTAGGTCCTAATGGTAGTGGTAAAACTACAACTTTAGGAATTGTTTTAGGAATAAGGAATAAGACTGAAGGAGAATATTCGTGGTTTTCGCAAGCCCCATCACACCATCATTTAAAAAGAATTGGAGCCCTTTTGGAAAATCCAAATTTCTACCCTTATATGACAGGCAATGACAACCTAAAAATTGTAGCAGATATTAAAGGTGTTGAATATAGCAAGATTGATGATAAGCTGAAACAAGTAAACCTGTATGAGAGAAGGTTTGACAAGTTCGAAACATATTCTTTAGGGATGAAACAAAGACTAGCAATTGCCTCTGCCCTTCTTAACGACCCCGAAGTTTTGGTTCTTGACGAACCAACAAATGGATTAGACCCTCAAGGAATTGCCGAAATTAGAGAAATAATATCCGATGTAGCGTCTAAAGGAACTACAATTCTACTCGCATCACACCTCCTTGACGAAATTGAGAAAATATGCACTCATGTAATTGTTTTAAAAAATGGTGAGGTATTGTATTCTGGGGATATTGGCTCGATAAAAAACAATAAAGGTTATGTAGAGGTTAAATCTAACGACCTTACAACTTTGAAAAATATAATATCGCAACACCCAAACATTGCAGATGTTAAGATCGACAATGATTTTGTTATTGCCAATATAAAAGAAGATGTAGCCATTGAGGATTTGAATAAGTATTTATTCGAACATAATATATTCCCATCTCACTTAATATTTAAGACACAAAGTCTTGAAGATAAATTTTTAGAAATAACTAATAGTAAATAAAAATGCTCAGATTATTCAAAATAGAATTCAGAAAGCTTAAGACTAATAGATCTTTCTATATTTTCACTTCCTTTTACCTTATATCGCTAGTAGGATTAGCATGGACAATGGGAAGCTTCAACCTTAACTTTAATCAAGCTGAAGTGAACTTGGGAAATATTGGGATATTTGACTTTCCAAATATTTGGCAAAACATCACTTATGTAGCTTCATTTTTCAAAATAATTTTAGCAATTATTTTCATAACATTTATTACAAATGAATATCAATATCGCACACTTCGACAAAACCTTATTGATGGATTAAGTAAAAAAGAGTTTCTAGCATCGAAGGTTATTATGATGGTTTCGATGGCTGCGCTATCAACATTATTTGTTTTAGCAATAATTCTGATTATAGGCTTTACGCAATCGTCATACCTCGAGATGGATATCATATTTATGAAATCGTCGTTTATATTTGCTTACTTTATAAAACTAGTAGCCTTCTTTTCTATGATTATGCTTATTGCCTTTGTGGTAAAGAAAACAGGTTTTTCGCTTGCTACCCTATTTATTTGGGCAGTAATAATAGAACCATTATTAACCTATAAGTTTCTTCCTGAAGGCTGGTCGAGAGCATTACCATTAGAAGCAATGAGTAACTTAATTCACGAACCTTTTTCGAGAATCACTAATGCTGACAAATTAATTGGAAACATAACCTATAGCAGTGTCGACCCGATAGATGTCGCAATTTCTCTGGCTTACACTACTCTATTTATATTTTTATCATATCAAGTTTTAAAGAAAAATGATTTGTAGAACTAATCATTACTGATGTTTTATTACTTCATTTTATTACCTAGTGCCCCTTAGAAAACTATCTATTATTTTTGGTTGCATATAAAAAACTTCGGGTCTATGTCGTTTTTTAGTGGTTGTAAGAAATGAGGTATTCTCATTTTATAAAACTCACAAAATTAGCACATCGTCACCTTGAACGGAGCCGAAAGGTCTATTACGACTAATAAACACACGCTGTTATCACTGTTGATATAGATGTTTAGCTTTGCTGAATCTTCGATTTCGACTACGTTTCCTTCGCTTCGCTTTGGAAACTCCGCTCAACATGACGCACCTAAATAAATGATAATTACCCACTACAAACTACATAGACCCAAAACTTCAAGGTTGAGATGAGCGTAGATATTGATGTTTTCTTATAGATTACACCTACTATATAACACTTATTTCTGCTCCATGTATATAGTTAGTGCAAAGGGCTGAATTCTAATGGTTGTGAGTTTTTCAATATTTACACACCTCATACTAAACGGTAATACAGTTTAGTATGAGGCATTTAAATATGTGACAGCTTTTAATTAATGATAAATATCCGTCAGGTTAATACCTACAATAATTCCATATAGAAATCCATATTAAACTGCTCGCCAACACCTAAAGACTCTATAGCTTTCTTTTCTGCCAAAACACCTGTTGAATTTACAGAATCAGCTACACCATACCATGGCTCTATACAAATGTAAGGAGCATTTGCCCCAGGAAGCGTCCACAAACCTAAAAGAGGAATCTTATCTATACCCACTTTCAGACAAACATCAGTTTTATTACTTTTAATTGTGATAGACGAAGATTTAAGATTTTCGAATATTAAAGCATCTTTCGAGAATGTAGAATATTTCAACGCTATAACACGTTCATTATTCAAATAAGATGATACACGTTCACCACTTAAAAATCCATCTTCAGACAACAGTAATCTATCAGCATTTTCAGCTTTATCGAATTCTAAAAAATAATCCTCGAAACTATGATTGCTATTAAAAGGAACCGTAAAACCTGGATGCGCACCAATAGAGAACAAGATATCTTTGGAGTCAGTATTCTCAACTCTATAATTAATATCCAATTTAGCATCACTTAACATATAAGTAACGTATAGGCAAAACTTAAAAGGATATATTTTTAGGCTTTCATCATCACTACACAATTTAAAAACAACTTTTGTTTTGGTAAGTTCATCGAGTTCGAACATTCTATCTCTTGCAAAACCGTGTTGTCCGAGTAAGTATTCGTTTCCCTCAACTTTATATTTGCCATTTCTCACCTTCCCCACTATTGGGAACAACATTGGAGCATTTCTAGCCCAAACCTTTGAATCAGCTTGCCAAATATGTTCAATATTATCTTTAATATTATACATGCTCGACAATTCAGCACCTTTAAAATTAATCCTTACAGATAATATGTCATTAATCAGTTCAACATTTTCCATGTAGTATAATATGTAATTTTAATTAACACTAAATAGTGGATATAAGAAAACAACAATTCCTTATCTAAACTCAATTTTGTACTCAGTTATTTCTACAGTTCTCAGCTATCATATTTACTTGTCGGCAGACAGGAATGCAAAAGTAAACTATTAAAATACTAAATTTTCGTTCATCTCGACCTTGAAATTTTATATACACTATTATAAGATATATTTAGTTTTCGAAAAGTCTATAAATATTCTATAAAATTATAATTCTATTCCAACAATCTTAATATTCTTCATGAAAAAAGTTGAAAAAAGTAATTTACATTGTAAAAAACTACCATCAAATACTAATAAGCACTCAAAAAGAAAAACTAAGAGCAATTTTCACACTCTGTTTAGCATAAAAACTACATACTTAATCCTCGAAAAACATCTTTACACATAAATAGAACATTTCTAAACTACAAAACACATCACACCAAACTTATACTTACATAGTTATCAATCTATTTTTATAGATATTTACTTTCATAATGAAAGTACAAAAGCCATAAATACACAAATATAAAAACATACAGCAATGTGTACGATGTACAATAATAATAACATACAATTAGCCAATAACTTAAAAAATTATATTACTTTTACTCAGCTTTTTCAGAGCATAGTTTGGTACAAGGTCCTCTAACGGAAAACACACCAAATCAGGTCTTTATAAAAGTATAAGATAAAGTAATTTCATAACTAAAATTTCGATTATGTCTAACGATAAATTGAAGACTCCAAAGAAATTGATTGGAGACGGTAATGAGGGAGCATCATGGATTGCATATAAATGTAGTGAAGTTGCCGGAATTTACCCTATTACACCTTCATCTAATATGGGTGAAAATGCTGATATGTGGTCAGCAAATGGTGTTAAGAACATCTGGGGAGATGTTCCTAGAATTATGGAAATGCAATCGGAAGCTGGTGCCGCTGGTACAGTTCACGGTGCATTGACTACTGGAGCTATGACTACGACGTTTACAGCGTCTCAAGGTCTTTTGCTTAAGATTCCTAACATGTATAAAATTGCTGGTGAGTTATTACCAACAGTTATTCATATTTCTGCACGTACTTTGGCTTCGCACGCTTTATCTATCTTTGGTGATCACCAAGATGTTATGGCTGCTCGTCAAACTGGTTTCGCGATGTTATTCGGAAACAACGTTCAGGAGGCTCACGATATGGCAATGATTGCACATGCTGCAACATTGAGATCTCGTATTCCTTTTATGAACATTTTTGATGGATTTAGAACTTCTCACGAGATATCTAAAATCGACATGATTTCTGACGAAATAATCAGAGACATGATTGATGAGGATTTAGTAATTGCTCACAGAGATAGAGGACTTAATCCAGACAGACCTGAGATTAGAGGTACTGCTCAAAACC
>JAGLEB010000132.1 GCA_023145275.1 Flavobacteriales bacterium | reverse complement strand
GGTGCGAAACTTTAGTTAATAATACTAATTCTATAGTATTATTGTAGTCACTTACACACATGGTAAAAAAGACTATCTGATAATATACTGTAGGTTTATTTTAGAGAAAAATTATGGGTCTATGTTGAACATAGTGGGAATTATCATTTATTTAGGCAGTTCATGTTGAGCGAAGTTCCCAAAGTCTCCTGCCCTGTGCGTGCCGAATGGGGAGCAGAGGAAACGTACCTACCTGCCCGGCAGACAGGGTCGAAACATATATATCAAAAGTGATAACAGCGTGAGTTTATTAGTTGTAATAGACACATTCGGTTACGCTAAGTGCAGGCTTTTCGACTCACTCATCAACCTTAATTATTGGTGTTCGTGAAATCGAAGATTTGGCATTTTCCAATCGCCACGCCTATTTTGCAAGCTCCGCTAGCCATAACGACGTGCAAATTTAAAGTTTTTTAGAAAATTGACAATGCCATATTTTCTACTACCCACTACAAACCACATAAACCCAATATTATACAACCTCTTCTTCAGAGGATGAGATGATTTTATTCAAAAAGTGCTCTCAACTCTGTAGCTTGCTTTGGTTTAAGCTTACCTGCTAAAATTAAGCTCATCTCTCTTCTACGGAGGGCTCCTTGAAATCGCTTTATTTCTTCTTCCGTTTCTGGAACAAGTTCCGGAACCGGTCTTTTCTTTCCATTCTCGTCAACTGCGGCGAATATATATATCGCAGTATTTGCTTTGAAGCGAGTTTTTCCACTAGGTCCTTCAACCCAAACATCAACAAATATCTCCATTGATGTAGTGAAAGCTCTAGTAACTTTAGCTTCGAGGGTAACAACACTACCAAGATGTATCGGCACACTGAAAGTTACATTATTAACCGAAGCTGTGACAACTATTCCCTCGCTATGACGCTTTGATGCAACAGATGATGCTAAATCCATCCATGCAAGCAATTGCCCTCCAAAAAGATTTCCTAAAGGATTTGTATCATTAGGCAGTACTATCTGCGTCATAACTGTTAGAGACTCGTCAACTTTTTTCTTTTGCATCGTGATTGTTTTCATCAAAGTTATGCAATTATAGTAATAGTAAGCCTATTTTCTGCTAGGGATAGTGACGACAGCTTTTATTTGCAATTATTTATTGAGGCTTTTTCTGCAAGAGCGACTGAAGGAAGCTCCTTGAAGAAATACTAGCCGAAAATTAATAGCAAATAAAACTACAGTCGAAAGCCTGTTAAAGCAGCCAAAAAAAAGCCATCTAAATTATAGATAGCTTTCTAGTTTTATATGTGTGTGTAATTTTATTAATGGGGAATCTTTGTTCTAAGTGCTCCGTACAAAAATGTACCAATAAGAAGAGCAACGAGGAATATTACGAAAACCATATTTCCTGTTCCGATAAGTATAAAAACCATCCCTGGACAAAGACCCGAAAGCCCCCAACCTAATCCGAAAATAATTCCTCCAATAATATATCGAGGCCAAGTTTTAGCTTTATCATTAAATTTCACCTGCTCTCCATCAATACTTTTTATTTTGCCACTTTTGAATAACCACGTGATTAGAGCCCCTAAAACTACTCCCATACCAATTATTCCATACATATGAAAAGATTGGAATTTGAACATTTCGAAAATCCTAAACCACGATAATGCTTCGGTCATATACATTGTTATGCCGAATAGAAAACCTACTAATATAAATTTTAACTGCTTCATATCTCCAAAATTAAAGGTTTGTGATAAATGGAAGGATGTAGTTCACCATCACCAATCCCCCAATAAAAAATCCGATTACTGCCACTAATGAGGGCAACTGCATATTCGCAATTCCCGAAATTGCCATACCTGATGTACAACCTCCAGCATATCTAGCTCCAAAACCAACAAGAATTCCACCGACAACAATGATAATAAATCCTTTTAAAGTAAGTACAGATTCCCAAGACTGAAAGAATTCTGGTAAAATTGGTACTTCTCCATAAGTTAAATTAAACCCATAATCGGCATTCAATGTGTCTACAGTAGCTTGCGATATATCAGCAAAATGCGGTTCGGGAGCAATAAAAGTCATCGTAACGTAACCACCAATAACAGCACCAAGTCCAAAAGTGAGATTCCATATTTGGGTTTTCCATGGGAAATCAAAAAAATCTGCAAATTTACCACCTCCTAGGGCAGCTACTATCACTCTCAAGTTTGCTGATGTTCCAAATTCCTTTCCAAACCACAGAAGAAAGAAAAGTACTAATGCTACCATAGTACCCGAAACGTACCAAGGCCATGTTTGGCTTAAAAACTCCATCACATTAATTTTATTTTAATTAAAAAAACTATCTTACTTACTAAATATGACGTAAAAATATGTATCCAAGACAGCTTTAATAATGATAAATGTCATATAGTTAAATGATTTACATTTGCTTTGTGGAAATACTGCAATTTTCAACTATGAGAATAGCATGTACGTCAAACAATTACATGCGAAATATAGAAATACGTCATATTTAACCAAGGTATATTGGTATTTGTCACAAAAAAGGTATGATAACGTAATAATTTATTATTAATAAGGAAGTCTTTACATCTTTGCAGTAGATAAACTTAGATGTTGTAGCTAAGTTTTTTCTAATAGAATTAGATTAGTATTACTTTGGAGGCTCGTATTTTATACGAGCCTTTTTTATTTTGTAAAAAAACTCATTCTTAATCAAACTTATTAGATAGCATTATAATGCACTATCATATTTTTTTAAAGATTTATGCTCAAGTAGATATATATTGAAGCTCTAATGAAAAATTCAAGATCTAGACACACTTCAAACTTTATGCAATTTTTATCTCTATGCAAACTAAGCTTACTATATTTGTTACTGATCAAAAAAATTGCACAAACAAAATACATTATTTATGTCTAAGATATTAATTGAAAATATAAAAATTTACGCTTTTCATGGTTGCTTAAAAGAGGAAAACAAAATTGGCTCTGATTATTTAATTGATCTAGAAGTTGATCTTGATTATTCGAAGGCCTCTAAAAATGACGATCTAAACTTCACTGTTAGTTATGCTGATATAAATATAGTAGTTCATGAAGAGATGGCTATAGTCTCGTGTTTATTAGAACATGTTGCCCAAAGAATTATGGATAGAGTACTTAATGATTTTCCAAAAATTAAGAAGGTAAAAATAAAACTATCAAAAATTAACCCACCAATGGGAGGAGATGTTGAGAAAGTTTCTGTTCTTTTGAAACAAAAGAGATAGGTGATTAGTGAAAATAATTTTTTATTATGGAATTTAAGATTAAAGAAGGAATAGCATTAGAACAGCATAAAGTTGTAAGCAAAAATGATACGGCTAAATTTTTCGGGTCAGGAAATTTAGAGGTTTTTGCAACACCTGCTATGGTTGCACTTATGGAGTTAACTGCTCAAAAATCTGTTTCAGCATTGACCGAGAAGTATTCCTTAGATACTGTAGGTACAGAAATTAATGTAAAACATATAAGAGCTACACCTGTAGATGATACTATTAAATGTATTTCGAAACTAACAAAAGTAGACGGCAGGTCTTTAGAGTTTGAGATTGAAGTATTTGACAGTAAAGGAAAAATCGGGATGTCAACACACAAACGTTTTGTAATTGATCCTGAAAAATTCATGGCTAAATTGTAATCAAAGAACCATTTGATGCTATTATCTAGAAAATATTTTATTCTAATACTTATTCTTTTCGTTTCTCTAAATTCATTTAGTCAAACAAATGATAAGGAATTGAGGGCTCATCAACTTTTAGAAGAGGGAGAATATGATTCAGCAATTAATATTTACAAAGAATTATTAGCTAATAATATTAACTATCACCCATATTATAACAATCTACTAGAGTCATACATAAGAGTACAAAGAATTGATTCAGCCGACAGTTTAGTAGACTTTATGATTAATAATAAGCCATACAACCCAACGTATTTAGTTGACAAAGGATATATACAGAGTAAAAAAAACAATCGCTTAAACGCTGAAAAATATTACCAAAAAGCCGTAGACCTCGTACTTGAAAAGCCAAATACATCATATTCTACAAGTATTAAATTTCAGAAATACCAAGAGTTAGAATGGGCTCTAAAAACATATACTTCAGCCGAGAGAATAAATCCTAATCTAAATTTTGCAATACAAAAAGCAAATATTTATGGTGAGTTAGGAATGATAGATTCAATGCTCTCAAATTACTTTGTTTTAGTTGAGAAACAACCTGCTCGCAAGGGTACTGTGAAAATTTACCTGCAAAACTTTTTAAAGCAAAATCCTTCTCCAGAGATTAGCGAAAAAGTAAAAAATATACTTTTACTAAAGATTCAAGAAACTAATGAAGCTGCTTTTTCTGAATTATTATTATGGTATTTTACTGAAAACAAGAAGTACAGCTCAGCATTTATTCAAGCAAAATCTCTATATAAAAGAAATTACGCTCCCCTAGATTTGATCCAGAACTTAGGAGAGTACGCTCTTAAAGATAAACAAATAGAGAATGCCGAAAAGTGCTTTGTATACATTAGAGATGAAGCACCCGAAAGCTTGACATACTTTGTAGCTACAAAGTCTCTACTAGAAATGCAATCGATAAAACTCAGAGATAAATTAAGTGAAAGCGAAACCCTTGCTGAATACAATATTGCAATAAATAAAAAAAATCTTAGCTTCGAACATTTCGAGCTTATATTAAGCTATGCTAAATATGTTGCATTCAATTTGCACAAGCTAGATGAAGCCCTATTAATACTAAAAAAGGAAACGGAAGCATATTCCAGCTACGACAACATAATGGCGTCAAGGTTTTTGCTAGAAGGAGATATATATCTACTAAAGGAAGAATTTACAAAATCGTTCTTATCATATCAAAAAGCCGAAACGTGGTCGGAAGATCGCTACTTGTCTGATGAGGCAAAGTATAAAAGTGTTAAAGTGGCATTTTACAAAGGCGATTTTAAATGGGCCCTAGGACAGTCAAAAGTGTTGAAAAAGTCTATTTCAAAGTGGTATGCAAACGATTCTGCCGAGCTGCTTATTACTTTACAAAACTCGTATAGTTCAGACAGTAGCGAAGTAGCTATAAAATTATACGCAAAAGCCGACTTGCTGAACATGCAAGGAAAACCCGATTCGTCTTACGTGTATTACGAGCAGATAATTAAAAGTTTTCCAGCTCATTATTTAGTTCCTGCAGCTCTATATTCGCAATCCAAAATTCTAAAAGAAAGTATGGCATATAATAGATGCATCGAAACCTTACAAGATCTTTATTCCAAATATCCCGACAATAATTTAGCCCCTTTTGCATTAATGAGTATAAGCGAAGTATATTTGCAAAAGCTTAAGAATAACACCGAAGCAAAAATTTGGATTGAAGAGTTGCTTAAAAACTTCCCCGATAGTCCAATAGCAAACGATGCAAGGGATATTTACGAAAGAATAAATATTGATGAAATATGAAAAAAGTACTTTACAACATAACTTACAACGTAGACGAAAGTGTAATAGAAGATTGGCTTACATGGATGAAATCAGAATTTATCCCAAAACTTGTGGCTACTGAGTTTTTTGAATCTGCCAACATGGTTAAGATATTGGTAGAAGAAGAAATGGGAGGTGTTTCGTATGCTGTAATGTACAAATCTCCTAACCTTGAAATACTTGAAAATTTTGTAGTAAACCACAGTCATAAATTCAACAAAGAATTAAGCGATAAATTTGGTCAAAAAGCATTAACTTTTATGACATTATTAGAAGAAGAATTTTCGATCAAGAATCCTTAAACTGATCTCATGAGATTAAGAGTCCCATTGATCTTTAGATGGCCTAATAAAAAAGAACACAAAAAGTAAATTGTTGATAGCTAACTATGATATATTATCAACAATTGCCGATATTACAGGATATAAGAAAAACACCTGATGGTATTTCTTTTTATAAGGAAATGAGAAAGCCCATAAAACTCATGATTTTGTAGTATATTCTTCGTATTATGGGCCAACATTGATAACAAAAAAACGCTTGAAAAATAAGAATATACATAAAGAATAATGCTTTTGAATTGTACTTTTTACCAGACGATTTTAAAGAAGAAAATGATTTAGCATTAGAGAATCCAAAAAAATTAAAAGAATTAAAAAGTAAATTTTTAGAAGCTTGTGATGGAGATTTAAACAATGGTAAGTATTCCAGGCACAAACAAATAGATATTGAATAAAATATAGGGGTATGTATAAGGTAAAAGCAAAGAAATTTTTAGGTCAGCATTTCCTAAAAGACGAAAGTATAGCAGAGAAAACAGCCAAAAGTATTACTCTCGAGGGCTACAAAAATGTTCTTGAGATTGGCCCAGGTATGGGGATGCTTACTAAGTACCTCATCGAGATGCCAATAAACCTTAAAGTTGTCGAACTTGATAGAGATTCTGTAGAATACCTTCAAGCACATTACTTAAAGTTGAGCACAGGAATTTTCTCGGCAGATTTCTTAAAGGAAGATTTAAAGAAATATTTTGGCGACGAAAAATTCGCTATCGTTGGTAATTTCCCATATAATATTTCTAGCCAAATTCTCTTCAAGGCCTTAGAGTATAGAGATCAAGTCCCTGAAATTGCAGGAATGTTTCAAAAAGAACTTGCTGAACGCATAGCTTCAATTCACGGGAATAAAGTTTATGGCGTTATTTCTGTCTTACTGCAAGCATTTTACGATATCGAATACTTATTTACGGTAGAACCTGAAGTATTTAATCCTCCACCGAAGGTAAAATCAGCAGTTATTAGGCTAAAAAGGAATAACAAAAAAGAGTTGGGCTGTGACGAAAAACTATTTATTAGAGTAGTAAAACAGGCTTTCAGCACACGAAGAAAAACTTTGAGAAATTGCTTAAAGTCTATGCAACCAAATGAGACAGTTTTAGCATCCGATTATCTAAATAAAAGGGCTGAGCAATTGAGTGTAGAGGACTTTATTATATTAACAAAAATGATGGAATAAGATGCAAATAGAAATCACATCAGCTTTCATTGAGGAATTAATTGATCTTATTGATCATAAAAATATTCCTGCAATTGTAGAGAAATTAGAGGACTTCCACCCGGCAGATATCGCCGAGATAATGGACGACCTTTCATTCGAAGAGGCTATTTATGTCTTCGAACTGATGGATGATGATATTGTATCCGATATTATTGTAGAACTCGAAGAAGATGTTCGTGAAAGAATCCTACGCAGACTGTCGTCGAAACAAATTGCATCTGAATTAATTGACGACTTAGAAACCGATGATGCTGCCGATATCCTGGCAGAGCTACCCGAAAAGAAAAAACAGGAAGTAATTTCTGAGATTGAAGATGTTGAACACGCCAAAGATATTGTCGATCTACTTAGATATGATGAAGATAGTGCCGGTGGTTTAATGGCAAAAGAGCTTGTTAAGGTAAACGAAAACTGGACAGTTCTTACATGTGTAAAAGAGATGCGCAAACAGGCCGAGGATGTAGACAAGGTTCACTCTATTTATGTAGTAGACGACGAGAATAAATTACTTGGAACTCTTTCATTAAAATCATTACTTACTACACCAACAAAGACACCTATCCGCGATATTTTCATCGAAGATATTCACTTCGTAGAAGTTAACGAGGCCTCAGAAGAAGTAGCAATAATAATGCAGAAATACGATTTATTTGTTATTCCTGTAGTTGATGATTTAAATCATTTGGTCGGTAGAATTACTATTGATGATATTGTAGATGTTATTGTTGAAGAGGCAGAGAAAGATTACCAAATGGCTTCGGGTATTTCTCAAGATGTTGAATCAAGCGATACAGTTTGGCAACTATTTAAAGCGCGTTTTCCGTGGTTGTTAATAGGTCTGTTCGGAAGTTTAACATCTGGAAACATTATAGGTTTCTTTCACGAATTTATTCAACAATATATTTTATTAATAACTTTTATACCTCTTATCGCCGCTATGGGAGGAAATGTAGGAGTACAATCTTCAGCGATTATTGTACAAGGACTTGCAAATAATACCATTAGAGATGGAGGTATGTTTAAACGAGTTTTTAAAGAAATCGCCCTTAGTTTGAGCATAGGAATTGTATTGTCCATTTTAATTTCGCTATTTATACTTTGGCAAGGATCAGATAAAATTTATGCAGTAATAATTAGTTCAGCGCTGACCCTAGTGATTGTTATAGCAGCTTTGATAGGTACTCTTGTACCTTTAGTTCTCGATAAATACGACATAGATCCCGCAATTGCTACAGGTCCATTTATTACAACAACAAATGATATACTCGGAGTGTTCATATATTTTAGTATTGCTCAGATGATTTTGACTTAGTGCCCATTTCCCGCTGTATGCGTAAGGTAGAAAAAGTTCGAAGCTGGAAGACTTGACATTCGAAGATATAGGCCACTATAATAAAAAGTTCGAAGGTGGAAGGTGAAAGTAAAAGACTTGA
>JAGLEB010000131.1 GCA_023145275.1 Flavobacteriales bacterium | reverse complement strand
ATAAAGATTGGATAAAAAATGTAGGACTAAGCATACCTAGTTCTGGAATGACATTATCTGAATATAAAGAGAGTAAAATCCAAAGTCAATTAGGCCCTGCAAAAAATATGTATTCATGGGCAAACAACATGTTTATAATGGGTACTATGAGTGGTATTGCTGCTGTGCAAACAAGAAATCCAACTGGTTTAGAGATTTCTGCTGGGCTTTATACTGGAACTATGGGAGCTAATATAATTGGTGGAGTTTATGAAGCAGGAGTTAGAGGAACCAATGGAGATATAAATGGGGCAATTAAAACATTAAGAAATATTGGTTTAGGATATATCTATGGACCTATGCTATATAGAATTCCATTTACTACAAAGCAAAATGCGGATGCTCTTAACATTATTATTGGAGATATGATTAATAAAATCAACTAATTATGGATGAATTATTAGACTATATAATGTATGAGGCTCATCCTTTAATATCTTTTTTAGCAAGTGTTATTCTTATTTTATGGTTCTATTTAGATATTATAGATTTAGATGTTGGAAAAAATAGGATTAAATTTAAAGAAAGAAATGAAGCATACAAGCTTGGTATTTATATTAGTTTAATTCTATCAATATTATTCTTTTTATATTCATTTTATAGAATGATAAAGTTCTATTTATAGTATGTACGACTGTTGAGCACGGCCTTTTAAATGTCAAATCCACTGTAAACACTGTATTTAACAGATTTTATGGCTTTTATAAAAACCTTCTTTTTTGACTATATTTTAAGAATATTTTTGTTTTTAGCGATTAGATATTAAACGTTAAAAAGTCAAAATTATAATTAGAAATAAGTATTAAGATAAAATTACATTTAAAAGTTTAAATTGGTGCTTTAAAGGATTTATGAGAGTAAACTGCCAAAATACTAATTTGTATGACTATGGAGCTAGGCACTATGATCCTAGTTTGGGAAGGTGGTTTGTGGTGGATCATGCCAGTGAAGTATTTTATGAACTCAACCCATTTAGGTACGCTTTCAATAACCCTATCAATGTAATTGATACAGATGGTAATATTGAATATCCATTAAAAGGCACATATGTTGTTCAAAAAAATGAATCAGAATATTTAAAAAATCAAAAAGTATATTCTAGAGGTAAAGGATGAATTATTCAATATAAACCTTATAGGGAATTTAGAAAGAATAATAATGTATTAGAAACTCAAAATAATCTCTTATTAATTACAGGCAGTCAACTTTATCTGCTTTACAGAAGTATTTAAGAGATATTGATGCTGAATTGCCTGAAGATTATTCTAAATTATTGAAATAAAGTTCCTGTACTTTCTGAAAAATAGACCATTTTAAAAGATAGTATTTTAAATATTATTTTTTTAGAACAGACCTAAGATATTCAATCATCTCTTGATGTTTTTCAGGATTTGAATCTATCAATTTTTGGATATTTATCAACTTCCATTTAATAGCAGGTAAGTCTTTAATTATAGGATAAGGAAATAACTCCCACATTGGGTTTCCCATCTCAAAACTTAAAAGAAACTTCCTATCGTTATCAGTCAAACGTTTAGTTATAGTCTCTAGTAATATTTCTCGTGTCGACAAATAATTATCATAAGAGAATTCTACTGTAGTCATTCCTGCAAATTGATTTTCAAACGCTAATTTTTGGTCTTTTAAAACAGGAGAAAGTAGTTCGCTAATTGGCTTGTAATGACTTATCATCCCTATTTTGAACCCATCCCAAATTTCATCGTTGAATCCCTCATTTTCTAATAATAGTTTTACATCAAAAATATCACGTGGATGCTGTCTGTCAACCGCTGCACATATTTTCCCTCCATAAAGTTCTGCAAGTGAAACAACATTAATAGCTGCAAATTTATCGAATTCATCTTGTACTGAATCCACAACTTGCATCAATTCTGTTGGAAACACGTTACCTCTAGTAATTGTATTTACTTCTATTTTTATCTGTGCTCCCTTTTTTTGACAATTTAATTTAACATCTGTTCCTCCACTTAAAGGAACTGTATGTACCTTCAATCCATGAATGCTTTTTTCAAGATCATTTTTTATTCTACCCAACCCTTCCTGTATATCGATTAGAGCTTCATCTCTAGAATTAAGTGGCAAATATGTCAAATCAATATCTACTGATAAACGAGGCATATATCTTACAAATAAATTTATTGCAGTACCTCCTTTTAAAGCAAATATTTTTTCCTTTGCTACATAGGGTAAAACCTGTAATAACAAGTCAACTTGTGCTTTATATGTTTGTGTAATCATAGTTCTGATAGTTCTTTTGGTACTGTTATTTTATATTTAGCATTATAGGCACCATTCTTTGTTATCATTCGGTCTCCACTACCTAATTCTATTTTGTCTTTTTGGATGAAATTAAACCATTGATGGTTTGTCTTTTCAGCCATATACAAAAACAACCTTTTAACCTTTATTGAGTTGCAATTTTGTAACAGCTCCATTATAAGTTTTGGTTTTAAGTTAACTAAACCTTCAAAAATCTGATAACTCTCAACTAAATCTAACTTCTGTGGGGCTAAATATAAGCACTCCAACATAGCCCTTTCGGGTGTAGATACTAATACAGAAATTTCCTTTATCTTCAATTCTTTTACACCCATGTTTTTAGGAAGAAAGGAACTAGGTTTATGAAATAACTCTACTCCCCAATCATAATCAGTAAACCACTTAGGTAGCTTTGTTTTTTGTTCTGAAAACAAATATAGAGTTTCGTTATTCAACCTGAAATAATGTGCATGTCCCTGTAATGACAAAGCAGACAATCCACCTACGTGTACATTTATTTCCGTTTGTTTTTGAATAGCATTAATTGCTTCTTGCCATTCTATGTTATCATTAGGCTTTTTATATGCACCACTTCCCACTGATTCTAACCAACCACTATTTACATAGTACCTTCGTAAATCGTTTGATATACCAGCAGTCTTTAATAGTGAACTTGTAACTACATTACTGTGTTGTACTAAATTGAAAAGCGACTTTAATTTTGTTTCTTTTTTCGTAGTCATACTACCTTATTTTCGGTAAATTTAAAGTAATTAATTAAAATTAGCTATATATTCTTTACAAAGTTTACTTTTTACGTAGTTTGACTACTTTAAATATGATATTTTTAAAGTAGAATAGAGTTGTATTATGGATGTGTTAAACACATGAATGAAAGCATCTATAAATTGTTCGTGAGCAATTACGTTATGTTAAATGCCATTTTTAGTTTGTTTTTTCATTTTTTGATTGATCAAAAAACGAAACAACTGCGAAGCACATCACCAATATTTAATAAATATAATTTTATAAAGTTCTTAAGCAATGCATAACAAAGGAAGGTATAAACCTGTTATATATTAATTTTTTTGTCGATTACTATAGGTGCGAAACTTGATTAGAGAACAACAAGTTAGAAGGTTCTAACATACCCTACAAATGGGATTGGAAAGCCTATTTCAGGTAAAACCATTAGGCCAATATCGAATGCATTTTCTTTAGAAATAACCCTAATTCCTTGAATACCGATATAGTACGGATTATCATTATCAACTAATATATAATTTTCTGTAAGTAAAGCAATATAATTACTAACTCGAGCTGTGCCTGAAAACAAAATTACTGGCAGGCCAAAAGTTTCTCCAGATATGCTTACACCTCCCCCTATAGATATATTAGACTCAGACGAACCAAACGTAGTTATCAAATAAGGAAGACCCATACTACCATTAGCAAACTTAGTCCCAAATAAGACACCAGCACCCGCATGAAATTTCTCACTTATTTTAAAACCAACTTTAGGAGTTAAAAAAATAATCGGAACTTCACCGCTAAAAAGCGTAATAAACTCAAAACCACCTCCAATAGAAAAGTAATTTGTAACTCCATAATTTACAAAATTCAATACAACCTCTATGTTTTGGTAGTATCCAGATCCCTTTTTTATAGGAATAGCAGATGGTGCGAAAAAATACCTCGTATCGTGTAAGTTTGGAAATTTATACTTCCCAAAATAATCATATCTTTTGATATTCTTAATACTACTTGTAGGTATTATCATATCAGCATTAGAAGTTTTCAATAATATACTAGTGCTATCCCTTCTTATTATTTGACCGACATATTTATCACCATCGATCATTTTTATAACACTATTCTCAATTTTACTAATCGAATCAACATCTATCTGCCCAAACACTGTTGTATATGATAGTGAGAGTATAAAACTTAATATTATTGTTTTAAATAAATTTCTCATCTGTTCTATTTACTTTAGTGAAATAATATTTTTTTCAAAAAAACATAAGCAAAATCAAGGTATAAACAATCTGTAAAATCTCTAAGTCCAAAAGCAAAACCTTATACAGCCTAACTGATTGATTATGAGTATAATAAATTTAGAGATTAAAATTGAGAAATACTAGGTTTTTAATATGATATTTGCACATAATAAAGACTATGTAAATACCGCTTACTTTTATGAAAAAGCATTATTATTTAATACACATTCAGTACCTAGGTTTTAGATTTCACGGGTGGCAGAAACAAAAGAATGTGAAGACAGTTCATTTAATGATTGATAAGACCGTTCGCTTTGTGTTAGATCACGACAATTTCAAGACTCTTGGAACTAGTAGAACCGACGCAATGGTTTCGGCAAATGAAAGTGCTTTTGAGTTGTTTTTAGACTTCGAGATTGACACTGAAGATTTCATAACTGAAATGAACAAAAACCTTCCTACAGATATAAAAGCAACACGTATTGAAGAGGTAGACAATAAATTTAATATCATTAACACTCCTAAGATTAAGGAATACATCTATTTATTTTCTTTTGGCGAGAAAGTTCATCCTTTTAGCGCTTCACTAATGATTTCGTTTGTAGAAAATTTAGATCTTGAAAAAATGAAGGAGGGTGCTAAACTCTTCCAAGGCAAGCACTACTTTAGAAAATACTGTACAAAGCCCTCTGCAAATACAAATTTCAACAGAGAAATTATTGTGAGTGAAATTGTTGAAAACGATTTATATAAGGCTAATTTCTTCCCTGGAAAAAGTTATATTTTCAGAGTAAAATCAACTGGCTTCATGAGAAATCAAGTTAGACTTATGATGGGCCAATTGATAGAGCTAGGAAAAGGAAAAATTAATCTAGAACAACTTGAAACATCAATAAGGGGCGAGGACAGTGAAACTTTCAAATATATAGCCTCGGCTTCGGGACTAATACTAAATAGCATTGAATATTTAGAAAATTAAACTCTACAATTTGTCTTTTACATAAAACATTGGAACTGGCCCTTTATTTTTAGCAATAATCATTCCTCTAGATACACATTCAAATTTGCTATTCACTAATTTATAGGTACTTTCTGACACATTCACATAGCCTTCTAGTCCACTAGACTCAATTCTACTAGCTATATTAACAGTATCGCCCCAAATATCGTAGGCAAACTTTTTACTACCAACAACCCCGGCAATAACAGGACCTGTGTTCACTCCTATTCTTATGCCCCAATATGGAATGCCCAATTTCTTTTTCTCATTTTTGTCATTCTTCATAAATTCAGCAATTTCGAGCCCGGCATTAACAGCATCAAGAGCATTTGTAGCATTTCTCTGAGGAACTCCACCAGCACACATATAAGAATCTCCAATAGTCTTTATTTTTTCAAGATTGTGCTTCTCCATAATATTATCAAAAATATTGAAATACCTATCTAGCTCCTCTATAAGTTTATCCTCACTCATTTCTTCGGCTATCTTTGTAAAACCAACAAAGTCGGTAAATAAAACGGAAACATTATCATACTTTCGAGGTGCTACTTTCGAATTATGTTTTAACTCATTTGCAACTCTAACTGGCAAAATATTTAACAACAGACTATCTGACTTTTCTTTTTCTAAACTTATCTGTGTATTTAGTCTTCTTTGATATAATAAACCAATAATAATTATCAGTAGGATAATGAATAGCAATATTCCAATCAACCTACTCCTATTAATAACATCTTTAGCATTGTTTGCTTCTCTTTGGGCAATATGTTGTTTCTGCAGAGCAAAAACTGTCTTAATTGAATCTGAAATAGATTTCTGCTTAGCAATTTCCTCCTGTACCAAAGCATTTACAGCTGTAAGCGAATCTCTTTTAGCTTTATTTAAAGCTGCATCTTTTTCTATTTCAAAAATTATATTTTTATCAATCTCATGCTGTGCAATTGACAGAGCTTGATCTCTCATTATCTGTGATTCCTTTGCTTTTTGAGCTTCTAACTCAGCATTTCTAC
This sequence comes from Flavobacteriales bacterium, assembly GCA_023145275.1. GTDB lineage: Bacteria > Bacteroidota > Bacteroidia > Flavobacteriales > JADGDT01 > JADGDT01. Next base: position 20,060 of record JAGLEB010000131.1, on the reverse strand, counting down.
TTTCGTTATATGCCAACTCTTCAGCTTTCTTTTTTTGATAAACAAGAGCATCTTTCTCAATCTGCTCTATATTAATTCTGGTTGAATTTAATAATGCCTCGTGCATTATACCTTCGTTAGTAATTTCACTCTCTTTTTCTAGGTAGCTGGACTTAAAATCTCTTTCGAGCTCATGGTTACCCATCTCTCCAAATATTTTAGATTTAAACAACATTGCAGAGGCAGTCATTCTATCGTCTTGAATAATCATGCTATTATCTATTACCATGTCAACATACAGAAGAGCATTGTGAAAATCTTCCATATAAAAATAGATCTTAGACGTAACAAAGCTCACCTGATTCTTTAGCTTTTCATTTTCACTAGGACCACAGTAATACTCCGCTCTTTGAATGCTTTCTAGTGCTTCATCTTGGCGACCAGTTTTTTGCTGAATTATTGCAAGGTTTATAGTTATCTTTGCTAAAATATCTGCATTCTCAGTTTTCACAGGGATAAAAAAGATAGCTTCGTTAAAATTAGCATCTGCTTTTTCTACCTCCCCTTTCTTTCCATATAAAACACCAATATTATTGTGCAAAACCCCTCTCACACTATCCGCATAATCTAAAGGCAACTGTCCTAAAATTCTATTGTGATAATTAATTCCCTCGTTTAAGTGCCCCGATTTTTTATATTCTAAACCAATTAATTGATAAAGTGTATTCGTCATTTTAACGTTAAACTCTTTTTTAGACTGCTGTAATGATTTTTTATACCAAACAATTGCTTCATCATGACTACCCGAAACTGAAGAAATATCTCCCAAATATTTTAATGTCTTTTGTTTTAAATCTACATCATCTATCAAGTAAAAATACTTTTCTAATTGAAGAAAATAACTCTTAGATTTTAAATACAATTCTAGATCAAATAATATTTCTCCAAGGTAGAAATTCTCTTTAGCAAGCTTTACATAATCTCCTTTACTCTCGTATAACGATTCCAACATCAGTGAATAACTAAACACCTGATCTTTTATATTCAAACCTTTATAAACCTCAACTAAACTCAACAAACTCTCTTCCTCTTTCTCGTAATTCGACGAATTATTAGATAATTCTAAGGCTTCAGATAAGGCGTTTATCTTTCTAGTCTCAATAACTTCTTTATTGGCTTGGTTCAATAAGGAATCAATTTTTCTCTCAACATTCTGTGCAGAAACATAGGACGTATAGAGCATAAGAAGAAATATTATTCTTATTGATACTGTTGAATTATATGTCAGAATAGATAAGTTCACAATAAAAATTAAAACATTTTGAAATTAATTCCTAAAACAATCATCCTTCCATACTGAGGGTTATAGTACAAACCTTTTAGAGGGTCAGCAGTCTGAATCCCAGAAATTTTAGCACTAAAAACATTTTTAACCTTAGCATAAAAACTAAAATATGTATTGCTGTAATAGTTTAAAGTAATATCCGTAAATAAAGCAGCATTTGACTCATCAGTTAAAACATTATCCACATTCTCCCCAGGATACATGTACGTATAAAAATCGAAGTAAGCATTTCTGAAGGCAGAGTTACCATAAAAACTAGTAATCAATTGTAGATTCTTATGAAGATTAAACTTAGCATTAATATTAAAAATAAAATCTGGCTGTACTCTATATGTATCATAGCGCAATAAATCTACATTAGTAGTTTCAGTTCTTCTTTGATAAGTTACAGAACCATCTAAATCAAGCTTAATAGAGGGTACCAGATCTTTTATATTCGCTATAGCTTGTATTGTAAAATTTGCAGATCCGCTCCCTCTGTTATTCACATAGCCATAATACGAGTATTTGCTCGCTATGGATTCGTCAATATCAGGGTTAGAAAATGAGAATACTATTTCATTACTTCTTTTAGAATAATTAGACAAGAGTTCTAGTCTAACATCATTAGAAGGTGAAAATACAATTCCTAACTCTAAAGCTTGTACCCTCTCGTTCTCGAGCTTACTATTTGGAAAAGGTATATAAGAATCACTATCTACATGTTTTACGTAACTATAATATTTATGATAAGTTGAAGGCGATTTAAAAGCTTTTGTGTACGTAGATTTAATACTAAATTTCGACGTAACATTATACATAAACGATAATCTAGGATTAATATTACTCCCATATAGTGAATGATAGTCGTAGCGTAAATCCAACAACATTCTAAATTTTTCATTAGAATATTCATATTGTGTAAATAGTCCGAATTGGGAATAATTAAAGGGAGTGAAATCAGTATAATCTTCCCCAAAAATGGCTCTAACATCATTCAATTCTTCTTGAGAAAGAATGTAATAATTAAACTCATTTGACTTTAAATGATCAGAGAAAGCTCTATACGAATTTAGAGCAAAGGGTCTCGTCATATTCTGATAGACAGGTAAATTTCCTGAATATGTATACGACGCTCCAAGTACAATATTAGATTTCTTGTCTATCATAAAATTAAATAACTGATCGACAAGTAGGTCGTCAGATGCCCCATACTTAAACTTTAAACCATGAGAAAACCCTAAAAGAGAATTAACTATTAGCTCACTAGATCCATTATTCATCCTATATTTCTCATAAGAAATAGTTGTCTGCGAATTAAACTTTTTTCTTGCGAGCTCATATGTCATGCTATATCTATTAACCCTCTCTCCCCAATAAGTATCTGGCAGCTGATAACTAGAATAATATGGCAAATTACCTATCGCATTATGCGCTCCCCTAGAAAGGTGGAAAATCGAAAATTTAAATGACTTATACTCTACCTCACCAGCTAACATTAGGTCTTCATTAGGCATATTACCCAAATATGGTTGTTCTGCTGTACCTTCAAAAAGAGGGTTATTACCTAACCCGAGAGTATCAATATGAATATAGTTATTAATATTATACAGGTTACTGTTGCGATTCTTAGTATTTATATCAGATTGGCCGGAGTGATTTGCAATAAAATTATACTTTAAAATATTATCATCCCTTCCTATTTTACCACCTAGCATCATATTTATTTCGTTATATCCATAGTCTCCTACCGATAAAATTACATTGCCATATGTAGCGCGTTTTTGACTTTGTTCAGTTATAATATTAATCACCCCCCCCATAGCGTCTGCCCCGTATATTGCGGTTGATGGATTTGTAATAATCTCAATTCTTTCAGCCTGCCGAATCGGTAACTGACCGCTAATTGGCATACCAGGAGCCCCGCTAGGAGTAATAGGGATCCCATTAATTAATATTTTGGTATAATAATTCCCTAGCAATCCATTGATAGTAAAAGTCTCTCCAGTTTTTGAGTCACCAGGCTGTGAAACTCTAACTCCTGGAACATTCTTCAAAACATCTATAAGCGTTCTGTAGTTATTCTCCATAATGGTCTCCTTACTTATTACATAAGAAGTAATAGGTAACTCACCAATAGGCTTTGAACTTCTAGATGCCGTATTCACCTTAATTACAATTGGTCTTATTACAGTATCAAGGTCATCAACACTTAATTGTTCAAGCATTGAATTCCCTACAACTTTCTTCTCCTGAGCAAGTGAAGAAAGACTAAAGATAATGGCTAATATGGGAATTAATATTTTTTTCAATTCGGATTATTCTTTACTTATTTCTTGTTCAAGATGTAAAATAATATTTTTCTTCTTTGGATTAAAATTAGACTTAGCATACTCTGTGAAAAACTGGTGATTATTTAAAAAATCAAGTTGGTACTTCAACCACATTAATTCAGTTTCGAAAATACAGCTATGAGCTTCTTCAAGCTCTTTCTTCAACTTTATTGCTTCTACAGAATAGTCTCCAACACCGATATAGGCTAAATCAGAATCGCATATAATCTCTTCTAATTTTGAAATAGGATTGTGTGGAAACTTAGTTGCCAGAATTAACTTTTTAATTTGCTCAATCTCTTCAATTGAATATCCGAAATTTGGCAGAAAACAAGAGACTATTTTACAGCCTAATTTTTCGTGTCCATCACGTTTTTCAGAGATCCCAATATCATGCGACAATGCTGCTACCTGTAAAAGCTCAAGCTCTAAATCACTAATTTCATTATCATTTTCACAGATCAAAACACATGCTGCCTCCACATCTAACGAATGAGACACACCATGATAAAATGAAGAATCATCAAACTTATCATTAAGAATAGTTATAATATGCTTTCTAATTTTTTGTAACCTCATCATATATTATTATTAGGCAACGAACATATAATAGTTATGAACTAAAACAGTAGTATTATAAATTCAATTTTTCACACCTATGCAATTATCCTATAATTGAACCCGCAATTGTTGCAGAGATCAACGAAGCTGCTGTTCCAGCAATCAGGGCCTTAACTCCATATTCAGAAAGTTGTTTTCTCTGAGATGGTGCCAATGATCCAATACCACCAATTTGAATTCCTATTGATGCAAAATTTGCAAATCCCGCCAACATAAACGTTGATATTACGATAGATTTTTGCTCCAAAAATGCTCCTGCTTCTTTTAATTCAGCGAGACTTACATAACCTATGAATTCAGACATAATCAATTTCTCTCCTAGTAACCTACCTACAAGAGTAATATCACCGGGTGCAACACCTATCAAATACATTAAAGGGGCGAAGGTATATCCTAGAATCAATTGCAGAGACAATTCAGAATATTTACCATCTGTTAATCCAACAACATATTGATTTATGCTAAATACATCTCCCACCCATGCTATTATATGATTAAACATTGCAATAAAGGCAACAAAGACCAACAACATTGCTGCCACATTTGCGGCAAGCTTAAGTCCTTCGGTTGTTCCGGTAGCCATAGCGTCTAGAAAATTACTTCCAATTTTATCTTTTGACACCTCAACTTCCGAATTAATCTTTTCGGTTTGCGGCACTAGTATTTTTGAAGCTACTACTGCACCGGGTGCAGCCATTATAGACGCCATAAGCAGCTGCTTTGCAAACATCAATCTCATCACAGGGTCATCTCCCCCCAAGAACGAAATATATGCTGCAAGAACTCCTCCGGCTAATGTTGCCATACCTCCTGTCATTACAAGCAAAATCTCAGACTTATTCATCTTATCGAGAAAAGCTTTTATCATCAATGGAGACTCTGTTTGCCCTAAAAAAATATTCCCAGCAACAGACAAACTTTCTGCTCCAGATATTTTCATAGTTTTAGTCATCACCCATGCTAAGGCATAAACTACCTTCTGAATTATTCCGAGGTAAAATAATACAGATGTTAAAGCCGAAAAGAATATTATTGTTGGTAATACTTGGAATGCAAAGATGAAACCGTAGGTACTTGTATCTAATAGTCCTCCAAACAAGAACTCACTTCCCGACCTCGTAAAATCAAGTACTAAAACAAAGAAATTAGAAGCCCCTTCAAAGAACTTTTGAACAAATCCTACCTTCTGTATTCCTATGGCTATAATTATCTGAGAACCTAGCCCAATCCCAACGACTTTCCACGAGATAGCTCTTCTATTTGAAGATAGAAGAGTTAGAATAATAATAATTACTGTAAGGCCTATTATACCACGTATTGTCCCCCATAAAGTAAAACCTTGAGATGGTTTTATATCTTCCTTTACAACAACATCGTTGCTAATTACAGCAGGCGGCTCATCTTCTGATTGTACGATATATGAATTAGAGCTAGATACACTTTCATCTACAAACGTTTCGTTATTTGAACTAGCAAACATTTTTGCTTGAGCATCATTTCCTAATGGCGAAAAAGTTATTAGCGTAAATATTAATATCTTATAAAATAAATTCATTATGGTTTTTTATATTAGAAACTCTAAAAAGCAATTTAACTATTTGCAAAACAAATTTAACTCTTACAATTACGCCCTTTTATCCATTTCATCTCTTACATGGGCAGCTCTCTCATAATTCTCTTCTTTTATTGCCAGATCAAGTAGCTGCTGCAATTCTTCGATACTAAACTTAGAATAATTATTTTTATCACTACTATCCTCTTCTCCAATATCAGACAATATCTCTTCTCCAGTATCTATATCTTCATCTAGGTTCACTTCAGATTCTTTTTTCTCTAAATTGAGTTTCACCCCTGCTTGATCTATAATAATCTTATAAGTATATATTGGGGCATTGAATCTTATTGCAATAGCTACAGCATCAGAAGTTCTTGAATCCAACAACACCTCCTCCTCGCCTCGAACACAAACAAGACTAGAATGAAAAACTCCATCAACAAGTTTATGGATAATAACTTCCTTTATTTGTATTGAAAACTTATCAGCAAAATCCTTAAACAAATCGTGAGTAAGAGGCCTAGGTGGTTTTATATTTTCTTCTAAAGCAATTGCAATAGACTGAGCCTCTGCCTTTGCAATAATTATGGGAAGTTTACGGTCGCCAAATTCTTCGCTCAAAATAAGAGCATAAGCCCCTGTTTGAGTTTGACTGTAGGATATACCTTTTATAGATAGTTTTATTAAACTCATATTGTAATTATATATAAAAAAAAGGCCGGAAGAAAAACAAGAAGCTCAATTTTTGGAATTAAAACCTTCTTATTCCTCTTGCCGGCCAAAACCTGTTATTGGTGGCAATTTACAATAATTAATTACAATTAGCAATCAATGAAACTAGCCTTTAAGCGTTCTTATTTTTTCTATTAATTCGGGCACTACTTTAAACGCATCACCAACTATACCATAATCTGCCGCCTTAAAAATGGGAGCTTCCTCGTCAGTATTTATCGCAACAATAACTTTAGACGAATTAACGCCTGCTACATGTTGGATTGCTCCAGAAATACCAATTGCAAAATATAGATTTGGCGCAATATTTTTCCCTGTCTGACCTACGTGTTCTTCATGAGAGCGCCAACCAATATCAGATACTGGTTTAGAACACGCTGTTCCCGCTCCAAGCAAATCAGCCATTTCTTCTATCATAGCCCAATTATCACCTGATTTCATACCTCTACCTGCTGATACAACAATTTCGGCATCCATAAGGTTTACTTTCCCACTAGCCATTTCTGTAGATTCTACAGAAACATTTCCATCAGATGGAGAAACATTAAATTCTTCGGATGATCCTGAAACCTCATTTTCTATTACTCCAAATGAATTTTGGGCAACAACAAGAACCTTATTCTCTTTTGACAGTACAACATCAGCATGAGCTTTATTAGAAAAAACTTTTCTATTAACTGTAAAAGGCTCAAATGATGCTGGCTCAGCTATAACACCAGTTGCAAGAGACGCATCCCACTCTATTGACAATGATGGAGCAAATGAATTAACATTTGACGAAGCAAGCATAACTATAGTATGAGCCGAAATAGAATCGGCAACTTCTTTTACTACTCCTGCAAATGAGTTTGTTGCAAATGATTTTAAACTATCGTTTTTCACGCTAATTACTTTTGCAACTCCATACTTATACAACTCTTCTACCGACTCTGCATTTATGGTGAGGGCAATAGCTTCAGAGTCCATTTTAGATGCTAAATCAACACCATAAGAAATTGCTTCGAAACTAGTTTTCTTGAATTTCCCATTCCAAGATTCTGCATATATTAAAACTGACATACTCTTTATATTTTTTCGATGATTAATAAATAAAAACTTAGATAGCTTTTGCTTCATTGTGAAGCAAATCAATTAGTTCTCCCACATTATCAGCAGAAACCATTTTACAAGCAGATTTTACTTCAGGCTTCTCAAACTTTACAAATTCAGTCATTGTGAAATCACCATCAGGTTCAACAACTGTCAATGGCTTTTTACGTGCCATCATGATACCTCGCATATTAGGAATTCGAAGTTCTTCTTCTTTTACCAACCCTTTTTGTCCAGCAATAACCACAGGAAGTGTTGCACTAACAGTTTCCTTTCCACCGTCAATTTCTCTAGTCACGCTAATTTTATCACCATCTACATCAACTCCTACAACAGCATTCACAAATGGAACACCTAGTATTGAAGCCATTAGCCCTGGCACCATTCCACCGTTATAATCGATAGATTCTTTTCCTGCCATAACCAAATCATAAGCACCGTCTTTTGCAACTTTTGCAATTTGTTGAGCCACAAACAAACTATCTTTAGGTTCGGCATTAATGCGTATAGCATTATCAGCGCCAATTGCTAATGATTTTCTTAATGTAGTCTCTGTAGTAGATGGCCCAACATTTACAACTGTTAATGAGGCACCTTGCTTCTCTTTTAGAAACATTGCCCTAGCAAGAGTAAACTCGTCGTGTGGGTTAATAACATATTGAATACCGTTTGAATCGAATTCGGTATCGTTATTAGCAAAATTAATTTTTGATGTAGTATCAGGTACATGACCAATACAAACTAATACCTTCATATCTATGTTTTTTTTATTGTAGTGAATACTTTATTGTTTTAAACTCTTCAGATGAGATTTTCTCATATAAAAGCATAATATCATCAAGAATTTAGGTAAAAACTACCCCTTTTATTGAATATTACTTAGCGAATATATTGAATTAGTGATTATTAAAAAAGGAATTGATGAAAAAATTATGCATGCATAGTATATTTAATTTTAGTGTACATTTAACAATAAGTTGATTATTAAAGACAGTCTAATGTTTTATACTTTTCTTAAACTAAAAACTAGAACTCGACGATAAATATTGATACAGTTATGAATAATTATATCTTGGGTATTAATTGATTCGCTTATTTTGCATAAGTATAACAACAGATAAGTCTAATAATGCCAGGTCTCGTAGAATAGTAAAATCAGCTCTACTGAGTTCGACGATACTTTGTCAGACAAAAACGACGAAGCCATAAATGCTAACTGCCATTGCTGATAGTTTTCGCGTTTATGACTTCGCTGTTTATTATGACTAGGGAATTGAATAATATTTTTTCGAACTTAAGGGAAGCTAATAGTTCAATATTGATTCTTTACATTTTGTAAATCCAGCTAGCAGGGTTCTGCTCGTTCTTATCGTACCACAACTGAAATTTCAGAACAGTATCTCCGGTTCTAGCATTGGTATATATTTCGCCAACTTTCTGTTTTGTAGTGACTTTATCTCCTTTTCGAACATAAATCTTACTCAAATTTGAATATACGGTATAGTAATTTCCGTGTTGTATTAAAATAGTTTTGGCTCCACCCTTAGATAATATCACTGTTGTAACCTCACCGTCAAACACAGCTCTAGCTTCAGAGCCTTTTGATGTCGCAATATCAACTCCATGATTCACAATAACAATATTCTTCATTGTTGGATGAGTATGCTTTCCATATTTACTAACTACAACACCTCGCTCCACTGGCCAAGGCAGCTTATCTTTATTCAGTTTAAAATCATGGGCCAACGCCTTTGCTTCGGCTGTAAGCTCATATTTCTCGCCACTATCACCAGGCTTATTTTCTTTCCTTGCCTTTTCTCTAGCAATTCGGATTTCTTCCATAATAATTTTCTGAATCTGAGACTGTAATGCATCTGACTTCTTCTGCTTATTACGAATATCTGTCAGCAACTTCTTATTCTGTTGTTTAAGGCCTCCTACAACTTCTTCTTTTTGCTGTTTTTCAGATTCTAGATTAGACTTCTCATCTTCTTTAGATTTGATAAGATTTTCTTTATCCGCCTTTTCAACTTTCAATTTCTCAATATTCGTGGCTAACTGTTCTGTATTTATACTAATTTTCTCGCCTTGCTCTTTTCTGTATTTAGTATACTGCTCCATATACTTCAACCTTTTCATAGCTTGATTAAAGTTCTTTGAAGACAACAAAAACATTATCCTATTATTTGACGATCTAGATTTATATGTCTGATCAATAATACTCGCATAATCATCCTTCAACTCCTTTAGTTCCTTTTCTAGCCGAGAAATTTCTTTGTTTTTATTTACTATAGCTTTGTCTAGTAATTTTATTTCGCGATTAATATTATTAATCAGATCTTGTCTAATACCTATTTTCGTGGCTATATTTCGAACTTGAGCCACTGAAAACTTCGATGCCTTCTTATTTTCTGCAAGTAAAGAATTAACATAGTTTATTTCTTTCTGAAGTTTTGCTTTTTGCTTTTGAAGTTCTCCCTTTTTATTTTGAGCAAAGGAGCTTACACTAAAGACAAGACTTAAAAAAAGTAAAATTAGTTTAATAAAGCGCACTTGATATAAATTTAGATTTTCGTAAAAATAATATTTTCGGTCAAATATATACTATATTACTTGTTAAGCTTTATTTCTGTATAATCTTTAGGTATAGAAAAAGGAAATGACAATTTATTATCTACTTTCATACCTTTATACTCTAGCTCTACCATGGTTGACTTATCATTCATTATTTGCAAATCTATAATTTGCGGAAGATTATACTTTTTCTCAACAAGTGCATAATTGTTATTCTTCACAATAAGAGTTGTACTTCTATCAGGTAGAGCAAGCATTTGTCTTTCTAGCTCATAATTAATAGGGTTATACCAATATCTTTTTATATAATCGCCATTGTTTACAGCTTTCTCTGTCAATTCCTTATTGTTCTTATATTCTAATAGAAGTGAGTTTTTTGATATAAGAGTTTTGTATTTATTTGCTTTAATTTCAAACAAAGGTTTTCCCAATAGAAGAGCTTGAATTTGATAAAAATCTAATTCTGATCCTAACATTTCGGATATATACTTATAGTCTCCCTTAAAAAATGTCCCATTTTGTCTTTCGTACATACTCACTCCTTCAGGAGTCATTATACCTCTTGCAAAAGAAATACCGAAGAAACTAATATTTATCCAGATAGTCTTATCTTTTTCCATCCTGAGCTTAGCTGTGAAGCTATTCTTTGAACCACTAGACTTAAACTTAATTTTCACAGTTGACGACATATACTCCGGATTAATATAGGCATCATCTATTTTATGAAGAAGCTTTTTTGGTGCCAATAACTCTACTTCGCCATAATCAGTAGTAACTGTTTTGTTAGCACAAGAGTTAAGCACTAAGACTGCAACTAGTGCAATCAATATTAAACTATAGTTTCTAATTTTCATCGCCCAATGATCTATTATTAATTTTCTCCTTCAATACTTCAGAACTATTCGCAAACTTATAAGCTTTCTCCCACTGTCGTACTGCCAAATTAACCTTATCTAGCTTAAACAGTATATCGCCATAATGTTCTAGAATATCTGCACTTTTATCACCTCCAGCTTTAATAGCTCTTTTCAATATTTTACGTGCTTCCTCGTAATCTCCTTTTTTATAATGCACCCATGCCATAGTATCAAGATAAGTAGCATTTTCACTATTCTTGTCTACAACAATTTTAATCATTTCAAGAGCCTTATCAAGCTCTACACCACTCTCTGCAAGAAAATAGCTATAATTATTTAATATCCCAATATTTTCAGGATCAAATAATAGCGCTTTATCATACTCTCTAAAGGCATCCTCCTCATTCCCTAACTGGTAATAACTATCAGCAGAAATACTATAAAACTCAGACTTTAATTTATCGTTATTCACAACAAACTCTAAGCCTTCGTGCAATGTTTCTATTGAACAAGCATAATCTTTCAGTTGATTTTCAGAAAAACCTTTAAATAAATACAGTACTGGGTGAGAAGGGAACAACACCAACATCCTGTTAGAATCAGCAAATAACAAATCATATTTACCTAGCTCCTGCTCTAGCAACAACATTTCTATCAAGCTAGAAAACTCGTTATATCCCTTATCAAAACCTTCTCTAAAATATTCTAACGATTTTTCTTTATTCCCTTTTATCCCGTACAGGTTAGCTATAATTGGATAAACTTTCACCTCATGATACTCGTCAACCCAATTTTCTAGAGCCGAGATTAATCTATCAGTTTGTTTGTGCTCTTTATCGCTATCAACAAAAGCAATAACAAAGCCAAGTTTATCGTTGAAACTCAATTTAGGATTATCAAAAGCTTCATCTAAAACAATAAAAGCTTCTTCATAGTTAGACTGAATCATTAAAAGCTTAAAATCCTGACGAATTAGGATAGGATTCTCGGGGAGAAGCAGCAATCCCGCTTTCACATACTTTTCAGCACTATCAACATCTTTCTCACGCAGAAACAATTCGGATATCTCATAATAGTAATCAGCCTTTAGCTTATTATAAGTTATAAGTTTCTTTGTAAGACCAATTGCTTCTGGAATTCTTTCATTAGCAACTAGTAAATCTCTTTTAAGTAACAATAAGGCCTCAGTCTCTCCGTTTTTAAGGAAGACATTGACTTTATCTAAGGCTAGAGTAATATTTCCAGTCCTTGCAATTGACATGATGTATTCTGGAACAAAAGTAGGATCTATTTCTACTAATTTGCCATAACATCGTTCTGCATTTTTACTATCTCCAAGAAGACTATATAAATCGGCTATATTCAGCCAATACCATTTTTTATCAGGACTTAAACGAACAGCATTTTCACCGAAAAGGGCAGCTGTTCGGTAATCTTTTAAGCTTTTATAATTTATAGATAATTCAAATTGAGCGTCGGCATTTTCAGGTTTAAAACGCAAAGCTAAACGCAATAATTCAACTGCGTCCTTATGATTACCCTTAATCTTCTCATTAAGAGCCTTGTAGTAATACGACTCAAAACTAACAGTTTCGCGTGTTGATATATGAACACTATCTCCTGCAACCTGCTCCTGTGCAGCAACATAAGTATATGTGCTAAAGAAAACAATAATTGAGGTTATTACCCTAATACTCATAAATAAGATTTAAGTTTCAATCATACATGCTGTAAAAACTTAAACCGCAAAAATATACAAATATTGTGTGCGGTTTAAGATATATTACATAACAGGTAAAAACTGTAATATTTCAACTATTCCAATACAGAGTAATCTCCAATACTAATAGAGTTTGATATTCCAGAGTATCTAGCTTGATTACCTATCATCGAGTTAAAAATATTTGCACGTTTCAACAATGCATTATTTTGAATCAATGAGTTTTCGATATTAGAATTCTCGATAACTGTACTTGTACCAACAGAAACATGTGGTCCGATTTTTGAATTCTTTATAACAACATTCTCTCCGATAAAACACGGCTCTATAATTATAGAATTCTCAATTACAGCAGTTTTAGCAATCAAACTACTAGAACCCTTTTCAAAATTCAAAGTTTGCTTATTCGTATCAACTGTAGCATCCTTATTTCCACAATCCATCCACGCATCAACAGTACCAGGACTTAGTTTCAAGCCTTTAGATTTCATATTTTCGAGGGCATCGGTAAGTTGATACTCTCCACCTTTTATAACATTATTATCAATAAGGAATTGCAGTTCATCTTTCAGATTTTCTCCATCCTTAAAATAATAAATTCCAATTATTGCTAAATCTGAAACGAAAGTACTAGGCTTCTCGATAAAGTCAGTAATAATTTTGTCTTCATTAATTTTTACAACTCCAAAAGCACTTGGATCTTCAACCTGCTTAACCCAAATAACCCCGTCAGCACTAGAATCTAACACAAAATCGGCTTTAAATAATGTATCAGCAAAAGCAACAACAACAGGTCCTTTTAACGATTCTTTTGCACAAGCTATTGCATGCGCAGTCCCTAATGGTGCATCTTGATAATAAATACTTCCTTTTGCTCCAAGATCGTTTGCGATAGAAACTAATTTTTGTTCAATTTCAACTCCAAAATCACCAATAACGAAAGCTATTTCATCAACCTTTTCGTCAACTACTTTTGTAATATCTTCTACTAGCCTCTGCACAATAGGTTTACCAGCTATAGGAATTAAAGGTTTCGGTACAGTTAATGTGTGAGGACGAAGGCGTGACCCTCTTCCAGCCATTGGAACTATTATTTTCATAATTTATGTATGTGTGTAGTTAATACTTTTATTTGCAACTAAGAACTATACTCCTGTAGAGCCGAATCCTCCAGATCCCCTGTCGCTAGATTCTAATTCTACTGTTTCTTCCCACTGAATCTGTTCATGCTTGGCAACCACCATTTGAGCAACTCTTTCTCCATCTTTTATCTCAAACTCTTCATTTGAAAGATTTACCAATATTACCCCTACTTCCCCCCTGTAGTCAGCATCAATAGTACCAGGAGAATTTAATACTGTAATACCTTTTTTTGCAGCGAGTCCACTTCGTGGACGCACCTGAGCCTCAAAGCCAACAGGCAATTCCATAAAAATACCTGTTTTAACAATAGCTCTTCCCAAAGGCTTCAAAACAATAGATTCATCAATATTCGCACGTAAGTCCATTCCCGCTGAAGCAGAAGTCTCATAGTGAGGTAAAGAGTGTTTTGATTTATTTATAACTTTTACGTTCATCTTAATAATTTTATATTTTAGTCACTTACCTGTGTGTCAAAATTAAAATAGATAAGCACGGACATATTACACATCCTCACTTGATTACTAGATATTTATTATTTGACGTGGATTTTTTTTTGAATTATACTAAACGACCAATTATTATTTATTTTTGACAAATATACTTCTTAGAGATGCGCTTTCAAAAAAAGCGAGCATAATAATAAACAATAATAGCAATGAATTTCCTACGATTAAATTTCCATAAAAAAGTTTATATGCAATAAGTCCAAGAAACACAGATAAGCCGAGATAAAGACTTATTCTTTTCAAGTCATAAGGTATAGGATAGATTCGCTGTCCGACTATGTACGAAAGAAGTGCCATTGATCCATACGCCGCTAAAGTTGCCCAAGCCGAACCATAGAAACCCATTGTAGGGATTAACCATATATTCAAGGCCAGAGTAATTATTGCACCAATAATTGAAAATATAGCTCCATATTTTGTCTTTTCATTTATTTTATACCAGACTGAAAGACTTATATATATACCTAAACTTAAATTAGCAAATAATAATATAGGTACAACATCAAGCCCCACCCACATTTCTTCATTCCTTATAAAATGCTTAAAAACATCGAGGTTAACCATTATGAAAAGAAATATGACAGCCATTATTGCCACAAAATAATTCATCACAAATGCATAGGTTTCCTTTGCGTCTTTATCTTTCGCTTTTGCAAAGAAAAACGGTTCAACACCCATTCTGAAAGCTTGGATAAATAAAGTCATGAAAATAGAAATCTTGTAATTTGCCGCGTAGATTCCTATCTCGCCAACAGCAGTTTCACTAGGCAATAGCCATAAGAGCAAAGGTCTATCCATTGCTTCGTTTATGATGCCGGCGGTTCCTCCTATAAGTATAGGCCAGCCATAGCTTATCATTTTCTTCCACAAGGCTTTATCGAACTCCCATTTAATATTTATAAATGTTGGTACAATCATTAATATAGTAACACCACTAGCTATTAAATTCGCTAAAAATATTACACCTATTCCAGGGTTTGATAAATATGCATTATAATCACCAAAACTATAACCTTCACGTATTAATCCGGGTATCACTAACAATAATAAAAGATTTAGTGCGATGGTAATTCCAATATTCGTAAGTTTAATAATGGCATAAGTAAAAGCCTTATTTTGATAGCGAAGTTGGGCGAATGGTATTACTGTAATAGCATCAAAAACCAATACCCAAATCAGATAACTTATATACTCGGGGTGGTCTTGAAAGCCAAGAAGAATAGATATATCTTTGTTAAAGGTTATGGCAAATGCAAAAAAACCAAGAGATGTGCCTATTAAGCTAATAAAAGCTGTTGAAAACACTTTAGTATTGGCCTTTTTATTAATGAAGTTGAAGAATGACGTTTCCATCCCATAACTCAGCAATACATTAAATATTGCCACATAAGCATATAAAATAGCAACCTGTCCATACTCCTCTTTATCAAAAACCATTGTATACAATGGCACTAATAAGAAATTCAACACACGCCCTAAAACACTACTTAACCCGTAAATAGCTGTTTGGCTTAAAAGTTTTTTTATTGTTGCCAATACTCTTTTATATTAAATATATTACTAAAACCAATATCCCAAATTAAACAATAATCCTACTCTGCCAGTTTCCGGACTATAATCTAATGTAAATTCTACTGGACCAATCCTACTATCATAGCCAGCAGAAAGCGCATATCCAGAATATTGAGGTACATAAATTTGATACCACTCCTTTTTGTCTTTCGAAGCAATCATATAGTTTGCATGTGCCGTTATATAAATATCTGTAATTAACTCATACTGCAAACTTGTAGTATATTTTATAAAGCCTCGATTGTCTGTATCTGAAATCCCAAATAAAGGATAACCATAAAAACTGTAAATATTATTATTAAGTGTTTTATTGTAGCCTCCAAAAAAATAATTATATGCTTCACTACCTCCTGTACCAATTTTAGTACTAGAATTCACCCTATTTGTCCAAGCAAATTTATCATTTAGAGGAAGAGAATAATCTATTCGAAAATAGAAATACCCATTTGTAATCAATGATTGCTTACCTGTATCGTCAGAATGGCTCTGCGGCACAACAGCCTTTAACTCCGTTTTAAACATGAGCCCTTTTGTAGGGTAATTACCATCATCACGAGTATCGGCATAAACTTCTAACATAGGGTTTAAACTCCAACTATCATCAAATACATATTCATCATCATTTTTTGTTCCATCTTCGTTATCAACTCTCACCGAATTTGTTGTAAAAAAAAGTCTTTTCATTTCTAAACCTAAAGCAAAATAAAAATTCTCATCTATGGTTTTCTGAGCCATTATCCTATTAGTCCAATCTTTATATTTCAATTCTAATACAGATCCCGAAATAAGATCAGCTTTATCTCCAATAGTAGAGGCAGGAACATCCACTTCAAACTGATCAAACCTCGATTCAACAAAGAAACCAGGCCATGAAGCATTATCCTTATAAAACAACACGCTATACCTAGGCTTATTACTAACTACGATATCTGCTAAAAACATAGAACTTTTCAAGATTTTATTTTTGGCCGCATATTTCACCTTCAAGCCTGCACCATATAAATTATCGAAATGTATTCCTAATTTTAATCGCTCATTAGTTGGCTTTTCAGATATTTTAAGAATCATTTTATATTTATCGGTATCTGCAATCTTTATTAATTCATAAGAGATAAAATCAAAATTTCTTGTCCCTTCTATTGTCTTGAGTCCAAACCTAATTTCGTCAATAGTAATTTTCCCAGGGAAGTTCTTTAAAGGAAAACGGTCAATAAAATACCGGTCCGAATAATTTTTAGCTCCCTTTATTTCCACTTCGCTTACATCATATACATCAACATTTTCAATAGCCTTACGTACATAATCTTGTTCGTTTTGAGCTTCGGATATCTTAACAAATTCATTAAAGTGTTTAAAAGCCTCCACTTCTCCTAGCTCGATTATCTCATTGGTTTTGTCGAAACTAACCACTGAATATCCGGTTATATTAGGCTTAATATAAATATCTACAAGTTTCTTCTGTTCTTCAGATTTTTCGACCATCTTGAAACTAGTTATTTGTTCAATAATAGATGTTATAGATGTTAGATCTTTACGTTTGTATAAACCATCTTCAACACTCACACCTATAATAACATCTGCTCCCATTTCTAAAACTTCTTTTACAGGAAAATTATTCATAACCCCACCATCAACTAAAAGCTTTCCATCTATGTCAATAGGCGAAAAAAGAGATGGAAAAGAAGAACTTGCACGCATAACGAGAGGAATTGAGCCTTCGTGAAAAACTACTGACTCACCTGTAACAATATCAGTAGTTGTCATTATTAACGGCACAGGCAGCTTATTAAAATCTTGATGACCTGGGTATGCACGAGTTAGAGTGAAAAATTCATCTATAACACTCTGACCATTAGACAGGCCTTGTGGCAAACCAATTTCCCAGTTTTTCACTGGTACACTAATAAAAGTATCCCCATCGAAAGCTTTCTCGAAATAAGTTAAATGTCTACGAGGAACATCGCCCTGAACTAACTTAGACATGTCTAACACTTTAATGATACTATCCAGCTCATCAACAGTATATCCAACAGAATATAGCGCTGCAACAATAGCTCCCATACTAGCACCGCCAATATAGTCAACCTTTATTCCTGCCTCTTCAATCATTCTTAGCACTCCTACATGGGCTACACCTTTTGCTCCACCTCCACTAAGAACAACTCCAACTTTTAAATCTTTCATTACACTTGTAGTATCCTGACAATAAGCAGGGTTATACGAAGAAATAAAGATAGAAAGTATTAGAATATTAAGTAGATATTTTTTCATCATAGACTCTTTTTATTAGAATTTTACTCTGAGCTATTCATGTTATTAAACATTATTAAAATTCAATAATAATCCAATAGATAAGCTTGTTCCAAATCTTAATTTATTCTTTCAAATATAAAAATAGAGAATAACAAAATCTAAACACACGTCAAACATACTATTTTAAAGGGTTACAGGCAATAAAACAGCGACTAATAATCAATAGAAATTTACTTAGAGTAAAAGTAATTAAAATTTTATATTTGCGCCGCTAAAGATTTTTTTATATGGAAATAAACGAAATATTAATAAAGGCTGCTCAATTTTTCTTGAGCTTGTCAATTCTAATTGTATTGCACGAATTTGGTCACTTTATTCCTGCAAAGATTTTTAAGACTAGAGTAGAGAAATTCTACCTATTCTTCGATCCTTACTTTTCTCTTTTCAAAAAGAAAATTGGAGATACCGAATACGGAATAGGATGGCTTCCTCTAGGTGGTTATGTGAAAATATCCGGTATGATTGACGAGTCGATGGACAAAGAGCAAATGGATAAAGAACCACAACCGTGGGAATTTAGATCCAAACCAGCCTGGCAGCGATTGATAATAATGATTGGTGGAGTTGTGGTAAACTTTGTTCTTGCAATTGTTATCTACGCAGGAATGATGTACACTTGGGGAGAACAATACATACCTACATCATCAATAAACCAATATGGTGTTGTTGTAGACTCAGTAGGGCATAAACTTGGACTACAGACTGGAGATAAGATAATAAAAGTTGGAGGAAATGAGATTGACATGTTCAAACAAATTCCAATAGAGATAATTTTATCTGACAACGTAGATGTAGAACGCGATGGTGAAAACATACATATAAACTTCGACGATAAAGTAAAAGAAGAACTGATAAAGAGTTCAAACTTTATATCTCCGAGAATCCCTTATTATGTAGGTGCTTTCTCAGAAGGTTCTGAAGCTGAAAAAGCTGGATTGCAAGAGGGAGATAAAGTTGTTGCTTTTAATGGAAAACAAATGCTTTATTTCGATGAGTACATAAATGTTATTCCACAGGCAAAAGGTGATTCTATATCATTGAGTGTACTTAGGGGCAATAGTACTATAGACGTAAATGTATACGTTCCTGAAGGAGGAAAGATTGGTGTTTACCCTGATGGTGACCTTACTAAATTTTACGAAGTAAAAACTTTGGAGTACGGTTTACTAGAATCTATTCCACAAGGAGCTATAAAAGCAAAAGATATGCTTACTAGTTACATCCGCCAATTCAAACTAATTTTGAATCCTGACACTGGTGCATACAAATCTGTTGGTGGGTTCTTAGCTATAGGAAAGCAATTCTCTGCAACATGGGATTGGCAACGCTTTTGGAATTTCACAGCATTCTTATCAATTATGCTTGGTTTCTTAAACATACTTCCAATACCTGCTCTTGATGGAGGTCATGTGGTATTTGTTCTTTGGGAGATGATTTCCGGAAGAAAACCTTCAGAAAAGGTGCTAGAGTACGCTCAGATTTTTGGATTTGTTATCCTTATGAGCCTTGTTATACTAGCTAATGGTAATGATATTATAAAAACTTTCTTCTAATTTTTTAGAGGTATATATTATACTTTAAGAGGCTGAATATGAAAATATTCAGCCTCTTTTTTTGTTATTTACTAAAGTTTCGCACCTATTGTAATTACCTAAAATTTTAATACATGACAGGTTTATATCTTCCATTATTATGCGCTGGTTCAATACTTTGCAACATTCTCCAAAGGTTGTTTTTATTGA
>JAGLEB010000130.1 GCA_023145275.1 Flavobacteriales bacterium | reverse complement strand
ACAATTACTGCTATGCGTGGTTTAGGGGCTGTAGGTGCGGGGTTCGTTATAGCTAAAGTTGGACATAAATATGCTGTCATTATCGCATTGAGCTTATTATCACTTGCATTGCCTTCTGTATTCTTTGCACGAATACATAACATAACTGGATATTCATTATTCATAATTGGTAGAATGTTTATGGCTATAGGTGGAACAGTTCTGATTGTTTATACACAACCAATTATTTCTCGTTTCTTTAATGCAAAACAAAAAGGAATTATTTCATCTGTTAATAGTACAGGTTTCAACATTGGAGCTGCACTTCCATTGATCTTATTTATGGTTCCGTCAATTCATGATTCTATGATTAATAATTGAGAGATATGAGCAGCAATTGTTGCTGGTACTCCAATTATCCTTCTAGTTGTATATATATTTGTTGGACAAGACATCGATATTAAAACTGCAGCAAATACTTCTTCTTCAGAAAAAGCTGCACTTAAACCAGCAACTTGAGGTTCTGTTGCTAAAGAAAAAACAACTTGAAAAATAAGTGTTATATATGGTGCTTGAATAGTCCTTGTTGTATCTGTTATTCTTATAACACCAGGAAACTTTGCCAAAATACATGCAGCACATTTTTCTAAACTTGTGCCATGAGAACTTCTTCTTCCAATAGTATTATTCTTATTGGGCTTGATACCAGGATTATTCCTTGTGAGTTGAGTAAATAAATATAATGTGGATCGTCGTTATTATATAGCTGCAGTTTCAACACTTGCAATTGTATTTATCGCTGCAGCCTATTTAATGAATGCTTTCGTAAGTGGTGTTGTTGGCCCAGCTATATTTATGTTCCTTGCTGGAATGTGTGCTTGAGGAATACAAGGAACAATTCTCCTTATTCCTCATGAAGTAAAAGGTAATTCTCCACAAAGAGTTGCAATAATGACAGGATTCATTTGAGGTATTGCTTACTTTGTATATACTATAGTAAACATTATTTTAGCTCTTGTATATGATAAGTTGGCACATACTGGAGTTAACACTGCAGCATGAGTACAATTTGGGATTTACATTGGAATTTCAGTGTTTGTACCAATCGGTATATTTGTAGTTCCTAAAACAATGGAAAAACCATTCTCTTCTATTTTTAAAAGAAAATAATATGTTTACATTAAAACAAAATAACTTATCATCATGGTAAGTTTTATTTTAAATATATTCATACCTTAAAAATAACTTTTCAATGTTTTGTTATATAATTAATGAGTGAATAAGACCAAAACATTTTAAGCTTTGAAAGCGATAGAGGATAGTGAAAGCTCTAACATTAAAATTGTTACTACTTATTTGTTAAATTAAATATAAAAGTAAGAGTCCTATTAGGGTGGTACGTTGGCCCCTAATAATGGACTTTTTTTATATAGAAAGAGGAAACATGAAAGCAAACCAAAAACTAAACCACACAGGAGCTCACCTACTTGCAGCTGCAGTAATGAAGTTATACCCAGATACAATTCTAGGAATAGGACCTTCAATAGATGAAGGGTTTTACTATGACTTTAAATTTGCAAACCCAATCAATGATCAAGATATCAAAAAGATTGAAAAGCAAATGAAAAAACTTGTTTCTGGTGGATATAAAATGGAACTAGTTAAAACAAGTGATGATAGTAAACAACCATACAAACTAGAGTTATCAAAAGAATTAAAAGCTAAAGGTGAGACTCTAACTTATTATGGAATGATTAATCCATCTAATGGAGAATCAATCTTTACTGATCTTTGTGCAGGTCCTCATGTTGACAGTGTTGCAAAACTTAAGAACTTTAAACTTTTACACTTCTCTGCAGCTTATTGAAGAGGAGATTCAAAGAATGATTCACTTACACGTATTTATGGGACAGCTTGAGAAACTAAAGAAGAACTAAGTGAATACTTACAAATCCTTGTTGAGCGTAAAGAAAGAGACCACAGAAAGATTGGTAAAGAAATGAATATCTTTATGTTTAACAATGATTCTGGACAAGGTTTCCCAATTTGACTTGAAGACGGAATGAGAGTTAAAAATACAATTCAAAAATACGTAAGAGAAACTGAAGCAAGATATGGATTCGAAGAAGTTTCAACTCCAGCCTTTGG
>JAGLEB010000013.1 GCA_023145275.1 Flavobacteriales bacterium | reverse complement strand
CCCATTATTAATGTGTGACCAAGCGTTGTTTTCTTGAAAAATTTAAAATCGTTTGGTAAGTGCCAAATTAGGTCATTCCCTTTTCCTATGGCGTTGTTCTCGGCTTTTGCTACAATTAATTTCACTGTCATTTTGTGCTGCTATAATGTTTTATTGACTGCGAATGTAATAATTATTTTCCGTTGAATATATCGATGAGCTTATTTACTACTTCGCTCGATGAATAATAGTACCAATGGTTTAGGAGGTCTTCTCTCAAACCGTATTCTTCATCGTCGTTTGTATTAGTTACATCAATATCGAAAATGTTTTTCATACCGATATCCAGCCTCTTCCTGCCGTGTCTTCCTAATCTGTTACTGAAATTTTTGGTATATTTTGAAATGTCTAGAACCCTGTCGTTCTTATGGTAGAAAATATGAATTCTCGAACCAAAATCTATCAAATTCTCAAAAGCATTATCGTCATCAAATATATTGTACTCAATATCTGCTGCCATTAGTGTTATCTCGCTAAATAATTCGGGAATCTGAATTTTCTTTTTTTCCATTTCTAGCAAGGTGTGTTTAAACACGCGGTGCCCCATAGAGTGTAGCATTAGGTGAATGTGTTGTTCGCATGCTTTGTTTTGGTCTTGGAGTAAGAATTTTCTAAAGAAATTAATTACTTTTTTGAAACCTCTAGCTAGCGCCTCACCCGAACGCATAGCATCTTTTTTGTCATCGTGATAGTGGAAAGGGATAATTGGAGTTCGCCCTGGCCAAGTGAATATCACAATGTGATTAATGGGCGATTTTTTATTGTCGACATATATCTTGTTTAGAGTTTCGAAATTATCTCTCACTCCATCCAAATCGGTATTGAATCCGTGAATAAAAAATAGAACATCACCTTTGTATTTGTTATCGGTGAGCTTACAGTAAATATCTTTAAAAAATCGTGTTGAACCCTTTAGTCTATTAGTGTTCTTGTCAATTATCCCTGAATATATTAGATCTGTTTCTTTTTTTGGCTCCCCAAAAAGCGAAAACTTACGAGTATCAATATCGTAAGTTCCAAATCGAAGATTATCTCCCGCATGCTCTCTCCCATCCTCTCGTAATCTCTGACGTTTATCTTTTCCTACGACTTCTCGATTTGTAATAAAATAGTTCATGGCCTGTGATTTTATTACAATTTACAAAAAAATACGTGATAGAAGGTTAGGTATCTACTTAAAACTCAATATCAACAGGCGTCTTAATTTTTAGTATGTTTCCTGAGAATTCTAACTTTCCAGTATTTTGATCAATATTGAATTGAACAACAGTGTCCGTATTTTGATTTGCTACATATAGAAAACGTCCACTAGATTCTATTGCAAATCCTCTTGGGAAATCTCCTTTTGTATCGTAGAAATCTATTAGCTTTAGTAATCCTGAATTGTTGTCTACCTCAAATGCTACTATGCTGTTGTGTCCTCTATTTGATGCATATAGATATTTGCCGCTAGGATGTAATACAATTTCCGAACCGTAGCTATTCTCTTTAAATTTATCTGGTAAAGATGTTATCTTGGCGATGTTCTCTAGTATTCCATTACCTTTATATCCTAATATGTTTATTTGATTGTCAAGTTCTGTTATTACGTATGCAAATTTATTGTCCTTTGAAAATACTAAGTGTCTAGGCCCTGCCCCGTCTTGAATTTTCACAAAGGATAGGCTATCTCTATTGAATGTTCCTTTTTTTACATCAAATGGAATCGACCATATTTTATCACTTCCTTTGTCTGGAATAAACGCATAATTATTATCCGACGAGATAACTATCTCGTGTAAATGTGAACTTTCTTGATCGGCATGTACACTACTCCCAGATAATTTCAAGGTGTCAGAAACTTGTAGATCTCCTTCTTTTCCAACTTTGTATAGCATAGCAATACCTCCCACATAATTTGTAACAAAAACTAACTTCCCCGTTTTGTCTGTGGCCACATGGCAAGGTGCATAATTTTCTGTAGATTTTTTGTTGATGTATCTAAGCGAGTTATCTTCATTAATCCTAAATGCAAATATTTGGCCAAAAGAATTATCACTAGGACTTAATTCGCTTACAGCATAAAGGTGTTTCCCATCGTGAGATTTAGATAAAAACGAAGGGTTTATAACTTTCTGTGTAATGTTATTAGCCGTTAGTTCTCCAGTTTGTTTATTCATCTTAACGGTATATATACCGTTCGCTCTACCATTTACATGACCTTCCTTTTTTGTGTAAGTGCCAATGTATGCAGTTGCAAACTCTGATTTTTTAATTATTTCATTCTCTGACGCTTTTTGGTTTTTTTTTCCTTCAGTTGAACATGAAGTAAGTATTAAAGATATTGTTACTGCAAGAATAGTAAGTAGAATACGCATATGTTAAAAGAGTGTTTATTTTTAAAGTAAATTAATTTTTTTGATCAATAGTACTTATAGAAATCTTCTAGAATAATATCTGTTTGCTTCTGTATTGTTGAAGTTTTGTGCCTGTAGTGATTATTCATGTACGAAAAGACTAATAGTTTGCCTGATTTTGTAATAATATAGCCGCTTAGGTTGTGATTGTTGCTCAATGTCCCTGTCTTAGCATGAATAAAAGGTAGTTGATTAATGAAGCGCTCTTCTAAAGTTCCCGCCTGCCCGCCAGTGGGAAATATTTCGAATAGGCGATTCAAATTATGATCCTTTGCTGTATAATATTCTTTTATCTTAAGTAACACCTCTACCATAGATTTTGGTGTGAATAAGTTGTATCTAGAGAGACCAGAGCCATCTACCCATCGAGGTTCTTGAGATAGGTCGGACAATTGTTTGTTTAATATATATTCTATCTGATGTTTTGGGTTTAAACTATCATTCTGATTAAAGTTGCCAGCACTCATCAGTAAGACAGATTCAGCTAGGAAATTATCGCTTTCTCTCATCATAACTTTATAAATACTGTCGCTATAAATGCCGTAAATAGTTTCAATACTTTCCTTGTCTCTCATCTCTCTATCTATCAGTACGATAGTTTTGTGGAGGGTGTCAGATAATAGTTTTATACTTAATTCGGTAGATGTAATAAATGGCACTTCTTTGAAAATAGTGTCTTTGGTTTCGGTAATCCATAGTTCGAAATGATTTTTTTTCTCATCTCTTTTTAGTCTAAAAAAATCTTCATTGAGATTTACTTTTATTGAGTCTCTAAATATTTTAGGATTAACTGTCCATTCTCCATTAGGAAAAAGGGTAACTCTAATAGCATTGCCATATACTGATAGTGCCGAGTTCTCCTTGGCATACGAGTCGTTGTAATCGTCCCAGGCCCAACCTGAACCATATCTTTTGTTCTGAAAATTATTGCTAGAAAAGTATATTTGTTTTTGGGAATTGTTTAAAAACTGGAAAGCACAACTATCATTAAACTCTGAGTAAAGTAGGGTAGGCGACCCACTTCCCCATACAATTAGAGAGTCCTTTGTCTCTGTATAATATAGTGCAGGAATATTGTTTCCAATATTTTTTATGGCCGAGTAGAAAGAAAATATCTTAGTATTAGATGCAGGGATGAAATACGTGTCACTATTATATTCTAGTATATATTTTCCTTTTCTAACATCATAAATACAGAGCCCCGAGAGTGAGTTTTCGAAAACTGCTAAGCTGTTTAGTTGACGAATAAGTTTTTTTGTATTCGTCACTTTAAATTTTTTATGAACAATTAAGTCACCTTCATTTATAACTGTCTGTGCAGAAGAAAATAAATTGAAGGCAAAGATTAGGGTTAAGCTTAAAAAAAAACGCATTGATTTTTAATTTACTATTCGAAGTGTACTCTCATTTATTAGGTATGCTCTATATTCTTTCAGTCCGTGCGATGCTCCATCTAATGGTTCGCCTGTTGCTAGTAGAAAAGTTTTATTATCGCATTCGCAATTTACAGTTATACCTTTCTCAACATGTAAAACACTACATAAATTAGGTGCTATATGAGGGCAAGATCTTTCATAAGCTTTAAACTCATCCATAGAAATCCTATATATAATTATGCCCTTAATTCCACCATTTTCATATGCCCAACCACCTGGTGATTGCAGGTTTATGTTGGATGGATTGTTTAGGTAAACGTATTGATCAACAAAAACATCAGGAAGTTGGATGTTATCATTGCTGCAGCCCGTAAATAGAGCTACAAGTGTAGTTATTAAAAAAAAATTCTTAAGCATACTATCTATTGATTTTGTACAAATATAGTGATTTTTTAGCTCGAAGCTTAAAGTTGAAGCTCTTTGGAATACAATAGTTAGGTCGATCCAAAATACATGTAAGAATGACATGATTTTACTTGTTTTAATTTTCAGGCATAAACGAGTTAAATTCTCTGTATTTTTGGCCTAGGCCAATAGCTCTACGTACTGTTCCGTTACCGTATCTTTTGTTCATATTGTCCATAGCTTGATACAGTTTTATCATCTCCTCCGTATCGTCGAAGAGATTTATTTGATAGCCTCCACTTACAAGTCCGCTGAGTCTCACACCTACTAGTCTTAGCATAACTCTTCGAGAGTACAGTTTGTTGAATAGGCTTTTCACCTTGTCTATAAGAATATGATCGGCAGATGTATATGGTATTTTAATTTGCTGTGTGAATGTGTTGAAGTCAGAATAGCGAATTTTAACAGTCACAACCGAACATAGTTTGTGTTCTTTTCTAAGTTTGAATGCTAACCTTTCGGTCATAGAAATCAACGATGCCCTTAACTTAGCAATGTCAGATGTGTCAATCTCGAAAGTTTTGTCGCTCGATATTGATTTGCGCTCAGTGTATTGTACAACTGGAGAATTGTCTATGCCATTAGCTTTTTTCCAAAGTTTGCCACCATTTTTCCCCAATGCATGCTCAAGCATTTCTATTGGCATCTGTTGTAGGGTTTGAATTTTGTCAATCCCTAATCTGCGAAGGTTCTGAAACATGACGTTTCCCACCATAGGTATCTTTCTTACGGAAAGAGGAGCTAAGAAAGGTTTCTCATCCCCAGCGATAATTTTCTTCTGCCCTGCTGGTTTAGCTTCTCCTGTAGCAATTTTAGATACCGTTTTATTTATAGAGTGTCCGAAAGAAATGTTTAGCCCTGACTCTTTCTCTATTTTTTTTCTCAGGTCACTAGCAAAGAGGTACGATCCAAAAAAGCGCTCCATTCCCGATAGGTCTATGAAAAACTCATCGATAGATGTTTTTTCATAAATAGGAACATCCTCCTTTATAATATCAGTCACCATATTAGAAAAATAACTGTACCTTTCCATATCTCCTCTTAGCACTATAGCCTCGGGACATAGTTGTCTTGCCATTCTCATCGGCATGGCCGAATGAATGCCAAAAGTTCGAGCTTCATAACTGCAAGATGCTACAACTCCACGATTACTTTTTCCACCGATAAGCACAGGCCTGCCTATAAGCTTAGAGTTGTCCAAGCGTTCAACAGATACAAAGAATGTATCTAAATCCATATGTACAATAGACCTGTCGTGCATTTTTTTAATTTAGATTTTAACCTTAAATCCGCAAATGGATTTCTATCACAAAGCTGTACCGCACGCCATCATTGGGAATGCTCATAAAAACTTTCTCACCGTATCTATGTATACGCCTGCGTTACTTTTTTCTGCGCTAAACCAATGCTATCCAATTCCTTTACAGATTTTCATAACGAAACCACCTGCGGATTTAAGGTATAAGAGAAAAATTAGTTTTTATAGTGGAACAAATTTACGAAATTTTTATCAATATTATTTTGTTACAAACCTTCTGTGTTCTTGATTGTGTGGTTGCAAGTGTTTGATGTATAGGTTAGTAGTCAAGTTTTCAACAATGAGGTATATGCTTGTCTTGATTTTGTTTAAGCCTTTGTATTGTTGGTTTTTGTAGGCCTAAAAAACTTATCAACACTCAATGTTTCGATTAAAATTAGTACAGTTCTAATTAATATAAATTATTATATGCTTCTAAAGAATTATTAGATTAATTTTGCATCATCATTATAAAGTATATGACTGAAATAAGAAGATTCACTTATAATAAAGAAGACAAGCTTAAAAGCACCAAGGTTATTTCTAGTATTTTTTCATCTGGAAGTTCTTTCTCTAGCTATCCTTTTAGAGTTTTTTACAAGGAGATGGAATTGCCTAAGGATGTTCCTGTTCAGATTGGTGTATCGGTGTCTAAGAGAAATTTCAAGCATGCTGTTGATCGTAATAGAATAAAAAGATTGATGCGAGAGGCATATCGTCTCGAGAAATATACACTTCTTGATAATCTAGATGCAAAGCTTGCTATAATGATAGTTTACACTCAGCGAAAAGAACTGCCTTTTGATTTAATTAAAAGCAAGATGAACTCAACTCTGCTAAAGCTCGTAAAAGAGCTAAATAAAGAATAGATTTAAGTGTTTTTTTTCAAGAAAAGGAAATATTAAGTATGGAATATTCAGACTTTAAAATACATCACCTCGATGGGTATATTCAGAGTCTTTATATTGTTGAATATGCCGATAAATTGCTTTTGCTTGATGGTGGAAGTAGGGGAGATGTTATGAAAATTGAATACTTCATAACTCGTACTTTAAAAAGGCCAATGAGCGATTTGAAATTGATTGTAGTAACTCATCTTCATCCCGATCATGCTGGTGCAGCCCCTCATTTACGGAAGAAATTTAATATACCTATAGCTGGGCATCCCGAGCTTGATTATTGGTACAAAGGTTTTTCTGGCCAGATACAGCATTTGCTAGATACTTTGTTCGCATGGTTTGTGGCATATAAACTTCGCAATAAATATAAAAGAGTATGGTTTCAACCTTCTCTGAAACCTGATTACGAGCTGTGTGATGATCAAATGCTTCCGTTTTTTTAC
Organism: Flavobacteriales bacterium; assembly: GCA_023145275.1. GTDB lineage: Bacteria > Bacteroidota > Bacteroidia > Flavobacteriales > JADGDT01 > JADGDT01. Next base: position 13,823 of record JAGLEB010000013.1, on the reverse strand, counting down.
GACTGGGAGGTGCTTTGCACGCCAGGCCATACAACTCATGATATTTCAGTGTTAAACAGAAAAGAGAGAATAATTTACATTGGCGATTTAGCAATAAAACTTGGCTCAAAATTTAATTTGCCTTTTCCTGTAGCTCTACCTTCTGTGATGGAAAAATCGCTTATAAGAGTATCTGAACTAGATGTTGATAATATACTATTTGCTCACGGAGGAGTGGTAAATGAGAGTTCAGAAGTGGTTTTTGATATTGTGAGATCTAAGCTGAAGAACTATCCTCCACCAAAATTTAAAAGAGTAAAATGGTTTACAAATCTAAATCGGGCAATTAGAAAATATTATAACTAATGAGTCCACTCCGAAAACTGGCAATTTTCACAAAATGAATTATTTTGGATGAAATTTGTATTTTACGATATTCGGTGATACCTGTGCATCAGTTAATTGAGTAAAGTGCAAATATCGCTAAAAGAAACATTTTTGGTAATGAAGAGTTTTCGAAGTGGACTCAACTAATAGTATCGTGGCTATACTACAATTGCTGTGGTTCTTCTTCAATTAATTTCGGCTTCACTTTAAAAACACTGTGTCTCAATCTAATTCGATAAATAGTAGTTTCTGGAGTTAGGTTTTCGAAGCCTTCACCTTCTCTTTGTACAACGTAGTTAAACTCAAGCCTCCAATACCTTGCAAATCGAAAGATAATTCCTGAAATTATCCGGTCTCTTTCTATAAAATTCTCCGGTCTATTGATGAAATCAAACATTTCGTACTCTATAGGTAGAGAGATGCTTATAGCACCTGATGGGGTCTCCCATATGTCTATTTCTGTAGCTATCTGATATCTAAACCGTGTTCTGTATGTGTATTTAGATTCTGGGATATAACTAAAAACCATCTGTTCTTCTAGTCTGAAGAGGTGCTTTATTGAGAAGTAAGCTGTTTGAGGCCAAATTAATTGCACTCCTTGCCAGGGTCTAAATTCGTATGCTTTTGGTTCTAAATCTGGAGTGAAAGAGTAGAAATTACCTAATCCACCCATGATTTTAACCTTTGGAGAAACTATGTACTTTATTGACGGTCTAAAAACTATTATATCATTTTCGGCAAATCTATAACTCACATCACCAAAAATAGATAGATCTTTGGTGACAAATTGAGTGTGGTTATAGTCAGTCCAAACTTCACTTTTCATTTGAGCGAAACCGAGTAGAGGAAGACTCAATAAGAATAATATTAAGAAATTTTTGGTCATTATTTAGTTTATACTATTTCCTTTTCTTCGAATGCTATATTTTTATCAAATATTTCAGTAAACAATCTCGCCATAGCATCTTTATACATTTCTAAGTCTTTATTTGAGATAGACAAAGTAAGGCCTTTTGAGTCAGATAGCATCAATAAGTTTTTGTCAATTTTTTTTAAAGCTATAACTCCAGCAGTAATTTCTTGATTTGCAATAGAGTTCTTCTCCATATCTTGAGAAATCATCAAGGCATAGGCCATCACCTGTAATGCCTTAGGTTTTCCCTCGTCCTCTGTTATCTCGGCAAAAGAGGTGACTTTTAAGTCTTTAGTTTCTGCTTTTCCAGTTTTATAGTCTAGCACTCTAATAACTCCATCTAGTTGATCTACTCTATCGATAAATCCGAAAATTTTCACAGTTTTGTCAAGGTCTTTTACATATATTTCTGCGGTCATCTTTTTCTCAAGGCCAATTATTTTCAACTGCGAACCTTTTTCTAATACCTTTATTTCGCTTCGGATAAAATTATTTACAAATTCTTCAGCTACCTTGCTTATCAATAGGTTTTTACCATGTGTAATGTCTCCATTTTTATATAACTTCTTGAATTTCTGTACAGTTAAAATGCTTACTTTATCAAACATGTTTTTGATATGGCCTACTGATAAAAATTTACCAATATATGGTTTGTACAGCTCTTCTAAAACTTCATGTACTACATTTCCAAGTGTATTGTATCCAGCAACTTCTTCAACGTCCTCTTGCTCTGATAGTCTCAATACCTTCTGATAATAAAAATCTATAGGATTTCTCATATACATTGATAATGCAGATGGCGAGAATCCTTTGCTGCCAATTTCTTCTAACCTATCAATTACAGATTGATTTTTCTTGATGCTGATTTTTTCACTATGCTCGTTCGAAGGTTTTCCGGAAAGAATAAATTCTTCAATATTAATATTGTCGCCACCTTCGTGAATTATCTGAGTGATAAATCTGCTTTTTTCTCCAGAACCAAAATCATCAGACTCAGTATTATATAATAGGTAAACATTTTTTGCTCTCTGTATTAACCTGTAAAAGTGGTAGGCATAAATTGCATCTTTTTCTTGATAAGTTGGGAGCCCTGATTCTACCTTTATATCGTAGGGAATAAAAGAATTTTGGGTATTCCCCGAGGGTAAAATTCCTTCATTTACCGAGCTTAATATTACTGTCTCAAAATCTAAAACACGAGTTTCTAGCATGCCCATTAATTGAAGCCCTAAAAGTGGTTCTCCTTTGAACGAAATTGTCTCTGAGCTTAAAATCTGACTAAAAAACGAGCTTAGAACTTTTAGCTCTGAGATGTGCTTGTACTTCTGGTTTAATGATGATAGCTGATTGAATATCTGCGAGAATCTGAATAAATATTCTAACTCAATTACGTAGTCTTTTGATTTTGTGGCGTACAGGTCTTTAAGTATAGAAACAATGTTGATGCAACTGTCTATTGCTATTTTTGGATTATTGCTCCAAGGCTTTAATATAGCACTTAGAAGGTTATTGTTTTTAATAGGCTCAATATCGTCGAAGCCTATAAATACAAGGTTATTGTCGTTTATCTCGCTAATGATGCTATCGCTACTCTGATTATTGTTGCTTGAATAAGTTTTTATTATTGGATGTTTTAATATAGCAATAAGATCTTGGTGGTAATATGGTTTTACATTATCAAGTCTATTTAACTTTACCACCTTGTCATGAAGTTTAAAAATTAAATCAAATAGTCCTGCAAGGGGAGTGTTCCTTATAGGGAATCCCATTGTTATATTAATGTTGTCTACGGAGTCTGATAGGGAATTTAATATTGGGAGCAGTAGGTTTTCTTCGGCAAGAACAAGTGCCGTAGATCGGTACTTGTCTTTCGGATTTTCGCTAATTGCAATATCTTCTAGTATTTGTCCTGCAGCCTTTGCTTGACCTACCATTTTAGGCACTCCTATTATTTTTATATTTTTTTCTTTAGTAAAATTATTTTGAACCCAATTAAAACTATTAGATTCGAAGTACTTCCATTTTCGATGTTCTCTAGTAAAAGTTCCGGCCTCTTGGAGTTTGTTGTCAAAGTAATAATTGTCGACATCCCAGTATATATCTGCTCGGTTTTTATTGAGCATTGTGTTTATCAAAAATTCCTCAGATTTGTTTAGGGCATTGAAACCTACAATATGAAATCTTTTATTTGAATCTAAGCTGTTGAGGTAGTCGATAATATTCTCGCTTGCATGCCTAAAAGACATCCCTTGATATGCGAGACCAGAATCTCTCAATTTTGCTCTTAAAGCATTGTAGTAAACTTCTAACTTATCCCAAAAACGCAGGAAGTTTGCAATTAACTTTGTAGGTTCTTCAGGTGTCCAACTCTCTATTCTTTTAGCATCTCTAAGGTTAGAAAATAGCCTTTTTGAATCTATCAGATATCTATCTATCTCATTAAAATCATGTAGAGCCATTGTTGCCCATTTACTAAATTGATCGAAGGAATCTGTCTGTAAACCCCTGTTGTTGTCGAGGTATATATCGTAAAAAGAGAAAATTAAATTGATGTTATCAAGTACTTTATATCCGCTAATTTCCTCAACAAGATCTTCTATGGTTAAGATTTGAGGAGCCCATGTAGATTTTTGTAGTTGTCGTTTTAATTCATCCTTAAAAAAAACACCTGCTCGCTTTGATGGGAGTATGATGATTTGATTTTCTATGTCAGTGTTTTTCCTAAGAATTTCACCTACAACCTGTGATACAAATGTTTGCATGATTACGATAATTGGAATAATTAGGTGATAAATATAAGCTTATTCATCGATAGAATAAACGACTTGGGGAAAATTGATTTTAACTGTATTTATGTTTTTTAGGTGTGTAAATGTTGCTAGGTGACTAAAAATTACTACATTTGTAGAAGTCTAGTCGAAAAATGTAATCCCTTTTGTCAATAGGGATTTTTTTTTCGACTGTTTTTGTTATTAATAAAAGTAGTGCATTATGTCACAAATATCATATTATACAGAGGAAGGTTTAAAAAATCTTAAAGGTGATTTAGACCAATTAAGATCGGTAGAAAGGCCGAGAATTACTGCGCAAATTGCAGAGGCAAGAGATAAAGGAGATTTATCTGAAAATGCCGAATACGACGCAGCAAAAGAAGCTCAAGGATTGCTTGAGTTAAGAATCTCGAAGATGGAGGAAGCTTTGTCGAACGCGAGGTTAATTGATGAGTCACAGCTAGACATGTCTAAAGTTCTTATACTATCTATTGTAAAGATAAAGAACAAGAAGAATGGAGCTGTTATGACCTATACTCTTGTAGCCGAGAATGAGGCTGACCTTAAAAAAGGGAAGATTTCTGTAAATTCTCCCATCGCTAAAGGGCTTCTGGGAAAAGAAGTTGGAGATGTGGCCGAGATAAAAGTTCCTAATGGAACAATGGAATTCGAAATAGTTGATATCACGAGGTAAAAGATAAATTATTTTCAATAACGAAAATCCTTCTCATTCATTTTGAGAGGGATTTTTTTTATTATTTTTACATCTTAATAATTAATTACGACTGTTATGGCATCAATATTCACAAAAATTATAAATGGTGAAATACCATCCTACAAAGTTATCGAGGATGAGAGTCACTTTGCATTTCTTGATATTTTTCCTACGGCAAAAGGACACACTTTAGTTGTTCCTAAGCACGAAGTTGATAACCTATTTGATTTGCCTGAAAATGAGTATCGAGATTTACAAATGTTTGCACGAAAAGTGGCTAAGGGAATTCAGAAGGCTATACCGTGCAATAGGGTGGGAGTAACTGTTATAGGTCTTGATGTGCCTCATGCGCATATTCATCTCATTCCAATTAATTCTGTGTCGGATATAAGTTTTGAAAAGGAAAAGCTTAAATTTTCTACTGAAGAGTTTATTGAAATTGCTAAGCTGATTAGTGATAATATTTAGAATAGTGCCTTGAAATTTGGTTTCATTGAATTGATCGATAGAGGTTTATTACTTGTGCAAGTTTAGTGCTATAGTTGTTCCTTTATCAATCTCGGAGTGTAGAACAAAAATTTTACCAAAGTGATACTGCTCAACAATTCTTTTTGCAAGAGAAAGACCTAGGCCCCAACCTCGTTTTTTTGTGGTAAAACCTGGCTCAAAAATAGTTTTAAATTGAGATTTATAGATTCCTTTTCCTGAATCTTGGACTTGAATTTGAACGTAGCTATTATTTTTGTCGAGAACTCTAACTGTGATGTCTCCTTTTCCTTGCATGGCATCAATAGAATTTTTTATTAGATTTTCTAGTACCCAACTCAATAATTGTTCATTAAATGGTATTTCGAAAGATCTATCAATATCAGTTTCAAATGTGAAATGCGTGTACTTAGACGATCTAGACTTTAGGTAATTATAGGAAACCTTAGTTACATCTACTATTTTTCCTGTTTTTAACTCCGGAACAGAACCAATCTTAGAAAAACGTTCGGCGATGGTTTTTAGCCTATCAACATCGCGCTCAATTTCTTTTATAGGAGTTTGGTCTATATCTTCAAATTTCAATAACTCTGTCCAACCCATCAATGATGATAGAGGTGTGCCTATCTGATGTGCAGTTTCTTTGGCCATTGCAGCCCAAAGCAGACTTTGCTCCGAATGTTTTGTAGATCTAAAAGCCCAAAGTGTGAGTATTGCAAAAAAGCTCAGCAGCATTAACATTCCTATTGGATAATATTCGAGCTGATTTAGTATAGTTGAGTTTTTGTAAAAAACAAACTCTCTTCTGCCATCGGGGAAATCAATGATAATAGGTGGGCGTTCCTCTTCCATCTCACCCAATAAACTGTATAGATATGTAGAGTCTGAAGCTACCTTTTCATTAATGTTCTTTATTATTTTTATTTTTCTATTTTCATAAGTGTTTATGATGGGAATGGTTTTGTTTTTTGCGAGTACATCTGTCAAAAAAGAAACATCCTGATCGAGGTCAACAGTTATGGTAATTTGTTTCATGGCTGAAGCCCAAATTTCCATTTTACTTTGTTCCTCTTGCTTAAATTGAGCAACAAATCTGTTAGTGTAGAATAAAATCAATGAAACAATAGTGAAGGCAAATAATAGACCTATCCATTTTCCAATACTTTTTGTTCTGTATATATTCATTAGTTATTGTCTGAAAAAACAAATTTAAAAGAAATTGTCAATATTTCTTATGTATATGGATATTAATTATCGCGCCTTATTGAATAGTATTTAAAATTAATGTGAAGTTTTTGTAAAAACTAGGATTTCTATAAACTGTTGAAAAAATAGCGAAATAAAATGTTGCATTAATCGAAATATTAAGCAAATTTGCACGAGTAGATTAATACTTATAATCGAAGGCAATAACAGTGTGTAATATTGAGGAAGATGAAGATGTATTGTTGCCTACTATGTTGAATATAATCAAGTTATAATAAGATGGAAGTTACAGGAAGAGTAAAAGTAATCGGGCAGACGCAAACTTTTGGCGCGAACGGATTTAGAAAACGCGAATTAGTGGTAGAGACATTTGATCAATATCCTCAATCAATCATGATAGAGTTTGTTCAGGATAATGTAAATATGCTAGATCAATATCAAATGGGACAAGAAGTTAGAGTTTTTATTAACTTAAGAGGCCGTGAGTGGGTTAACCCTGAAGGCGTTACTAAGTATTTTAACTCTATTCAAGGTTGGAGACTTGAGGCATATCAAGCACAACAAGCAGCAGCTCCTAATCAGCCACAAGCTGGAGGATATGCTCCTAATCCTGTGCCAGCAGCTCCTGCAGCTCCTGAAGTTGGAGGGTCAAGCAACTCAGAAGACGATCTTCCTTTCTAGGAATTTGATTTCAGAAAATTATTTTGAGGCTATATTAAAAACCTATTCAACGTCGTGTATGACGAGTTTAAGGTTTTTGATATAGCCTTTTTCTTTTCTATAAAGAAACTAATATGTCTTATCGAAGTGAGCTGATTGCTTCTCCAATAACTCTTGGGAAGTTATTGTATTCTAGAGTGTGTATTTTATCTGCAACATCTTGGGCTGTATCGTTAGTATATACAGCTATTTTAGATTGAAATATAATTTGGCCCTCATCGTAATTCTCATTTACAAAGTGAATAGTTATACCCGACTCTTTCTCTTTATTTTCTACTACAGCATTGTGCACATTCATTCCATACATTCCCTTTCCGCCGTATTTAGGTAGCAAAGCAGGGTGAATATTAATAATCTTATTTGGAAATGCAGCAGTGATATTTTCTGGTATTCTTAATAAAAATCCTGCTAATACAATAAAATTAATATCGTATTCTTTCAATTTGTCAATCACTACATCTGTACTTTGAAGTTCCTTATTGGAGAAAATAATAGAATCTATATTGAGATTCTTTGCTCTCTCCAAAACATAAGCATCGGCTTTGTTTGCTAGGATTAATGGGATTGAAATTTCAGAATCCTCTTTAAAGTATTCAGCAATGTTTTGTGCATTTGACCCAGATCCAGATGCGAAAATAGCAATACGTGTCATTGTGTTTTTTTTGTAAAGATATATCTTCTGAAAAGATAGCTGCTTAAAGAATGAAAAATAATACCAAATGATTTTTAGCCTAATCCAACATCTAATATCATCATTAGTATAAATCCACCAATTAGTCCAAGGGTAGAAGTGTCAGTATATTTATCTCTTTGTGATTCTGGAATAACTTCTTCAACAACAACGTAAACCATCGCTCCTGCAGCAAACGACAGGGCATATGGAAGAATAGGTTGTGCATAAATAACGGCAATAGCGCCTAATACTCCTGCAATTGGTTCTACTGCACCAGATAGTTGTCCAAACCAGAAACTCTTTAACTTGCTAACCCCCTGTCTTCTCAATGGTAGTGAAACGGCGGTGCCTTCTGGAAAATTTTGTATTCCAATTCCAATAGTCAAAACTACTGCTGCAGATATGCTAGCACCATCGAATCCAGCCCCTATTGCCCCAAAAGCAACTCCCACAGCTAGACCTTCAGGAATATTGTGCAAAGTAATTGCCATTACAAGGAGAGTTGATTTGTGCCAATCTGTTTTTATACCTTCTTTTTCATCTTCGTTAAAATTTATATGCAGGTGTGGAACTAATTTGTCTAAGGTGAATAGAAAAAGAGCGCCAAGCCCGAAACCAATTGCTGGAGGTAGCCACGGAATAAGTCCTAACTCTTTACTCATTTCAATAGAGGGAGCTAGTAACGACCAAAAACTAGCTGCGAGCATCACTCCTCCAGTGAAACCTAGCATGCCATCGAAATACTTTCTCTTCATATCGCCCATTACAAAAACTAGAGAAGCCCCTAGGGCCGTTACTCCCCATGTGAATAAGGTAGCCAAGAAAGCCTGAAAAATAGCATCCTGGCCAATGAACCAATCTTGTAAATTTTGAAACATAGTGCTAATATTTTGTTTTAAATATCAAAAATTGTCATATTGCAAAGTAATGAGTTATCAAATATATGATTATGACCGGATACGTTAATACAAATACTATAAATAATAACTCTATAGTCATTATAGAATTTTATCATCCAAAGGGTAATTCTTTGCCAAGCAGTTTGCTAGATAGCCTCGAGAGGGCGATTTATAAGGCAGGGAGTGATAAAAATGTAAAGTGTGTACTTATTAGAAGTGCTGGCGATGGAGCTTTTTGCGCCGGTGCGTCATTTGATGAGCTTTTAGATATAGAAGACAAAATAGTTGGAGAGAGATTTTTTAGTGGCTTTGCGAGAGTTATTAACGCTATAAGGAAGATTCCCAAATTTGTTGTTGGCGAAGTGCAAGGAAAGGCTGTTGGTGGAGGTGTGGGGTTAGCCTGTGCTTTCGATTACTGTTTTGCTACAAGAGGGGCGTCTATTAAGCTAAGTGAATTGTCTATTGGTATTGGCCCGTTTGTTATAGCTCCTGCAGTAGAACGAAAAATTGGAATTTCGGGATTGTCGGAATTAAGTATTGATGCAAAAAACTGGAGAGATGCATCGTGGGCGTTGAAAAAAGGGATGTATTCTGAAGTTTTCGATAATAAAAATGACATGATTAAAACGTCGGCAGAACTATTAGAATCACTATCGTCATATAGCGAAGAAGCTATCAGTGAAATGAAAAAAACATTGTGGAAAGATACCGAACATTGGGATAGACGATTATTCGAAAATGCCAAAATTAGTGGGAGCTTAGTCTTGTCTGAATTTACGAAAGCTGCATTAAAAAAAATTAAAGATTAATTTCTCATAAAAATAAAACCGACTCAATACATGTGCATTGAGTCGGTAAAACCTAAATATTACAATAAAAAACTACAACTTCTTTGTCTAAGCACTTTTTTGATACTGAGTCAAAGTTAAGTAATTTATTTGTCAATTAATAGTAGTATGTTTCGAAATATTTCAGTATAAAATAAGTAACTATTTGAGGATGTGCTTGATTGTATATTATTAAATAGTGACTAAAATACTTGTGCCCTTGGCTATCTTTGAACTTATAGTTAGGGATGAGGATATAGATTTAGCTCTCAATTCCATATTGTGAAGGCCTATACCATTTTTGTTCTTATCAATGTCAAATCCTATGCCATCATCTTCAATACGCATCGTTAACTTATCGTTCATTGTAGTGACTTCTACTCTAAGATTGTTCGCTTTGGCATATTTGTTTACATTCATTACAGCTTCTTGAAGAATTCTGAACAATTGCTTAGATATGTCTAAATCAGGGTCGTTAATTACATTGTATTCAAATTTTATATTGAGATCAGCATTATTTTCTATCCTTTTTAAATATTGCGAAATAGTATAATCTAAGCCATAAGTTTCGAGGGTGCTAAAAGAAAGCCCGTGTGAAAGATTACGTGTTTGATGCATGGCCTCATCTAATGATTTAAGAGCATCAGTAGTATTGTCATTAATTCGTTGGATGTTCAGTTTAGCAATCATCATTAATCCATTAATATTGTCGTGAAGCTCTCTACCTATGCTAGTTTTTTCATCATCTTGAGCTCTAATAATGGATGTCATTAATGTTTCTTGAAATTGATTTTTCTCTTTTTCGCGGAGTATTTCGGTTGCTAATTTCTTTTTCTGATTAGCAACAATAAATAGCACTAGCACTAAGCTTAGCAGAAATAAAATCCCTGTAAAAATAATGATTATATACCCAATATTGCTATAGTCTCCCACAGGTTAAATATAATAAATGATTTTAAAAAATTGAGTTTTCTGCATAGCTTGTAAATAATTCAAGGGCTTTTACACCTGCAAGAGAATTACCTTTTTTATCTAGGCCTGGCGACCATACTGCTACAGTAAGCACTCCTGGAACTATAGCCACTATCCCACCTCCAACACCGCTTTTAGCAGGTAAGCCAACTCTGTATGCTACGTCTCCAACAGCATCATACGTTCCGCAAGTTAGCATTAATGCGTTAATCCTTTTTGCACGGCCAATACTTATGATTCGTTTCCCTGTTTTAGGATTCTTACCGTGGTTCGTTAAAAACTCAAAGGTGTCGCAAATCAATTCACAGTTCATCTCTATTGAGCATTGATTGTAATAGGTTTTTAAAACCTCGTCTACTGGGTTGTCGATGTTATTGTAATCCTTCATTAAATTAACTAATGACGCATTTCTGAATCCCACACTAGCCTCTGAAGAAGAAATTTTGTGGTTGTAATCAATTTCATTGTTATTTGAAATAGTTCTAACAAATTTCAAGAAGTCTCTTTTTGGATTATCGAAATTGCTGTACATCTGGTCAGTCGTAACTAATGCACCTGAATTAATAAATGGATTACGAGGAATACCATTTTCATATTCTAGCTGTATCAAAGAGTTGAATGGTGTTCCCGAAGGTTCTTTTCCACACCTCGTTTTAAGGAAGTCGTCAGTGTCTCTAATTACAGTCGTTAAAGAGAGTACTTTTGATATACTTTGAATCGAGAAATATTCATCTACATCACCAATGCCAAAAGTTTTGCCATCTAAAAGCTTTACGACCATAGCAAATTTACTACTGTCTTTTTTTGCCAATGCAGGAATATAATCAGCCACATTTCCCTTACCTAATAAAGGTTGTATTTCCTCAAAAATACGATTTATTATTTCTTGATAATCTTTCATTGTTGAAATGGTATTTGCAAGTACTAAGTAACAAAAAATTGAGCTGAAAAATATATGATATATTTCAGCTCATTTTGCATAGTACAGTTTTGCAAATTCATTAGAATATTACTATAAAAATAAATTTATTTCATGTGGTTCCATCCTTGAGCTTTTAGGGGTATAGATTCTCCTGCTCTAGTGATTAAGTTTGCTCCAGATTCTGTTATGTGACCAATTATACTCATATGTGGATTGCCCTTTACTTTTTCAAAATCGTCTTGAGAGATAGTAAATAGCAGTTCGTAATCTTCTCCACCACTTAAAGCAATAGTTGTTGAGTCTAACTTAAACTCTTCGCAGGCGCTAATAACTGTAGGGTCGAGAGGAATTTTGTCTTCGTAAAGATTACATCCTACTTCTGATTGCTTACAGATATGTAAAATTTCGGACGAGAGTCCATCAGAAATGTCAATCATTGATGTAGGCTGTACTTCGAGACTATTTAGAATAGTAGGGATATCTTTCCTAGCTTCAGGTTTTAGTTGACGCTCCATTATGTAGTCATAACCTGATAAATCTGGTTGAGAATTTGGGTTTACCTTATAAACTTCTTTTTCTCTCTCTAAAACTTGAAGTCCCATAAATGCTGCTCCAAGATCTCCAGAAACAACAAGTAGATCCCCAACTTTAGCACCATTTCTTTTTACTGCTTTTTCTTTCTCTACTTCGCCAATTGACGTTACTGAAATCACAAGGCCTAAATTAGAACTTGTAGTATCTCCACCAATCAAATCAATGTCATATAGCTTACATGCTAATCTCATTCCTTCGTAGAGTTCCTCAACAGCCTCAATAGGGAAACGATTAGACAGGGCAATAGAAACTGTAACCTGAGTGGCTTTTCCCATCATCGAGTATACGTCTGATAAATTTACCATTATAGCTTTATAGCCTAGGTGTTTTAGAGGAACGTATGATAGGTCGAAATGAACGTTTTCAACAAGAAGGTCTGTAGAAATTAATGTTTGCTTGTCTCCAAAATCAAGAATAGCACAATCGTCGCCAATTCCATATTTTGTCGATTCGTTTTTTAATTCTATATTCTTAGTTAAATGCTCGATTAGTCCAAATTCTCCAAGTTCTGAGATTGGTGTGCGTTGTGGTTGTTTGTCTTCAATCATGTTTTAAAGATATAAATAAGTATTAAGAAATTACAGTCCGCTAAGCATAGCTTCGATCTTGCTTAAGTCTGGCTCAATAATTACTTCTATTCGTCTGTTTTTTGACTTTCCTTCTACAGTTTTATTTGTAGCTACAGGTATGTACTTGCTACGCCCTGCAGCTGTGATTCTTGTAGGGTCTATCCCGTTAGTGTTTAATAGTAATCTAACAATTGCTGTGGATCTTTTTACCGATAAATCCCAGTTGTCTAAAAGTGTGCCATTACCTCTGTAAGCATCAGCATCAGTATGACCTTCAATAAGAATATTGATGTCATCTTGAGTGGATAACACTTTAGCCAAGTCATTAATTGCACCTTTCCCCAGTGAGTTAACTGTCCAGCTTCCCGAAGGGAAAAGCAAGCGATTTTCTAGTGAAACATAAACTTTTCCATTGCGTTGTTCAACGGTTAATCCTTTTCCTTCAAAACCTCTTAGAGCATCTGATAGGCTTTTTTTCATTGCCGATAGAGTGTTTTCTCTCTCTCTCATCAAGTATTCAAGTTCTTTTATTTTCTTCTCTTTCGATTCTAGCTTAGCATTCTCTTCGGCTAATAAAGCTCTTGAGTTTTCTAGGTCTTTCAATAAATCTAGATTTTTTTGTGCATTCTTTGCTAGTAATGCATCGTTGCTATTGGTGAGAAGATTGTATGATTCTAACAAAGATGCGTGGTCTTTCTCTAAAGCTGAATATTTTCTTTTTAGAAGCTCAGAGTCTTCTTTTAGAGCAGATAATTCACTTTCAGCAGATTTTAGATTGCTTTGGCTATCATCAAGCTCTGATTGTAAACTTTGATTCTCTTCTTCAAGTAATTTTTTTTCTCCAGAAATTTGATCGTATTTTGTTTGTAAATCTTTGTGTATTTTAGACGATACGCACGAGCCTAAGGATAATGTAAGCGCTACTAATACAAGTATTTTTTTCATATTGAAGTGTTTTTCTTGATAACTTATTGCAAACTTAAATTTAATTTGTTACCATATCAAATTTTAGCACTTTTTGTTTACTTATTTGTGAGTTAAGGATATATACACTTATGGTGTTGGCCCAATGGATCTCATATGCAGAAGCTAGTACGGTGTAACTCTAAGTGACGCTGTGTCTTTAGAATCAGAGATAATCATCCCTTTTTTATCGCGAAATATGGCTAAAGGTGAACGTGTTTAGTGCA
>JAGLEB010000129.1 GCA_023145275.1 Flavobacteriales bacterium | reverse complement strand
AAGAACTTCCTGTAGAAGAAATTAATGATTTACTTAAACTTGCTGAGCCAGGTGTAATCGATAAAACTCGTTTCAACGTAAAGTCAGGTAAACACACTTTCGAAGTTGATGAGTTTTACGGAGATAACCAAGGATTAGTTGTTGCTGAAGTTGAACTTGAAAAAGAAGACGAAGCTTTTGAAAAACCTGAATGGCTTGGAGAAGAAGTTACTGGAGATGTAAAGTATTTCAATTCTATGTTGATGAAAAACCCGTTTAAAAGCTGGTAATAATTTAATTTAGGCTATTCTTCTTTTTTGGGGGATAGCCTTTTTTTTGCTTAACTGTTTAACTGTTGAATCGTTTAACTGATATCAATTAAACGATTCAACAATTAAACAAAGAACAAAGTTGTATGGCTACAGATACTACACTAGAGAAGGTTTACGACCCTCTAGATATGAATAACTACAAAGTTGAAAAACTTCCGGTAAGAGATAAATCAAGTGCTGAAAAATGGATGGAAATAATTGGTGGTCCTTTGGCTATTGTTGTTTTTATCTATATAAACTGGTTTTCAAGTATCGATTTTCTTCAAAATATTGATTCTTCAACGCTAAGTAAAAGTGCCTTAGTAAGACTTGGACAATTAGGGACTGATGGATTTTCGCACGCCAATATTTCGATGTTAGCCATTTTTGTAGCAGCAATTATACTTTGGATTACTGAAGCCGTTCCAAATTACCTTACATCACTTATTGTAATTATCACCATGGTATTAACCAATGTTACCACCGAGGTAGATGCTTACCATCAACTCGGGCATAAGGTAATGTGGTTGAATATTCTTTCATTTATATTAGCAAGCATGCTTGTGAAGACTAGGGTTGCGAAACGTTTTGCCCTTTGGTTTATAGTCCGATTTGGTAAAAATGCGACATCAATATTTATGAGTTTCATTTTTATCAACGTTGTTCTCTCGGCATTTATTTCTGCTACTACTGCAAAAGCTGCAATTTTATTGCCAATTTTCATGGTGATTGCCGCTGTTTACGGCGCTACTGGAGGTGATAATAAAAATAACTTCGGTAGAAACTTAGTGTTACAAAACTTGTTTCAAATAAATATTTCGGCCAGTGGATTTATCACAGGTTCGGGAGCTAATCTACTTGCTGGGGCATTAATTGCCGGAGCAGTAGGTATGGATGATTTCATGTATGGCGATTGGATGAAGGCTGCATTTCCAATAGCAATTATTTTAATTTTTATTGGTTGGTTTGTTGGAACCAAAATTATTTTTCCACTTAGTCCAGAAGAGAGTAAGCCTTCTATTGAGGGAGGAATGGAAAGACTGAAAGAAGAACTAAGCAAGATGGGGAATATAACTTTCGAAGAAGTGAAAGCTATAATCATTTTCTTAGCAGTACTAGCTCTTTGGGCTACAGATAAATATCATGGTATATCTAAAACATCAGTTGCTTTCTTAGGTGCTGTTGTAGCATTGTTGCCTAAGGTTGGAGTTGTAAAGTGGAATGATGTTGATATTCCTTGGCACCTTTTGTTGTTCTCAGCTGGGGCATATACTTTAGGAGCAGGACTTAAAGCTACGGATTTAGCGGCATTATCGGTAAATGCAATGTTTGATGGGCTTGGTTTTTCTGATGATACTCCTTTTTGGCAGTTGTATTTATTGCTAACAGGAGCAATGATTTTCTCATCGCTCTTTTTCCAATCTAAAACAATGAGAACTTTAGTATTTGTGCCAATAGCAATTGGAGCAGCACAAAAATTTGGATTCGAAATAATGGCATTGGCTTTCCCAGTTGCACTGTTGATAGAACATGTTTACGCATTGCCTTTTAACTCTAAGCCAGCAGCACTACTTTATGTTACCGACCACTACAGTTGGGGTGATACATTTAAGTTTGGTGTAACAATGCTTGTAATTGGATGGGTATTGATAATAATAATGGGAGAGACTTACTTGCGTTGGTTAGGTTATACTCCTGATGGAGTGTTTGGGTTGTTTTAAACTTGAAATATGATTAAGGAAAAGGTTAGAATCCATGGAGGTGAATCATTCGAAATAGACTTAGGTTATTTGTATAATAGCGATAAGAGGGCTAGTACTTATGATGTAGATACTTATATTTTCACTCCTAGGGGGCTTGATATTAATAAATACACCTATTCTAAATCAGATTTCTTTCAGGATTTAAAAGCAAATATCCGTTTTCTGACACCCGAGTATGGGTTAGCAGAGTTGTTATTAGGCGATGATTCTGCTTTTTCAAAGCTCAACAATAGTATTGATGCATTTATTACAAAACGGAGCAATGATAATGCAACTCAGTATAGATATCATGTTAAGATGTTTGTGAGTATTTTCAGAAGCTCAATTAGTAAGCATGTTAGCCGCATAGTCTCTAAAACTTCGCTCAATGAAAAAAGGAGTTTGATAAAAGAGTTATTTATAGAGCTTGAAGAAATACTGAGTAAATATCGTTCGCTACATCGAAAAATTAGGAATGCTAAACTTGGAGAACGTTATATTAATGTCTTTATATTTGGTGACGAATATCTATCATACACAGTCGAAAAGCAACTCTTAATATTGATACGTAAGCTGTCAAGACGTAAAGATGATAGCTTAATAGAAGAACGTTTAGAAGCTCAATCTTTTCTTGAAACAGAGCTCGAATATCAAAAGAAAATAGGAGTGCTTCAGTTGAAGACTTCTTCTAACAAATCAAATGAGAATACTATATATCGCCGAGGTATATTACGAAAATTTGCCGAAGATAGATTGTTCCTGAATACAACAACCGAGAAAGAAGGTGCATTTATGGAGCAAATTATTTTTTCTCTTTCTGCTGGCTTTGCAATGATATTTGCAACGGGTATTGCCTTTCTATCACAACAGCATTATGGGAATTTCACTCTGCCTTTCTTTTCTGTATTAGTGTTTAGTTATATGGCAAAAGATAGAATAAAAGAGATTGTAAGGAAAAATATTAACACTAGAATTCAGGCTAAGTTTTTCTTCGATAATAAAACCAAAATCATTTCGGGCGATTCTAAAATTGGAATTTGTAGAGAGAGTTTTATTTTTATTGATGAAAAAAAGATTCCTGAATTTGTCATGAAAGTTAGAAAACGAGAACATTTAACCGAAATAGAAAACGGTTGGAAAGGTGAAAACGTTATTAGATATCACAAGCGAGTTACCATATATAACAAGAAATTCAGAAATGTATTTAAAGAATACGAAATAAAAGGGATAAAAGATATTGTCCGCATAAATATATCAAGATTTTCATCTAAAATGAGTAGCCCATATTTGCCGTTTTACGCTTGGGATAGAGTAACTAAAGAAGTGAAAAAAGTTAAGGGAGAGAAAGTTTATCATTTCAATGTAATTATGGTATTTAAGTATAATAATGAAAAACATTTGAAAAGATATAGAGTTTTCTTAAATAAGAATGGCATAAAAAGAATAGAAAAAGTTTCAAATTAAAACATGTTGGGACAAAATTAAGAACTCAAACGATTTTTTTTCACTACTTTCGGCATCTGAATAATATTATCATACTTAACGTCAAATATATTTATAATGACACAAAATAACGCAGGGCACCCAAGAGGGCTGTATACTCTTTTCTTTACTGAGATGTGGGAGAGATTCTCATACTATGGAATGAGAGCATTATTGACTTTGTTCTTAGTTGCTGAATTAGTTAATAACGGTTTTGGAATGACTCGTGCTGAGGCATTTGCAATATACGGAGTGTTTACAGGTTTAGTTTATGTAACTCCAATTTTCGGTGGCTATTTAGCAGATGCTATTTTAGGACAAAGGAAGGCTATTTATATTGGTGCTTTTGTTATGGCAATGGGTCAGTTTGTTATGTCTTATAGTGTTATTGCAGAAGAATCATCTAGATTATTTATGCTATACTCTGGTCTAGCACTTCTTATAGTAGGTAACGGATTTTTTAAACCAAATATATCTACAATAGTTGGTGGATTGTACGAAGCTGATGATCCGAGAAAAGATGGAGGATTCACCATTTTCTATATGGGTATTAACTTGGGAGCATTTATCGCACCACTTACTGCTGGATATTTAGGCGAAGTTTATGGGTGGCAATATGGTTTTGCTACTGCTGGATTCGGTATGGTTATAGGAGCATTATGGTTCTTTTTTAATCAAAAATCTTTAATGAAAGTTGGTTTGCCACCAAACTGTGATTCTGCATGTACAGGATTGAAAGGAAAGGATTGGACAGATATTGTTATTTACACTATAGTTTCTGTTGCCATTTCTTTTGGTATGGTTTACTTAATCGATGTTATTTCAGAAACTGCACTTAATTATATTATTTATATTATAGCAATTGCTGCAGCTGGAGGTATTGGATATACAATTTATAACGGTACTGAAGGAAAAACTGAGTGGAGTAGAGTTTCTGTAATATTTATATTAGCAATATTCAACATAGTTTTCTGGTCTGGATTTGAGCAAGCAGGTAGTACATTTAATCTATTTGCAGTTGATGCTACTGATAGAATGGCGTTTGGGATGGAAATTCCAGCATCATGGTTTCAGGCAATTAATGCGGTAGCAATTTTTGCCATAGCACCAATATTCGATATACTTTGGGGTAAGCTTACACAGATGGGCAAAAACCCTCCAACACCTCTTAAGTTTGGATTTGCACTTATTATGCTAGCTCTTGGATTCTTCGTAATGTCTGCTGCTGCAAGTGCTGCTGTAGGAGGCTTAGTTAGTCCACTTTGGTTAGTGTCTGTTTATTTACTGCACACACTTGGTGAACTTATGATTTCTCCAATTGGATTATCTATGATTACAAAGCTTTCTCCTCCAAAAATTGTATCTATTATGATGGGTATCTGGATGGGATCAATTGCCATTGGTAACTATATGGCTGCTGCTATGGAGCATATTGCTGCAAGTATGGGATTCGAGCAAGGAGCACCAATGTTCCGATTTATAGCATTCGAAGCCTTAATTGCAGGTGCAATTGCAATAGCTCTAGCTCCAGTGATCAAGAAAATGATGAAGGGTATTCACTAGAATATTTTATATATTTTTACTAAAAGAGCTACTCTTATAAAGAATAGCTCTTTTTTTATTAAGGACTATAATAAGAATTGAACACTTCGCCTATATATATAATTTTTCTTCTTATTTATTTCGTTCTCCTGATTGTGGGTATTTCACTAAGCTCGAAGAACGATAGTATAGAAGATTATTTTCTTGCGAAAAGAAAACTTCCTTTTTGGATGCTTTCCATTACTTTTATTGCATCATGGTGGGGTGGGGGATCTGCTGTAGATCTTGTAGATTTGAGTTTTAGAGACGGTATTAGTGCGTATTGGATATATGGCATGCCCGTGCTTTTAGCTACTGCTTTGATGTGGGTATTCGCAACTAGAATTAGAAAGTACAATTTAACAACTCAGCCAGAGATAATGGAAACCCGCTACAATGCTCTCTCAGCGGGGTTTCTGTCGGTGTTTATTCTTGTTTTTATGCTTCTAGGTGTTGCAACACAAGCTATTGTTATAGGTAATTTTTTTGAGTCGTTTTTAGGACTATCCTATAATATTGGTGTTTTTGTTGGTGTTGGTCTAGTTGTTGTATATTCGAGTATAGGAGGATTCAAAGGTGTTGTAATTACAGATATTATTCAGTTTGTGTTTCTATTGATTGCGACAATTGTATTGTTTGTAGTTGTTGTTAAAAATGGTGCAGCACTTAGCGAGTACAGTTCTATTTTCGATTCAACAAAGGTTGATAATACCTTTTCTTTTACATATAAATTTGCCGATCACTTTGCCTATTTTATAACCTTTGGCACCTCATGGGTAATACAAGCTAATGTATGGCAGCGTATTGCTGCTACACCAAAAGTAGGGGATGCTAATAAAATGTTAGCAATGTCTTTCTTTGCATTTATTCCGCTGTATGCAATAGTCACCCTAACTGGCGTTTACGCTATATCTATTTACGATGTTTTGCCACAAAATGGAATTGTAGTTCAATTGATTCATGATTTCTTACCTCAATGGGCTGGAGCATTGATATTTGTTGGGATTCTAGCTGCTATTATGTCTACAATGGATTCATTACTAAATACTGGTTCTTTAGTGTTGAGCTTAGATATTTTTAATAAGTATATTAAACCAAATTCATCGCAAAAGCAAATGGTGCGTTTTGGACGATTTGCGACATGGTTGATTGCCCTACTTTCAATTTTCATTGCTATAAACATAAAGAGCATCTCTAAAGTATCGTGGATTGGTTCCGATTTTCTTACAACTGGGGCATTTGTACCTCTTATCCTTGGGTTTGTTTGGAAGAAAGGAAATTCTAATGGTGCAGTGGCCTCAATGATATTTGGACTACTATTCTCTTCTTATAATCTATTTGTCGAATTAGATTTTCTACCATCACCACCATGGGAAATAGCCTCAGTGGCTCAAGCATTGATTGGCATAACGACTTCTGCTATTATCTTTGTATCAGTAAGTTTATTGGGAGATAAACTGAAGTCGTAAACTGTATATTATTGGTATAAAAAATGGCTGAAACATTTAGCTCCAACCATTTTTAACTGTTCAAATATATTTGACGAGAAATAAATTTATTTGTCAACAAATGCTACAATAGATCTACTTTCAACCATAATAGTTTTTTCTCTATCGAAAAGTTTACAGGTTTCACTATTGTCTTGAGATGTATCTATTTGTAAAACCCACTTCCCATAAATAGGATCTGGAATCTCGAATTCAAGATCTTCCCAAAACATATTCATAAAAACAAGTATTCGCTCTTTAACTTCAGGATAATGGTATTCGAACCCTAATGCCACAGAATTGCTATTCCAATCTGGCTCATTTAGTTGAGTTCCGTGCCAAGAGATGAAAGGAGTTCCATCTTTACGGTCTACGGTGTCCATGTTTTTTGAATATCGAAGAACTTTTGATTTCTGAGTGATTGAGATTATAGATGCTACAAAGTTAAAAAGTTCTTCGTTTTCTTTCAATAAGTTCCAATCAAGCCAATTTATTTCGCCATCAATACAGTATGTGTTATTATTACCGTTTTTAGTTCTTCTTGCCTCATCACCCATTAAAATCATTGTAGTTCCCTGAGATAAGAATGATATTGCGAAGAAGTTCTTTAATTGTTTAAGTCGTAATCGTTCTATTTCTTCATCATCTGTTTTGCCTTCTATACCACAATTCCAACTGTAATTGTCGTTCGCTCCATCCAGGTTGCTTTCGCCATTTGCTGCGTTGTGTTTCTGATTATAGGAAACCAAATCGTTCATGGTAAATCCATCATGACATGAAATAAAGTGAATACTTTTAGCTACGTTATAAGTGCTTTTTTGAAAAACATCGGGACTTCCAACAATCCTAGAGGCTATTGTAGATACTAAACCTTTTTCTCCTTTTATAAATTTCCTTATATCATCGCGGTATTTTCCATTCCATTCTGCCCACTTATCACCAGTAAAATTACCAAGTTCATATAGCCCTGATGCATCCCAAGCTTCAGCGATAAGCTTTGTGCATGCTAGTGCTGGCTCAGATTCTATAGACCAAACTACTGGAGGATTAGTCATTGGTTCACCAACCTCACTCCTCGAAAAAGTAGAAGCTAGATCAAAACGAAAGCCGTCAATATGCATTTCCTTAACCCAATATTTCAAAGAATCAAGTATCATCCTACGAGGAATTGAATGGTTTGAGTTAAAAGAGTTTCCACAACCTGTAAAATCTAGATGTTTTGACTTATTATGTGGGTCTAGAATGTAATATGCTTGATTCTCAAAACCCTTCATGCTTAAACATGGACCGCTATAATTAGATTCAGTTGTGTGATTGTATACAACGTCTAATATTACTTCGATTCCTGCTTTATGTAAGGCTTTTACTAAGTTCTTAAACTCTTTTATCGCTGATATTGGTTCTTTGGCAATACTGTAATCATTATGTATTGAGAAGAAATTTATTGGAGAATAACCCCAATAGTTACTTTTGAATAGTGGAGCATCTTGGGTATCGAAAGAAAATACCGGCAATAGCTCAACAGCATTAATCCCCAATGATTTTAGATATGGTATTTTTTCAATTACACCAGCATATGTCCCTCTAAGATCTTCGCTCAAACCAGAACTGGGAGATTTTGTAAATCCACCAACATGCATCTCATATATTACTAAATCAGACAAGCTTAAATTAGGAGGTGTATCTCCCTCCCAATCATAGTCGCTACTATCAACTACAACCGATTTATAAGAATTTTCAAGATTGTCAACACCGAATTTACAAGCTTTTACTCTGTC
Organism: Flavobacteriales bacterium; assembly: GCA_023145275.1. Taxonomy (GTDB): domain Bacteria; phylum Bacteroidota; class Bacteroidia; order Flavobacteriales; family JADGDT01; genus JADGDT01. The sequence goes on along the minus strand of JAGLEB010000129.1, from coordinate 5,995 downwards.
ATAATTTGAGGCGTAAATCCCTTTTGCGTAGGGGTCGATCAGTACCTTAGATTTGTCGTAAGCAAAAGTTTCTGAAGGATTGTACTCTCCATCTACTCTGTATGCGTAAAATTGTCCAGCTCCGATTCCAGATATAAATATATGCCAATAATAATATGACTTATTTTCTATAGGAGAAAGTTGAATGGTGTGAGATGGTTGAATATCGTTTTTATTATCAAAAAGCAATAATTCAACAGAGCTAGCATTCTTAGCAAAAACGGAAAAATTAACTCCTTTATTCTCTATGGATGCCCCTAATGGCTCAGGAGATCCGGACGATTGTATAATTTTACTTTTCATCATAAGTATTATTCTCTTTCAAAATGTAAAAGTAAGGTATTTTTGTTTTATCAGTACAACTTCTTTACTCAGAAAGAAGTTTAATATGTCTATAAATAATCTTTTCTTTGTAAAAAGGTATTTTGTAGAAATATGGATAATAACAAAAGTGTATTTTTTTGGGCTGCAATAATTGGTTCTGCTGCAATTTTGTGGGGCTTCGATGGTGTAGTCCTTACTCCTAGGCTCTATAATCTCGACATAACTTTTGTTGTGTTTATATTGCATTTCATTCCTTTTGCATTGATGAATATTTTTTTATACAAGAAATATTCATTGATAAAAACTCTTAATAGAGTTGAGTTAATGTCTATGATTTTTATTGCTCTTTTTGGAGGAGTAATAGGAACACTTTCTATTGTAAAGGCTCTTTTTCTTGTTAATTTCCATGCACTGTCCATTGTTGTTTTACTACAAAAGCTCCAACCAATTTTTGCAATCTTCTTAGCAGTTACTTTTTTAAAGGAAAGACTCAGAAAACGCTATATTTTTTGGGCTGGAGTAGCCTTAGCTTCTGGATATTTTCTAACTTTTGGACTAGATAAACCTATTTTTGATCTGAGCAATGATACCTTTAAAGCTTCTTTATTTGCAATACTTGCCGCTTTCTCATTTGGAAGTTCAACTGTATTTGGAAAAAAAGTAATGTATAAGTTAGATTTTGCTGCTACTACCTTTTTTAGATATGGACTGACTAGTTTTATTATGTTTTTTGTTGTTGCTGCGAATTCTACTTTTAAGGGTTTTGTGGAGGCTACAAGCGAAAATTGGATTGTTATTGTATTAATTTCTCTAACCACAGGGTCGGGATCAATGATGTTGTACTATTTCGGATTAAAACATGTAAAAGCTATTATCGCCACTATTATGGAACAATTTTTCCCTATTTCGGCTGTGTTTTTTGATTATTTTATCAACGGAAATATATTATCTCCAGTTCAGGTAACAAGTGCAGTAGTAATGATTTTTGCTATAATTAATCTTAATACTGATAATGCGAGAGCTCTTTCTAAGTTGAAAATTAAGATTCGAAATAAAAAAAGGAAGTAAGCCTAACTATTCCCTTAATCCTAAAAATTTTTCACGAATAACCTGTTCTACAGAAATTCCTTCAATCCTACTTTCTAACCACGATATTAAATCTAAATATAAGAAAGGACGCTTGTCATATGGTTGATCTCGTAAAACCTTAAGTTTAACTAAAAGTTTCTGGAATTCAATTTTTAAATCGCGTTTTGTAAATCCTGGAGTTAATCTAAGAAAACGAAATATTTCTCTATGTACTGCTCCTAAGTCCTTTACCTTGGCAAGGTATCTATACACAGATTTCACCTGATATTCTAATAGATCTTCATCGCCTAGCTCAAATTGAGATATTAACATTAACATTCTACTATAAATATGAATATCCTCCCTTAGTTTTTGATCTCCAAAGTTTATAATTTTAGTTAGATACCTAATAGCTTCTTTATTTTTTCCAGCACCAAATAGTAGGGAAGCAAACTTATAGTAAAAAACGAGTATTCTGTATGAGTCTAGCCTATCTTCGAAATACGACATTTTATCTTCCCAATATGGAATTAATTTTACTCCTTCGCTAAATTCTCCCATCATATAGAAATTGTTAATTCTATTAGATTCGAAATATAGAAATGAAAGCAACTCTGAGTTTTCATTAAGTTTTCCCCTTCTTCTTTCGTTGAAACTTTCCATTTTGTCTAAAGCTTCAATAAATCTTTTATGATGGTCTGGACCTACATGATGTAGTGCATTTAGTAGGTTGTGAAGGCCTTTAAGATACATGTCGGGATCTAGTTCAATCATGTGTGGCTTAGATTCAAATAGGTCAACCCATTTTTGAGCGTATCTGAAGCACATCTTGAAATCTTGTGTGATGAGATGATACCAAACGTGCGATTGATATAAGTAAAGCTTACTCGAGAAATCGAGATTATTGTAATTGATCTTTGGTGAACGATCTTTGAAAAATTCTTTCATTGTTTCAAAATCCTCCTTATTCTTTACAAATCCTTCTTTTAGATATTTATCGTAAAGGCTTAAAGAAAAGTTAGACAATTGATTGGAATACGAAATTTTCTCTAATAGATTAATAGATTCAAAGCTCAGATTATCAGCTCTTTGATCGATACTTCGTGTTATGTATCTTGATTCTATTTCTTTTTCGAACTCTACAATCTCTAGCAGCAAAGTGGTGAAATATGATTTTTCGGCTAAAGTTTTAGTTTTGTCTAATATCTTTAAGCTTTGCATATAGAGCCCTTTATTGTATAAAAGACGTGCATAATCGATGTTTTCTCTTACTTGTATGTCAGCGTTGCTTTTGTGTAAGTGTCGTAAACTAGATAGTAAAACCTTATATAAGTGGGCCTTCTGATTGGATAATTGTCCCTTAGGAATACTAGATACTTTTTTCAGTATAAGTACTTCATTGTAAGCATCTAACTTGTCCATAGCATCAAAAAGTTGAACAAATTTCAAGTTACCACTGCCTTGCCTATGTTTAGCATAAAGCCTGAAATTTCTTTTTTCGGCTTTGGTGAGTGTTTTTATTAGTTGAAATGTGCTGTCCTTTTTTGAGTTAGCCATCGTATGTTGTTTAGTTGTAAAAGTAAACAAATAAAGGGACTTAGCAATGATTTGATCTCTTTGGAAATCGTAATGTTTTGAAAATGTGTTTTAGAAAAACCTCAAAAAAGCACGTGATTTGTATTAGCAAAATCAAAAAAGAGGATTTCGCTTCTAATAAAATTTAAAACAACGGCTTATGTCTAGTGATAAAGTATATATTTTCGACACAACTTTAAGGGATGGAGAACAAGTTCCAGGAAGTAAATTAAATACACGTGAAAAGGTTGAAATTGCTTATGCACTTGAAGAGCTTGGCGTTGACGTTGTAGAAGCTGGTTTCCCTGTTTCGAGTCCTGGTGATTTTGAGGCTGTAACTGAAGTTTCAAAAGCATTGAAAAATACTATCGTTTGTGGATTAACAAGAGCGGTGGAGAATGATATAGAAGTTGCAGGAAAAGCATTGAAATTTGCTGCACAGGGTAGAATACATACTGGTATTGGAACTTCTCCTCAGCATATCTATAACAAATTAAGATCAACTCCTGAAGAAATAATAAAGAGAGGTGTTGCCGCTGTAAAATATGCACGAAACTTTGTTGGAGATGTTGAGTTTTATGCTGAAGATGCTGGTAGAACTGATAATGAGTTTTTGGCAAAAGTGATTAGAGAGGTTATTAAAGCTGGAGCTACAGTTGTAAATATTCCAGATACAACTGGATATTGTTTACCTCAAGAATATCAGGAGAAAATTCAGTACTTGAATGATAATGTTGAAGGAATTGAGAATGTAATTATATCTACTCACTGTCATAACGATTTAGGTATGGCTACTGCAAATTCACTCGCTGGAGTTCAGGGAGGGGCACGTCAGGTAGAGTGTACTATTAATGGAATTGGCGAAAGAGCAGGTAATACGGCTTTAGAAGAGGTTGTAATGGCAATTAAGCAACAGAAATTATTGAATTACCATACTTCTGTAAAACCTGTTATGTTGAACTCAATGAGTCAATTGGTATCTGACCGTATGAATATGGTTGTTCAGCCAAATAAGGCAATTGTTGGGGCTAATGCATTTGCACATTCATCTGGTATTCATCAGGATGGGGTGTTAAAAAATAGAGATAATTATGAAATTATTGACCCTGCATCAGTAGGAGCTGGTAAATCAGCATTTATACTTACTGCTCGTAGTGGTAGAGCAGCATTGAATTTTAGAGCAAAGAAGTTTGGTGTTGATTTAGAATTGGATGATTTGAATCAATTATATAATCATTTCTTGATCGTTGCAGATCAAGTAAAAGAGGTTACAGATGATCATTTAGGTCAGATATTAAGCAATTATTACGGTAGAACTATACTTAGAGCAATCTAGAATATTTCATTTTTTGTTACTTCTGCAGCAAATATGAAAGCAAATGATATTAACAGATACACATACTCATCTATATTCAGAACAATTTGATAAAGATAGAGACGAAGTAATTAATAAGGCTATTGAGTCTGGGATAACTAGGTTTTTTCTTCCTGCGATTGATAGTGAGAGTACAGAAGCAATGTTGGATTTAGAAGCAAAATATCCAAATAATTGCTTCGCAATGATGGGATTGCACCCTACATCAGTAGGGGAGAATTGGAAAGATGAATTGCAACACGTTGTAGACTGCTTTAATAAAAGAGATTTTGTAGCAGTAGGCGAAATAGGGATAGACCTCTATTGGGATAAAACATTTTTTGAACAACAGCAAATAGTATTTAAAAGACAAATACAGCTAGCTAAAGAAAATAATCTTCCGATAATAATACATGCGAGAGATTCATTTGAAGAGATATTTGAAATACTGGAAGAAGAGAAAGACGATAAGCTTAGAGGCATTTTTCATTGTTTTACAGGAACTCTAGAACAAGCAAAAAGAGTAATATCTTTCAATATGAAATTGGGTATTGGTGGAGTTGTTACTTTTAAGAATGGAAAAATTGACAAGTTTCTTAAAGAGCTCAATCTTGAGGATATTGTATTAGAAACGGACTCGCCTTATTTATCTCCAACACCATATAGGGGGAAGAGAAATGAAAGTATTTACCTGTTAAAAGTTGTAGAAAAGCTATCAGAGATATACGAAACTTCAAATTCAGAAATAGCAAGAATAACAACAGCTAATTCATTAGAAGTTTTTGGCAAATAAGAATCGTGATTTGTTATATGTTTTATTGTTATTCGAAGATTTGTTATTAAATAGTAAGAGTTTTGTGTGTAATGCTAATTGTTATTCGCAAAACGGTATAAAATTTATATATTTACAATTGTAAAGTTGTAAAAGTGAAAGTATCGTACTTATTATATTTGAGTACATGATACAGAAGTTGTTTAGCCATCTGTAGTGGATGTCTTTATTTTAATAAGATGTAGTAAATGAATATAAAAAATCTTAATATTATCGTCTTCAATATTCTTCTTCCTCAAGCAGGATGAGGTAGGTGGTGTATTACTATTTAGTACGCAAAAATCCTTTCTCATCCGTGTGAAAGGATTTTTTTATTGAGAAGTTTTTCAATTGGTAATTAGCAATTAACAGTTAAACGATTCAACAATTCAACAGTTAAAACAATTAAATAAATCTTACAATGGAAGCGGTAAGTAAACAAAACAATCAGGCAATCAAGCCCAAAACAGTAACGATGAGTGGAGCAGATGCTATCATTAATTCGTTGATTGATGAGGGAGTTGATTACATATTTGGTTACCCAGGCGGTGCCAATATGCCTATGTATGATTCATTGCACCAAATTGGTGAGGATAAAATCAAACACATTCTTGCACGTCACGAGCAAGGAGCAATACACTCAGCTCAAGGTTATGCGCGTAGTTCGGGGAAAGTTGGAGTAGTCTTTGCTACTTCAGGACCAGGAGCTACTAACATAATTACAGGTATAGCCGATGCGTATTTAGATTCTACTCCTTTAGTTTGTATTACTGGGCAAGTAAATGCTTCTTTATTGGGATCGGATGCTTTTCAGGAAACTGATA
>JAGLEB010000128.1 GCA_023145275.1 Flavobacteriales bacterium | reverse complement strand
GCAGTACAGAAGTCAGGGAGATTGAACAAAGATTCTATAAATATTTTGAAAGATTGTGGAATTTCTATTAGTAACGGCGAAGACCAGTTAAAGGCAAAATCTTCGAACTTTCCGCTTGAAGTATTATATTTAAGAAACTCTGATATACCACAATACATCGAGGATGGGGTTGCGGATATTGCTATTCTTGGTGAGAATGTAATTATTGAACAAAAAAAGGATCTAGAAATTATAGAGAAATTAGGTTTCTCGAAATGCCGTGTATCAATGGCCATTCCTAAAGGTGAAGTATATTCAGGCGTTTCTTGGTTCGATGGAAAAAAACTTGCAACATCATACCCAGCAACACTACAGGACTTTCTTGACAAAAATAACATAAGTGCAGAAATACACAAAATTTCTGGTTCGGTTGAGATAGCACCAAATATTGGCTTAGCTGATGGAATTTGCGACATAGTAAGTTCTGGGAGTACTCTTTTCAAAAATGGATTACAAGAAGTAACTACAATACTAGAATCAGAAGCAGTATTAGTTTCAAATAAATATTTATCGGAGGATAAAAAAGAGATACTAAACAAGCTAACATTTAGACTAAAGGCAGTATTAAGAGCAAAGAAATCAAAATACATCTTACTTAACGTTCCGAATGATAAAATAGATGAAGTTTCGAATATCTTACCAGTTTTGAAGAGTCCAACTGTTTTACCTCTAGCCGAGGAAGGTTGGAGTTCGATTCATACAGTAATTGAGGAGAAAAAATTCTGGGAAGTTATAGACGAATTAAAAAAAGCTGGTGCCGAAGGGATCCTGATAATGCCTATTGAGAAGATAGTTCTATAGGTTAAGTTGTTTTATATATAGTGCAATTTAAAAAGAGAGCTATTAGGCTAATCAATACTTATTTGAAAAACATTAATATTCAAAGTAGCTCTACTTATATTACGACAAAAGGTTAAAGCTAAGAAACAATAATTACGATGGAAAAGATTTTTAATCCCAAAAAAAACACTTGGATCGAGATTCTAAAAAGGCCTACTAAGGAATTTGCGGAAGTTGAGAGCACAGTCACACAGATTTTTAGTGAGATAGAGCAATTTGGAGATAAGGCTGTAAATAATTACACTAAAAAATTTGATAAAGCAGAACTAAGTGATCTTTTAGTAAGCGAAAAGGAGATTAGCGATGCTTCGAACCTAGTAAGTGACAATTTAAAAGAAGCCCTTAAAGTGGCTAAAGCAAACATTAGCAAATTTCACGAATCTCAGAAAGTTGTTATTAAACCAATTGAAACTACTAGTGGTGTAATATGTTGGCAAGAAACAAGAGCTATCGAGAAGGTTGGTTTATATATTCCTGGTGGTAGTGCACCATTGTTTTCGTCGGTGTTGATGTTGGCCATTCCAGCAAAGATAGCGGGTTGCGAAGAAATAATTCTTTGTACACCTCCCGATAGCAAAGGCAAAATTAACCCAGCTATTTTATACGCTGCCGACTTAGTGGGAATAACAAAAATTGTAAAGGCTGGAGGCATTCAGGCTATAGGAGCGTTAACATTCGGAACCGAAAGTATAGCTAAAGTAGATAAGATTTTTGGACCTGGAAACCAGTTTGTAACCACCGCAAAGCAAGTAGCTACAAAGTATGGCGTTTCGATTGATATGCCAGCTGGGCCATCGGAAATGTTAGTTTTAGCCGATAGTAGTGCAAAGGCAAGTTTTGTGGCTTCAGATCTTCTTTCGCAAGCCGAGCACGGTGGCGATTCGCAAGTAATATTGGTAAGTACCGATAAAGATTTAATTGCAGAAACAGAAAAGGAAGTAGAAAAACAACTAGCTGTTCTTTCAAGGCGAGATATTGCACAACTAGCAATAGATAACTCGAAACTAATCTATGTAGAAGATGTTGATACTGCAATAGAGTTATCTAACGAGTATGCACCAGAACACCTAATCATAGCTACTGAAGATTTCGAAAAAGTTGCACTGAAAGTTAAAAATGCTGGATCTGTTTTCTTAGGCAATTACACTCCAGAAAGTGCTGGCGACTACGCTTCTGGCACAAATCATACCTTGCCAACTAATGGATATACGAAATCGTATAGCGGAGTGAATTTAAATGCCTATTACAAGACTATCACTTTCCAAAAGATAAGCAAAGAAGGCTTGAAGAATTTAGGGTCGACAATAGAGATTATGGCTGCAGCCGAAGGCTTAGATGCACATAAGAACGCTGTAAGCATAAGATTGAAATAGAATTTTTTTGTTGAGAAGTTTATTTTTCGATATACAAAACAACTCTATAGTAAAACATACAAACAATGATAGAAGCATTAATAAGAAAGAATATAAAAGCACTTAGCCCATATTCGTCTGCTCGCGATGAGTTTACAAAAGTTGCAGATATGTATTTGGATGCTAATGAGAATCCATATCAAAACAATCTAAACCGTTATCCCGATCCTTACCAGAAAAAGGTAAAAACTTTACTCTCTGAATGGAAAGGTATTGATACAAGCAAGATGCTTTTAGGAAATGGGAGCGACGAAGTGTTAGACCTAATTTTTCGTGCGTTTTGCGAGCCTAAGGAAGATAATGTTATTCTCTTACCTCCTACTTACGGCATGTACAATGTGCTTGCTAATATTAATGATGTTGAAGCAATTGAAATTGGTTTGAGCGATACTTTCGAACCAAAGGTCGATGCTATTTTAGAGGCTCAGAACGAAAATTCTAAGGTGCTATTTATTTGTTCACCTAACAACCCTACTGCCAACGTTTTTAACATATCTAAAGTAGAGAAATTACTGAGTAATTTCAATGGCATTGTAGTAATAGACGAAGCTTATATAGATTTTGCAGATACAGCGAGTTGGATAGAAAGGTTGGATGAATTTCCAAATTTGATTGTTACTCAAACTTTTTCAAAAGCATTAGGTCATGCTGCAATAAGACTAGGAATAGCATATGCATCAGAAGAAATAGTTAATGTACTCAACAAGATAAAGCCTCCGTATAATGTCAACGAGCTTTCGCAACAAAAGGCTATAGAAGTGTTGACAGAGGCAAAATTTATAAAGCAGATTGACGAGATAAAACTAGAGCGAAAAAAATTAGAATCAGCTTTAGCTGAGTTAAAATATATTAAAAAGATATACCGTTCTGATGCTAACTTTATTTTAATAAAAGTTGACGATGCAAACAAAAGGTACAATCAATTACTAGAGAAAGAAATTGTTGTGCGCAACAGGAGCAAGCAATACAAGTGTGACAATACACTTAGAATAAGTATTGGCACACCAGCAGAGAACAACAAATTGCTTGTAGAAATGATAAAATTATAGTATTCTGACACAAGCGCTGTAGAATTGAAGTTTTAAGAATTGTCAAAGATTCTAGCTACACACATTCGCTTATATCAGAACAACTTATAAGACAAAACTAAGAATGAAGAAAGCATTATTTATTGACAGAGATGGAACAATAGTAATTGAGCCTCCTGTAGATTATCAGCTTGATAGTCTTGAGAAGTTAGAATATTATCCAAAAGTGTTTCAGTACCTTTCGCGTATTGCGAATGAGCTTAACTACGAGCTTGTAATGGTAACAAATCAAGATGGTTTAGGCACAGACTCATTCCCTGAGGATACTTTTTGGCCAGCTCAGAATAAGATACTTAGAACATTTGAGAATGAAGGAGTATATTTTTCTGATATACTAATTGACAGAAGTTTCCCCGAAGAAAATGCA
>JAGLEB010000127.1 GCA_023145275.1 Flavobacteriales bacterium | reverse complement strand
TTAGGGTATGGGAAACTTGAGTTTGTAATAGAAATACATTTGCGGATTTAAGGTAATATAGAATATCGATACCCTAAGCAAGTTTACGGACCTAGCAAATGGCAAGCCAGGGTCGAGGTATCTATAACGGTATCTATTGATCGCTTTTAATCACAGTTGCTATAGGCACTTCAATTTACTTTAATATTGATGTTCGTGAATAAATGCAGTGAAGCTGTCTAACTATTAGGTAGAGTTGAAATATCTCGTTGTCTGAGAATAAATACTTTGATATTTCTCCCAACCTATCTGTAGACAGCTTCGATATTGATTATCATACAACAAGGAATGTCAATTAACGATTTTTGAATTTCAAATTATGCCATAACTCGTGTCCCTTATAAAACTATCTGTTTTTATCAGTTGCATATAAAAACTTCAAGGTCGAGATAAATTATTCCTCCTTTTGGGCATTAATTTTTTTGTTTAGCTCACGCAATTTTCCCTTATTAGCGGCTTTAGTTTCACGCAATTTTTTCTTTTTTCTATCCATCAACTTAGAATGTTTAGCCTTATTTTGAGTATTTTTTGCTTTTCCTGCCTTTGCCATAATATGTTAATTTGTTTAGTTCAAATATAAGATAAATCTCTATCAACGAATATTTTTAAAAAAACACTTTTCACAGATATCATTCCTGATAAATTTTACTTAACTTAGTACAACTCAATAATTTACAATTAAATATATTTATCATGAAAAAGACAATACTCGCAATTGCGGTTGTATCTGCATTGCTATCGTGTAGCAAAGAAAATCCTGAATTAGTAACAACAGGAAGTATTTCGTTCAAACCTATCATTGAAAGCACTGCAAAATTCGATAAAAAAGATGGAGAGGTAAATAGAGCTTCTATACCTGTTTATGTTTCTTCTATAGATGTTTTTACCGAAAATACCGCTGGGTCAACAAACACAACTTTCACTTTAGTTGCAACCAATGGAGAAAGCGACTTTATTATTGAAAATCTTCCTCTCGGAGAAACCACTATTAGCGCAGTAAGTGAATCAAACTCGCAACAGCTCCATCAAATATCTCATTTCAATAATAAGGATGAAGCACAAATACAAGCTAACGCCTATAATCCATACGTTGTATATTCAAGCATAAACAATCCACTTGTGAATCTTACTAGCGAGAATACTGAAAACGTAGATATTTCAATGGAAACGGAAAATGCGAGGCTGATAATGTACTTTTATACAGAAGATGGAAGCAATATATCCGAGAGTTATAATCTAAGAATATCAGCCGATTACAACAATAATGAAATAACAGAAATACTATCGGACGCTGGTGTAATTCTGTACTATTGGTCAAACGAAGATGCAGTTGCTCAGCTAGAAACATCAATAAAAGTGGAATGGGTAGATAAAAACTCTCCTTCAGAAGTTGTAAGAACTGATCAGTTCACATACGCACTTAAAAAAGGGATTTCGTCGAGCGTGAACGTTATTATTAAGGAGAAAGAAATAAGCACAGCTACGTCAAACATGAGCTTTGCTTTTACTCCAATTTTGGAGCGACAGGAGAGTGATTTAATTTTAGATGGCAATTCTTCAACTCCTGAAGGCGATCCTGTAATTAACCTAGATTTCTTGAAATATGATGATGAAACAGCAAGAACTATCGGTGCAAATGGTGAAATAATAGGTAAAACTGTGATAGGCGATTTTGTTTGGTATGCAGAAGATATGACAGGGGCTAGTGCGAAAACATTAGCCGAGACAAATTTCTATTTTGATATAGAATGCGATAAATTAAGAATAACATTATACTTGAGCAAAGATGGAACAAATATTTACCGCTCGGTGAGCAGTAACGCCGATTTTGCGCAATTGAAAATAGATTATGCAGATTATATTGTTAGAACTGACTATACTAGATCTTTTTGGGGAAGTACAAATGTTAATTTCCTTCTAAGACTTGGCGACGATGATTATACAGTTCAGCAAGGTTTTACTGTTAGTTTATACGAACAAAATTAAGCTATAATTTTATGCCGCGAATTTGTGAATTAAACTAATTAGATATTGAAATGAACATTAATTATTAAAATTGAGTGCCTAGTGATGCTAGCCAATTAATGTTCTCTATAATTTGCAAATTCGTGACATATAATATTTTTGGATGAAGCATAATATGCATTATGCTCCTACTCTTTGATTCGAAATAATTATAAACGCAATATTAAACAGCGAACATGCCTCCTGTCATACTTGACAATAAAGGACGAGGGAATCTTAGAACTTAAGTCTATAAGTCATAATACTCGTCACATGTATTAAACGCATGTAATCCTCGTATATATAAGGGCTTGTCATATCGAGCAAAGCCATTGCGTAGTCGAGATATCTCCCTTTCGCAAAAGCTACAGTAGATATGACGTATAAATGTGAGGATAGTTGTAAATCAGCCGAACTTAGTAAAACTTCGTCCAAATATAAACAACAGAAAGAGTCACCATAGCAATTAGGCCTAGCCAACTTGTGGCAATTAATAATTTTGAAGGTCTATTCTCCTTAGGAAAACTATCAGCAGTAACAATTTTAAGGTTTAGATAACCCAAAATTGGTGCTGTAAGAAAAGATAGAGTTGTTGCTAAATCAACCATCTGACGCATATTTTTCATAAAGAAGAAAATAACAACCAAGCTTCCACCTATCACAAATATTATCCATAAATGGTATTTAATATTCTTTTTTGAAAGTCCCAATAAATTCACAGTCTCACCGAGCACTCTTGGATAGGCATCCATAACGCTTAGGTTTGTACTAAACATTGTTGTAAAAGCTGCTATTGCTATTACAGGATAGGCCCAAGCTCCGATACTACTCGTATAAATTCCCAACAACTGATTTGCAAATGCACCACCACTCGAAGCTAATTCAATATCTGCTTTGTATAGAGTCATTGATCCTAGCACAACAAATAAAACCGCCAAAATAGCCGTTCCCCAATAGCCAATCTTAAAATCGAAAAGTGCATTCTTAATATTAAATGTTTTATCAGTTTTCTGTCGTTCTCTAGTCCAAACTGATTGCCATACTGTTATATCAAAAGGCGCGGGCATCCAACCAATCAGAGCAATAAAGAAGAATAGATGGGCTGGTTGCGACAGGTCCAATTCGAATGAAAACTGATCTGCTCTATTCCAATTTTGCTCCACAGCCAAAAAAGCTGCAATCAAACTAGTAAATGCAAGTGAAATAATAATCACTTTCATGAGCTTATCTAAAAGAGAATACTTTCCAACAATCAAAATCAGCCCAACAAGCAACAATAAAATTGTAGAAATGTATGATATTGCAATATCAAGTCCGAAAATTTCTTTTGCCAAGCCAGATGTTACTGTAACAATAGCTGCCTGAATGGCAAACATTGTAAAAACTGTAAGAGCTAGGAATAGCCACAAGGCCCAATCTCCCATTTCTTTGTAAGCCTCTAATACTGATTTTCTTTTTACTGCGGTATATCTACTAGCAAACTCAAAGAAGGGATATTTTATAAGGTTTGTAACTAGTATAATTACAATCATCCACAGACCAAAGTTTGCTCCGGCTCTTGTTGACTGCACTAAATGTGAAACACCAACGGCAGCACCAGCATATAGCAAGCCCGGCCCAAGATTTTTAAGACTAAATTTCATATTACTTCGGATAAAGTCGCACAAGCACAATCAAGAAATTGGGATGGTGAGAGTGTGTCTAATTTTGGCTAGCAAAGTAAAAAACTTTAGCGCATAAAAAAAGTCTGCTACCAGGCGGTATCAGACTTTTTTAAACTAACCCAAAATCTTACTATGAAAAAACTCACTTAACTACTCTTTGTGAAGTTTAGAAAACAGTTACTAGTTGTTTTCTGATGTAAATATGCAATATTTTCTCAGGTTTCAAGAATAGTTTTGATAAGCTGTTAGGTTTACTGATTAGTTGTTGTTTTATGCTGACATAATTATTAATCTAGAAATATCAGTGCAAAAAAAAAGGTATTTATCGAGAGATAAATACCTTTTCTAAACTAACCCAAAATCTTACTATGAAAAAACTCACTTAACTACTCTTTGTGAAGTTTAGAAAACAATTACTAGTTGTTTTCTGATGTAAATATGCATCAAAATACAGTGCTAGCACAATAGAATTGACGAATGGTAAGTTCGTGTGATAAAGGATTGTTTTTTCGTGATGATGCAATCAATTATAAAAGTTTTCTTTCTAAAAAATCCCAATTTTAGCTCCTACATAGAAAGTACGCGGCTGCGAAGGGCCATAAATATATCCTGCATCTCTATCGGCTCCAATTTCAAAATCGCTTTGGTAGCTGTTTAATAAGTTCTGCACTCCTGTACTAAGTTGGAATTTCAGGCTTTTATTGATATGAAGGTCATATGATAGTTTAACACCTAACTCAAAGAAGCTCGGAGTATCACGCAATTCAAGATTGGTCTGATTTGCTACCAACATTCTACCAGTATATATTCCGGTAACGCTAGTTGAAAAATCATTGAGGGGTAAATATTGAAGTGTCATATATCCATAAGCATCGGGAGATTTTAACATCTCTTCTGTAGATACATCAATATGATTTCCTTCTTCGTCCTCACCCTCTATCAACACCTCTTCTTCGTCGAATCTTGATTTTTGAAAAGTTGCACCTACTTGAAAATTAAATTTCTCAGAAATATAAGTGTTCAATTCCATGTTTGTTCCCATAACTTTCGCTCCAGAGCCATTACGCTTTTCTACCAAAGTTACATTCTCGGGAGTAGAGCCATCATCGAAAATTGGCACATTAATAAATGGATTAATCAATTGAGTATAAAAACCATCAACTGTGAAATCTAAACTTGTTGAACCGATAAGCATATTTCGCTCATAACCTATAGTAATACTATTAGATGTTTCGGGCTTTAAGTCAGGGTCTAACCTAACTATCTTAGCAGTACCTCCGATAGTTTCGATATGTAAATCCTCATCAAAAGCCTGAGGAGGTCTGAATCCTTGTGCAAATGTCAACCTAAGCTGATCATATGAAGTAATATCGTACATTACAGAAGCTCTCGGAGTGAACACACCCATCTCGATATCGTTATGATCAACAATTTCGCCATAATCAAATATCCCGGTAATTGGAGTGTAATCATATCTACCCCCCAACAAAACACTTAATCTGTCTATTGGTTTAAATTCATACTGAAGATATAAACCATAATTGTCAACAGTTTGATTAATAGTTCTATTATAACCAGGCATACGGTCTACAACATTATTGTGTTTAGCCTCGAAACCCCCAGTGAATGTTGAAGTCTCAAAAGAATGAGAATACTGAAATCCTGCCGCCAAACTAATGTCCTCAGAGTCGCCATAATAATTAGATGCCAAAATAATTTCATCGGGATCGGTAGAATTTCCACCTCCACCATAGTAACTAGATCTATCAGTAGTTTGAAATGATATATAGGTAGAAAATTTATCATTCATACTCTCACCATAAAACTCATAAGATAACTGACCACTAAAAATATCGTGCTCGGTTTGCTCAGTAACATCAGTTTGATGCGGTGGCTTGTCGAACATATTGCCTCCTCTACGATAATCATTTATTATGTGCATCTCCAGTCCAAATCTGCTCAATGATGTAGGCTTATAAAAAGCTTTTGTTCCGAATGAAAGTGTCTTAATTTTTGATAATTCAGAAAAACCATCATCATTAGCATCATACTCTCCTCTATCGCGAAAATTACCAAAGAATGATACTCCAGAATTATAGTCTTCAGAAACTGTTGATGAATTAAATGTGAGAGTCTGATCACTAGTTTGTCCACCAATAATAGCAGTATTACCACCTATCGTAAACGAATTTTCAATAGGATCTTTAGTAATAACATTTATCGTACCAGCAATAGCGTTCGCACCATATAAAGATGAACCACCACCTTTAACCACCTCGATACGCTCTATCATGTTTGCAGGAATCTGCTCTAACCCATATACCCCACTCAATGCACTATATGTAGCACGACCATCAATCAATATTTGAGAATAGGCCCCAGCTAATCCATTCATCTTAACATCAGGCAATCCACAATTCTGACAGTTCAAATCAACTCTCAGACCTGGTGTAAAACTAAGCCCCTGAGACATTGTAGAAGCTTGAGTCATTTCGAATATCCGTTCGCCCAAAACATTTACTGTAATAGGAGAATCTTTTCTTGAAATTTCATTTCGTGTAGAAGTAACAACCACTTGATCAAGTCCAAATACATCAGTTCGCAAATCGAAATCTAAATGTAAATGCTGCCCCTTGTTAATCTCTATATTTTTCTTTGAAGTTGTATATCCAATAAAGGAAGCTTCAACTGTATATTTGCCAGGTTGTAACTCCATATGGTACCTACCATCTTTATCAGTTGTTACGCCTAAATCTATCGACTTAATAACAACGTATACAAATGGCATACGTTCTCCACCAGAAGATATATGACCTTCAATAGAAGTAGTTTGCCCAAAAGTTGAAACTGAAAGTGCTAGAAAGATAAATCCTAAAAGTAATGTTCTTAACATCCGGTCTTATTTTTAATGAGTTTAAATAAACGCGCTGCAAAAATATATCCATTGTCTAATACAAAGTATGATAAGAATCAGCTTTATTAAGAATAATTATAAATAACGATGAATTGCTGTTTATTACTGATGAACACCATTGAGTAAAATCTGGAGTCCGCAAGGGCAAGCTATAATGGGTGTAATACTTATCGGGATTTAACCTGCACTTTCAGGGCGCTTTCAGGTGCAACTTTATATTAAGTCAAGGCGTTACCATTGACCAATATTAAATTAAGACTTTCAGCCTTAACATCACCTATCGATGGTAATAAATATTAAAAAACGCTATGTAGATAGCTACTGACCTCAATAAACTTTTATAAAGCGAAGGTGGATAGAACTCCGCAATCAATTTTCAAGATAATACATGCGTAGTTTCCTAAGGAACAGCAATTCAATTAAAATTGGCGGAATACCCCAATAATATGCCATGTCCTATTGACTCTTCTATACATCGCCGAACACGTTACATGCCAGCGCCAAATAAGTACACTTAAATAGCTTTAAAATAGAAATTAGTTAATTTTTGACACATAAATCAAAGAAGAGGCCTCCTTCGAAAATAAAGCTTTCATATTAGACAACAATCCAATAAAAATAGCTCTCAGAGGATTCATCTTGCCAGTCATATTTTTTTCAGAAATCAAACTAACATAAAAGGAGTCGAAATACATTGGGTGAATTTTTGAAAGTTCTAATTCATTTTTTTTAAAAATAATCTCTATTGTCTTTCGTGAGAAATGAAAAAGATGCCGAGGCACATCATAAGCTGCCCAAAATTTCTTATAGTATTTAGCATCGTAACTTTTGTAGTTTGGCAATGCAATAACAATAAGTCCGCCGGGTTTTACTATTCTCTTTAATTCGCTCATGGTTTCCATAATATCATAACGGTGCTCTAATACATGCCACATTGTAACAACGTCAAAAGAAGAATCGGCGAAATGATTTAAAGATAAGTCGGAATTGATTTTAATACCTAATTTAGATTCTGAGATTTCTCTAGCCTTTTCTGAAGGTTCTACTCCACTTACGCTCCACCCTTTTGTTTTGCAAAAATTTAGAAAATCGCCGGCACCACATCCAATATCTAATATTGTTGTTGCTTGCTCGTTGTTGCGTGTTTGTTGCTTCGAGCTCTCAACAATAATAGAATATTTATTCTTAAGGTTAATAGTTTTTACAAACTCATAAACTTTATCAAAAAACGATTTAGCTTCTGCTGAGTGCGAGTTGTAATCTTCCGACTCATAATACTTACCAATTTCCATAGGGTCAGGTTGTGGATTTGTAACCAACAATTCTGTTTCCTCATCAATTAGAAGTGCGAAATTTGTTTTTGAAACTAAATGATCTTTACAAACCATGTAGTTTTTAAGTTGTTTGCCAGTAATAGGTGAAAGCATTGAATCTATTTTTTATTTACTTTTTGGTGATTTATTCTCTTTTAAAAATTGCACTATCAATCCAAAGAATGCAGAGAATATAATGAAGTATTTTCCTCCGTCAACTTCTATTGATGGATGCTCAAAATCTAATACCGAAATAGTGATTAGAATTACAATTGAAAAAGCAATAATTAAAGTTCTCTTCGAAAAATTTATATCTTTCATTTGTTCTCTGATTGAGATTTCATCCTAAACTGGATTGCAATAAATGCTGTTGCAGCAATCAGTTTCCAGTAATATTGGCTATTTGTTTCCCAGCTTAAATCCTGAAAATCTATTATAAACAAAACCGTTGCAATATAGACTAAGGCAATCGCAATTATTAATTTTCCTATTGTTGGCATATATCCTTATGATTAAGTCTCACTCTCATTTCTCAGAGTCTCAACACATTTATTATAATTTACTTTATAATTAATCCGTAATTATAAAGCAAGCTATTGGCCCCCAAAATTGAGAATTTTGCTTTTTTCATCCTATTATTTTCGGGATTAATTGTGAAGTTATTTGCAGTGCTGAAATCTACCTTTTCGAGATTAGTATTATCAAAAATACTTCTTTCTAAATCGCAATTATCAAACAAAGACGATTGAAGCTCGCAAGCCGAGAAGTCAACTTCTCGAATGCTGCAACTAATAAATTTGGTGTTTTTTATTTTTAAATTAGTGAATTGTGAATAATCTAAAACACATTTATTGAAAGAGAATGCCAATAGAAAATTATTACAAATAGAAAAATCTACTCCTATCATTTTACAATTTACAAACTCAACTTCCTTAAAAGCCACCTCTCCTATCACAACTGATGACAGGTTGCACTCATCAAAAACACACTCAGTAAATTCTGTATTATAGAAATTCAATTCAGAGAAATCACAATTACTAAACGTACACAAATCGAATTCTATATTTGACAATTCATTCTTTGTGAAACGGTGCTTTTTATATTCTTTATTTGAAATCAGATTCATTCTTTATGTCTTTTATGGCCACATATGCACAGATTTCAACCTATCTACCGATAGGTCTTTCTTCAACTGCTTCGAGCTTTTCACTTCGAGCTTTTCACTTTACCTCGCCGGCACTTCCATTTTCAATTGATGCTCGGTGAACCTCCTTTGTCGGTTTGAGCTTCGAGCTTTACACATCACATAGTTCCACATGAAACTAGAGACTATTACACCTTTTACTAAATAATTCAATCAAGCTTTAGAAAGTCACATATACTAATCTATCTACCAATAGATCTTTTCAAACTGCTTCCAGCTTTTTACTTCGAGCTTCGAGCTTTTAATAGCCACAGATTTCAACCTATCTACCGACAGGTCTTTCTTCAACTGCTTCGAGCTTTTCACTTCGAGCTTTTCACTTTACCTCGCCGGCACTTCCATTTTCAATTGATGCTCGGTGAACCTCCTTTGTCGGTTTGAGCTTCGAGCTTTACACATCACATAGTTCCACGTGAAACTAGATACTATTACACCTTTTACTAAATAATTCAATCAAGCTTTAGAAAGCCACATATACTAATCTATCTACCAATAGATCTTTTCAAACTGCTTCCAGCTTTTTACTTCGAGCTTCGAGCTTAACTCCTTCGAGCTTATAACATCGAGCTTATCTCTTCTCTTATCGTCCCATATAAACAAGCAATACCGAAATATCAGACGGTGATACACCTGAAATTCTACTTGCTTGAGAAATTGTTTTTGGCCGTATTTCATTTAATTTTTGGCGAGCTTCAAATGACAGTGACTTCAACTTATCGTAATCAAACTGATGGGGTATTCTAATATTTTCCAATCGGCTTAATTTATCGGCATTGGCTTTTTCTTTATCTATATAACCTTGATACTTTATCTTAATTTCTGCTTGTTCTAATACCTCATCAGAAAAATCATTTTCACCTAAAAACTCCTCTACTTTAGTTAAGCCAAAAATATCTTTTAAGTCAACTTGTGGTCTTGAGACTGCACGAATCAATTTGTCGGATTGCTTCACAATCGCAGTTCCCTTAGCTTCATAAATTGGATTAATCTCTTCGGCTTTCACGCTAGTTTTATTTAAAAATCCAACAAAGCTAGCAACATCAGTCTGCTTTTTTTCTAGTCTATCCATTCTTTCTTTTGATGCTAAACCTATCTCAAATCCTCGAGGGGTTAATCTATCATCAGCATTATCTTGACGTAAAAGTGTTCTATACTCCGCACGAGAAGTAAACATTCTATATGGCTCGTCGGTACCTTTAGTAACAAGATCGTCAATTAACACTCCAATATAAGCCTCGCTTCTTGAAAGTACAAATTCTTCTAAATCGCGAACTTTATTATGAGCATTAATACCAGCAATCAAACCCTGACCCCCTGCTTCTTCATAACCAGTAGTTCCGTTAATCTGGCCTGCAAAAAACAGATTCTTTATTTCTTTAGTCTCTAAGGTATTCGTAAGCTGCGTAGGCGGAAAATAATCATACTCAATAGCATAACCTGGACGTAGCAATTTAACACTCTCAAATCCTTCCATACGTCTCATTGCAGCCATCTGCACATCAACTGGCAGAGATGTAGAAAATCCATTAACATACATTTCAATAGTCCCTCTTCCTTCAGGTTCTACAAAAATCTGATGGCGATCTTTTGTCGAAAATCTATCAATTTTATCTTCAATAGAAGGGCAATACCTAGGGCCTACACCTTGTATCCTACCCGCGTACATTGGAGACTCATCGAAACCCGTTCGCAAAGTATCATGAACAATTGGATTGGTATAAGTGGTAAAGCAGCTCAACTGCTCTACAAGTTTAGGAGTATCTAAATACGAAAACTTTCCAGGCACGACATCTCCAGGTTGCTCTGTCATTTTTGAAAAATCTAACGAACGAGAATCTACTCTTGGAGGCGTACCTGTTTTCATTCTTCCAGACTCAAAGCCCAAATCTACGAGCTGTTCCGTAAGTCCAAAAGCAGAAGCTTCTCCGGCTCTACCTCCACCAAATTGCTTAGTACCGATATGTATTGTTCCATTCAAGAAGGTACCATTAGTAAGAACTACCGACTTAGATTTTATCTCAATTCCCAGTTGGGTTTTCACTCCCACTACTCTATTTCCTTCAACTAAAAGACTCGTAACCATATCAGCAAACAAGTCAAGATTATCGGTGTGCTCCAATTTCAAACGCCACGCTCTTGCAAAAGCAATCCTATCAGATTGTGCTCTTGGACTCCACATAGCAGGACCCTTTGATGTATTCAACATTCTAAACTGAATCATTGTATGATCGGTAACTATTCCCGAATAACCACCAAGCGCATCAATCTCTCTAACAATTTGTCCTTTTGCAACACCTCCCATTGCAGGATTACAAGACATCTGTCCGATAGTCTCAAAATTCAAAGTAACTAATAAAGTTTTCGAACCAAGTTTAGCAGCAGCAGCAGCAGCCTCAGCTCCAGCATGACCACCACCAACAACAATTACATCGTATATATTAGAAAAAACACTCATATCAAAAATCTCTTGTTCCACGTGAAACGTTAAAAAAACACTTTTTAGGCTGTTCACGAAAAACATAGTTCCACGTGAAACAAGCATTACTTAAAAGACTAATTTATAGTTTTTTAAGCGCGCAAAGATAAGCAATAATCTTCTTTTGAACGCATTAGCTTAGCTTCATCTTCTGTCTTGTCTTTAAAGCCGATATAATGCAGTACTCCATGTATTAAAACTCTATCTAACTCCTCACTAAAACTAAGCCCTAAATCCATAGCGTTTTCTCTTACTCGCTCAATGCTTATAAATATATCGCCAGAAATTAAATCACCCATAACATAGTCGAAAGAAATAATATCAGTTAATGTGTCGTGCTGTAAGAACTCAACATTGAGCTTAATCAAGTAGGCATCATCGCAAAATATGTATTGCAACTCACCCTCCTCTTTACCAAAATCCACGATACATTTACTAATCCATTCAGCAGATTTTTCTTCATTCTCAAGTTTAAAATCCAATTCGTAACTAAAATCTATCATTTGTTTTCAAGTATTATATTCTTGTAAAATTCTTTATAATCTAATTTCTCTCTATCTAATTTTTCACTTTCACTACCAATACTATCGTCAATCAATTTCTCATTAATAACATCGTAATTCACACCTTTGTGCGATGAGCTTTTCCTCTTCTTATCTTCTTCTTTAGCCTCTCCCCTATAATCTTTCAGAAGTTTAGAAATTCTATCTTGACTCCGCACAATCTCGCTATTAGATTTCTGTTTTAGTAAGGCCTTTTTTAAGTTATCTACTTCTTTATTGAACTCCGATTTGTTTGCCCCACTCATCTCATTAAACTTATTACGAATAGACTCCTGCTTCTTAATAATATCAGATATTTCATCGTCAGAGAATTCTTGCCCCTCACCCTTTTTTGACTGAGAATTTAATTTCTGCTGTTCATCTACCAAATCTTGAGGCGTACCTTGCTTACGGTCATTTCCATCACCTTTTGCACTAGCACTTGCATCAGCATTCTGTAAAGCTCCAAGCAAATCACTCAAAAAATCGACTACCCCATTTACATCTGTCAACAGTTCTCTTTGACGTTGATTTAATCGTTGAGGACTATTACTCTCGTATGATTCACTAATCTTCTCGAGATATGTTTGCAAAGGATAAATTAAATCGAAACTCTGCCTAGAGACCATTTCATTTGAAAGGGCAAAGTTATACAAACGTGTATTAACTACACTAAGTGTTTTCAAAATATTGTATTGAGTAAATTGATCATTGACATCTGTAAAATCATAATCAACAATTAGACTTTCTTCAGAAAACGAAAGAGATAAATATTGACTTAATAAATACTCTAGCTCTTTAATATCTGGCGAGGCTGAACCACCTCCTGACATAGACATAGGTATCTTAGATTTAATTTTGCTAGAAATATTCTCAGCTGATTCTTCCATAGAAGAAGTATCAGATTCCTCACCTTTGCTACTCTCCTCTGAGATATTATCAATATCCTTTTTCACTTCCTCTTTTAAGGAATTATCACCTTTTAGTTTTGAATAATTTTCGAGTTGATCCTCTAGCTTATCCAAGGATGATTGCAGTTTATCATTGTCCAATTTGTCATTATTAGCCTTTGATTTATCAAGCTGCTTTTTTAAATCATCAGCAGTACTAGACATTTTTTTCAACATTTCATTAGCTGCAATTTTACGCAAAAAGTTCAATGTTTTATTCTCTTGAAATTGATTCTTAGCTTCTAGTTTTTCAGATTGTTTTTCACCTCCTTCTAAATTCTTCATTGCCTCACTAATCTCTTTTAGTAATTCTTGTTGAGCTGAGATTGCTTTCTCAATTTCTGCTAATAATTCTTTATCGTTTATAGAATTCAAATTCTTTTTTAGCTCCATTTTCTCAGAGATACTTTTCTCTAATTTATCTTGTAGCTCACCAAGCTTTTCCTTCTCATCGGTATTTTTAGCATCAATTTTATCGTAGTCTTTCTTAAACTTTTCAGCAGAGATTTTATCATTCAATTTATCACTATAGGCAGATGTCAAGGAATCTTTCAATAGGCTATTCTGTACTGAAATATCATCATCAGAAAAAATATAAATACTATATGGCGCAGAAAAAGTAAGTTTATGTCCGTTTATACCATCGTTATCGATCACATAAAACTTTACATAAGCCTCAGTACTTAGATTAAGTTTGTTAGTATTTAGCTCAAGAGTTTTCTCTGAATATTTTGAATCTCGTACCCGGAAGGACTTTGAATCAATAAGCTTCTTTTCATCAAAAATCTTATAGCCTACTCTAGTTATTCCATAATCATCTTTAGCCCTCAAATAGAAATTATAAACCCCAACTTTGAACTTATCGTCCCGAAGCTTTCGAACTTCAATAGTAGGCCTTTCGTCTTTTACAACTTCAAGATGGTAATTGAGCTTTATATAATTCTTAAGAAGCTCATTTGAAACTAATATAGAATAATCCGTCGATCTATAAACTGACATATCAAAAAACTTGAGATTAGCATTATTCTGAAATTCGAACAAAGTAGAATCAAGCTTAAGTTTAATTTCTTCATCACTAAACACTTCAATATTCCATTGTAATACACTTCCATAAGGAACCTCAATATTTGCCAAATTAGAAAAAGTCTTATCTTCGATTTTGGTGTATTTTGGAGCTATAGAATGCAGGCTTATAGATTTTATCTTTGGTCGTTTAATAACTTCTAATCTGAAATTATAGGATTTTTCTAGCTCCTCCCCTATTCTGAAAGAAAATGACTTATTGTTTTTCTTAAAGACATGCTTGTAAACATTATTAAAATCATTCAACTCGAACACATCAGCACCTACAAAAAGAAGAAGCGACTTATCAGCATCAGAGACAAATTTTAGAGTAAAACTTTCGCCCTCAACAACCCTTAAACTATCGCTTATAATGTTTACACGGAAGCCTAATGGTTTTTCGAAGTCTTTCTTAAAAGCTAATATTCTATTCGTAGGACTGGCAATAATACCATCAAAATTTATCAAAGAAATGATAGCAAAAAAGATAAATGGTATTGAAATAAGTTTTACAAATAGCAATAAATTTTTTAGGTTGATAGCTTTCAGAAAGTCAAACCTGAACAAATCTTTCTCAAGAACCTTAATACTTTCTAACACTAGATCATCATCTCCTAGCTTTTCTAACTGCAGTAAATTTAAAAGTCTATCATCAATTTCAGGATTAGAATCGCCAATAATTTTAGAAGCCTCATCTTTTGAAATCTGCAAAGAGGGAATGAGACTTTGGAAACCAGGATACAAAACCTTGTAAGCAATCCACAGTAAACTAACAACAGCACTGAAATAAAATAGAAAGGTTCGTGTAAAGCTATCGAGGTAGAAAACGGATTCAGCCAGAAGATAAATAAGAAAATAGGCAGTAAAAAAAAGTACAAAAACAGTAAGTCCTTCCAAAGCTTTGTAGAAATAAAGCTTAGAGATAAAACTATTTATCTTGTTTTGAATTATTCTCATTCTCAAGTTACCCAGAATTAATCTGAACTACAAACTAAATGCTTAAAGCCCATTGCCAACCGCTTTTTTATTACCTTTGCACACGATTTACTAAAAATGCTCATTCTAATAAATCCTAAAGATCAAAGGTCGTAAAGATTTACACAGCATGAGATAATTTTTACAATAAGTTTAAAACAATATAATGGATAAGAAAGTAAGAGTTCGATTTGCTCCAAGCCCAACAGGCCCACTTCACATGGGTGGTGTACGTACAGCATTGTACAACTATTTGTTTGCAAAAAAACACAGTGGTGATTTCCTTTTAAGAATAGAAGATACAGATCAGAACCGTTTTGTTGAAGGTGCAGAGGAATATATCATCGAAGCACTAAAATGGTGTGGTATTTCGCCAAATGAAGGTCAAGGTGTAGGTGGTAATTTCGGTCCTTACAAACAGTCTGAACGTAAAGAGTTATATGCTAACTACTCGGAATATTTAATTAAAACAGATAATGCTTACTACGCTTTCGATACTCCAGAAGAATTGGATGCATTACGTAATGAGTACGAGGCCGAGAAAAAGGTTTTCACTTACAATGCCGAAGTTAGAGGTAAATTAAATAACTCACTTGCTCTTACACAAGAAGAAGTGATGAATAAAATAGAAGGCGGAACACCATATGTTGTGCGTTTTAAAATGCCAGTGGATGAATTGTTGGAACTTACTGACCTTATCCGTGGCAATATGAAAGTTAACACTTCTGCTTTGGACGATAAGATTTTGTTTAAGTCGGACGGTATGCCAACTTACCACCTTGCAAATATTGTTGACGACCATTTAATGGAAATCAGCCATGTAATTCGTGGTGAAGAATGGTTGCCATCTATGGCATTACACGTAATGTTGTACAGAGCTTTTGGATGGGATATTCCAGAATTTGCACACCTCCCACTCCTACTTAAACCAACAGGTAAAGGAAAACTTAGCAAACGCGATGGCGATAAAATGGGATTCCCTGTTTTCCCACTTGAGTGGAAAACTGGAGAATCTACATCTATGGGTTACAGAGAAGAAGGTTATTTCCCTGAGGCTTTCATAAATATGCTTGCTTTCTTGGGATGGAATCCTGGTACAGAAAAAGAGCTTTATACTCTAGAAGAATTAGTTAACGATTTCTCTTTGGAGAAAGTTAGCAAGTCTGGTGCTAGATTTGATCACGATAAAGCAAAGTGGTTTAACATGCAATGGATGAAGTTGAAATCAGATGAAGAAATAGCTGAACTTTTCCAGGTAGAATTACAAGAAAAAGGAATTGTAGAAGAAGGACAATACGTAAAAGACGTTATAGGTTTAGTTAAAGAACGCGCTACTTTCGTAAAAGATTTATGGGAACAATCATCTTTCTTTTTCGAAGCACCAACAGAGTACGACGCAAAAGTAATTAAGAAACGTTGGAAAGGAGAAATGAACCAACACATAGCCGATATAAAAGCTGTATTAGAAGGTTTAGAGTCTTTTAACAGAGATTCAGCTCACGATGCTGTAACAGCATTGATACAAGAAAAAGAATTGAATATGGGACAAATAATGAACTCGCTAAGACTATGTATGGTTGGTGCTGGTAAAGGCCCAGATTTATTTCAGATAATTGATATGGTTGGTAAGGAAGAAACACTTATGAGGTTGCAGAGAGGTGTAGATGAAATTGTGAGATAGAGTTTAGCTTACGGATCACAGCTGACAGATAGTTTTATATAAAAATAGGGATTTCGCTAATTGTCGGAATCCCTATTTTTTTTTCTTATATCTAACTATTCTTCAGTAATCATATCTTTTGGAGATTTATGCTTAAAAGCAACACGAATACCAAAATACACATTTGCTCCTTGAATTTTTTCTCCTTGGATAATTGAAGATAAATCAGATGTACCAATAAAAAAGCCTCCAGTACGTAAACTCAGCCCATAATTAAAACCTGTAATATCGCTATAGTTTAAAGGAATTGATATGTCAAAAAACTTACTCTCGTACCTTGGAATAAGTGCATAATAAGTATAATCTGATAAAGATAAATAGTTAGTTGATGAAATTACAGAAATACTACTTAATGCCGAGACATAAAACCCTCTGATAATATTATAATCAGCTGATAAATTAATTTTTGTTGGCAAAGAAACTTTCCTAGTTGAAGGAAGGTGTTCTGCTTTGAAAATTCCATTATTGGGGTCATTCACAAAATCATGTAATTCTTCTAATCCTTCTGAAGGTATATCATTAGAACCAAATGAAGGGTTAATTATCTTAAACTTAGTAGAGTATTTGCCTAAATCGTAATCAAGGGATCCAATATCTGTAACTGCAAAACCTACTTTTAACTTATACTTACTTTTGTCTCTCCTCCAATTATTATTACTATCCTCCGTGGCATATTGATAATCTTGCCAATGTGGGCGCCATTCATACACTGCTCCAAAAGAAAAACCAAAACCGAAAGGCTGACTACCATCTTTTGAAAAAATATCATCAGTATTAAAACCATCTGAATAAGCAACTTCTATTTCACCACTAGCATTTGAAAATTCAACATCAGAATCACTATTATAATTGTACGATAAATCATCTACTTTCGTATAATATGTACCTAATCCATGAAGTAACTTTAGGTCAATTCCAACCTTTAAAAAATGTTGCTTATTATTGATTATAACTTGTCCATAGTTAAGAGTATATTCATTCCAAACCATAGCAGTAATGTTCATATCTTGATTAGATATACTAGAATTTGAGTAGTTACTTGTAGTAGACAACCTTTGTATTTCTTCAATAAAATCACTAGTTAAACCATCTCCCGACATCAAAATTCTAGGTCTAATGTAGATTCCTATACCAATATTCTCATTGATAGAAAACATTAGTCCAATATCTATGTTTGTTTGCAAATTCATTTTTATAGCTTCATCATTCTCTAAATCTACATTAGAAAGCTCACTATCATCAGATATAAAAGGTGGAGTTGCTGAAATAGAACCTATATCAAAATAATAATAATTATTTGCAATATTAAAATTGGCTCCAATAACGGTTAAGTCGAACTTAACTCTATTGTCTGCAACGCTAGAGGGATTTAACCTATTACCAATAAGTCCAGAATAATTAGATTCTGAATATCCTAAATATGATTGTGAATAGAGAGTATGAGATATAACTAGAGTCAATAATAGTGAAATATTTTTCATAACTATATGATTTTTAGACCACTAAGGTAGTGAGAATATATTGTCATCGGTGATTATAAAAAGTTAAAAACTATATGAAAATGTGATTTACAATATATATTTGCAGAAAAAAAATTTGAGCACAAAACTAAAATCACACATAGCATTAACTCTAGTTGCAATTTTCTACGGATTAAACTATTTGATTGCAAAAGATGTAATGCCAAATTACGTAGGAGCATTTGGGTTTATTGTTGTTAGAGTAATTGGAGCAAGTATTCTGTTTTGGACATTAGGCTTGTTTGTAAAAGACAAAGTAGCAAAAGAAGATTTTCCTAGACTAATACTTAGTGCTTTATTTGGTGTTGGTTTAAACATGATGCTATTCTTCAAAGGACTTAGTTTCACCACACCAATAAACGCATCAATAATTATGGTTTCTAATCCCATAATTGTTTTAATAATTGCGGCAATTATTCTAAAAGAAAAAATTACAAAACGTAAGTTACTTGGAATAATTATTGGTGCACTAGGAGCAATATTTCTTATTGCTTATGGCAAAGAAGTTAGTTTAACAGGCGAAAATGTTAAGTTGGGAAACTTAATGATATTGATAAATGCAGCTTCCTATGCAATGTATCTGGTAGTTGTAAAACCCCTTATGCAAAAATACCATCCAATTACTGTTTCTAAATGGGTGTTTTTATTTGGGTTCTTCATTGTTGTACCTTTTGGTTATACAGAGTTTATGAAAATTTCGTGGAGTACCATGCCTATAGATATGTTACTTAGAGTAGGTTATGTAATTGTATTTACTTCATTCTTTGCTTACCTATTAAATATCTATGCACTTAAAACCATAAAAGCATCAACTGTTAGTTACTACATATATCTGCAACCACTTATTGCTACAGGTGCATCTATTTACCTTGGTAAGGAAACTTTAATGTTACACGAAATACTAGCAGCAGCAACTATTTTTTTAGGAGTGTATTTGGTGAATACTAAAAAGTAAAACTACATTTGCCGACTCATACAAATAAGTATTAAATGTCAGACTACAAGCAAAAAGAAGTATATCGATATCTAATAATTTCTTGGATATTCGTTGCAATAGGTTTTCAAGGATGGAGAACTTTATTTAACAATTTCGGAGTTGATGTAGTTGGCATATCAGGACTAGAAGTTGGAGCAATACAGTCTATAAGAGAGATTCCTGGTTTTTTGTCTTTCTTAGTAATTTACATCTTGATATTTATTAAAGAACAAAAACTGTCAGCATTGAGTTTGCTAACAATGGGAATAGGGGTTTTGTTTACAGGCCTCCTACCCTCTTTCGAAGGTTTATTACTTACAACATTTGTAATGTCGGTAGGATTTCATTATTTCGAAACAACAAGTTCTTCTTTAATTCTTCAGAATTTCAACAAAGTAGATTCATCAATTGTTTTTGGTAAGTTACGTGCAGTTATGTCTTTGAGTAATATTGCTGTTGGAGGTGTAATTGTTGGTATGTCTTATGTTTTACCTATTGAATATAATTTTTTATTAATAGGAATAGTTACCGTAGCAGGAAGTATTTATCTTCTTATAAATCAGCCTAAGGTTGATGAAACTCACGAACAACACAAGAAATTTTTCCTTAGAAAAAAATACTGGCTTTACTACGTTCTTAATTTTTTGAGTGGTTCTCGTAGGCAGATATTTGTAGTTTTCGCAGTGTTTTTATTGGTAGATAAATACAATTTTTCTGTAGCAGAAATTGCAGGTTTATTTATTGCAAACAACATTATTGGTTACTTCGCAAATCCGCTAATTGCAAAATCAATAAATGCCTTTGGCGAGCGTAAAGTCTTGAGTTTTGAATATATCGCATTGATATTTATTTTCTATGCTTACACACAATGGGATCTGAAATGGGGAGTAGCACTACTCTATATTCTAGACCATATTTTCTTCAATTTTAGTTTCGGACTAAAAACATACTTGCAAAAAATTGCAGATCCAAAAGATATTGCTCCTTCGAATGCAGTTGGTTTTGCGATAAACCATATAGCAGCGGTAGTTATTCCTTTTGTAGGTGGAATGATGTGGATGACTAACTGGCAATTACCATTCTACGCTGGTGTTGGCTTAAGTGTACTTTCTTT
>JAGLEB010000126.1 GCA_023145275.1 Flavobacteriales bacterium | reverse complement strand
AATTCCTCTCATTGCTATTCCAACTCTCAAGTCATTAGCAAACAGCCAAAAAGGAAAAGATTTCATTTTAGTGCCTATGTTAGATGCCCGTAGAATGGAGGTTTATGCAAGTGTTTTCGATAAAGACTTATTAGAAATTAGAAAAACTGAGGCTGAGATAATTGATGAAAATTCATATTCAGAATACTTAGAAAAAGGAAAAGTTTTATTCTTTGGCGATGGTGCCGATAAGTGTAAAGATATTATTAAGCACGAAAATGCCGAGTTTGTAGACAATATATTTCCATCAGCAAAAGATATGGGAGAACTTTCCGAAAAAATGTTTAATTCTAGCCAATTTGAAGATTCTGCATATTTCGAACCTTTTTACCTAAAAGATTTTATCGCAACCAAATCGTTGAAAAGGGGTTAATCTTCTTTTCAGTATAAAATAAAATAAAAATAATCTATTAGCATACTAATAACAAGATAATTGTTATTTTCACACACAGAAAAATGGACGCCTTTTCAAGCGTCTTTTTTTACGTTAAAATCAGAAATAAGTTAAAGAATAATTAATCAAAACTAAATAATTCAATTATGACTTCTAAGAGAAATTATGCGTTACCAATCATTATGATGTTTGCGCTATTTTTTATGATTGCTTTCGTTACAAACATCCAAACACCTTTTGCTAACGTTGTTAAGGGACAGTTTGGCTTGTCAAATTTCGAATCACTTTTGGGAAATATGGCTACATTTATCGCTTATTTGGTGATGGGTTTACCAGCTGGAATTTTACTTGGTAAAATTGGATATAAGAAAACAGCACTTATTGCTGTAGCTGTTGGTTTTATTGGTGTTTCTATTACACTAGGCTCAGGTTACTTGGGTAGCTTTTTCGTATATATAAGTGGTGCCTTTATTTCTGGATTCTCTATGACTTTGTTAAATACTGTTGTAAATCCAATGCTTAACACTCTTGGTGGTGGGGGTAAAAAAGGAAATCAACTTTTAACTTTTGGAGGAGCACTTAACTCAACAGGAGGTACAATTGCTCCGATTTTTGCGGGTATACTTGTTGGACAGATTGCAAACCCTCAAATTTCTGATGTTAGCCCTGCTCTTTTTGTGGCAATGGCGATTTTTGCTTTAACTTTCTTAGTTCTTTATTTTGTTGATATTCCTGAACCAAATGAAACAGCAGAAGAGTCTGATATTAAAGAAGATATTAAAGGAGCCTTATCTTTTACTCACTTTAGATTTGGTTTAGTAGCGATATTTATATATGTAGGTATAGAAGTAGGAATTCAGTCTACAGCTTACTTATATATGGCAGATAAGGTTAATGGATTAGGAATGGATACTGGTGTTGTAGGATCCATAATAGGTACTTATTGGTTTCTGATGCTTATTGGTCGAATTCTTGGAGGTTTAATAGCTGGAAAAGTATCGAGTAAAGTAATGCTTACTGCTGTTTCTTCTCTTGGATTAGTTCTTATTTTTGGTGCAATGTATGGCCCAGAAAGTACTATTAAGTTTCCTGTGATTAACTCTTCATTGAGCGTAGTTTTACAGGAAATACCAATTAAGATTATGTTTTTAGTGCTAGCAGGATTGGCAACTTCAGTTATGTGGCCAAATATTTTTAACCTTGCAACTGAAGGTCTTGGGAAATATACTGCCATCGCTTCTGGTTTGTTTATGACCATGGTTGTTGGTGGAGGAATTTTACCAGCAGTACAAGGAGCCCTTGCAGATAGTATTGGTTATATGCAGTCTTATTGGTTAATTATTGCTAGTTTGTCTTACTTAGTATTTTTCGCCCTTATCGGATCTAATGTTAAGAAGTCTTAAAGTAGATATATTATCACAAAGTATATGAAAGAGGCTACCATTATTTGGTAGCCTCTTTTTGTTTATTTAAAAAAGTCAATATATTTATCCAAAATCACATCGAGTTCTCGGTAAATATTTTCTGGATTGTCTTCTGTTACAAGTTTCATCCTGTGTTCCTTAATATTCGGAAGTCCTTTGAAATAGTTAGTGTAGTGTCGTCTCATTTCTCTAACCCCTAGTATTTCACCTTTCCATGCTATTTCCCATTCTAATAAGTTTCTAGCAGCATTCACTCTTTCTGTCATTGTTGGCTGGGCGTGGTGTTCTCCAGTTTCAATAAAGTGCTTCACTTCTCTGAATATCCATGGATTGCCAATTGCTGCCCTACCAATCATTACCCCGTCAAGCTTGTACTCGTCAAACATCATCTTGGCTATTTCAGGAGTGTCAATATCTCCATTAACAATAATAGGAATTTCTAAATTTGGATTTTCTTTAAGTTTTGCTATCGGTTCCCAATTAGCTTCGCCTTTGTACATCTGTACTCGTGTGCGTCCGTGAACGGCTAATGCTTTTACTCCAATTTCCTGCATCCGTTCGGCAACTTCATTAATAACAATATTGTGCGCATCCCAACCGAGTCTAGTTTTTACAGTAACAGGTAAATTTGTAGCCTCAATAACGGCCTTAGTGACCTCTACCATTTTTGGAATATCTTTTAGTATTGCAGATCCAGCACCTTTTGCAACAACTTTTTTTACCGGACATCCCCAATTAATATCGATGATATCTGGTTTGGCTGTTTCAACAATTCTAGCTGTTTGTGCCATCACATCAGCATCAGCACCAAATATTTGTATGGCAACAGGTCGTTCGTAGTCGAAAATATCTAGTTTTTCCTTACTCTTAACAGCATCTCTGATTAATCCTTCCGACGAAATGAACTCAGTATAAAGCATGTCTACACCAAATTGTTTACAAAGCCTTCTGAATGGCGGATCTGTTACATCCTCCATCGGTGCTAAAAAAAGTGGATACTTACCTAATTCTATATCGTCAATCTTCATGTTTCAATTATTTAGACTGCAAATTTACAAAAAGAACTATTGTAATTACATAATCGCATAATTGAATAAACTTTGTGTGAATAATTATTCTAACACTTGAAGTGTTGGGCAACTCATATACTTTTTTTTATTATGTTTGCTTCTTACATAACATATGAGTTTTATTGATTTTGATCATGGGTTTACTTGAAAAATTTGATTTTAGAGTTTTATTGTTTTTAGCAGTGCTAACTATAGGCGTTGATTACTTTAATGATCCAACCTTTGGGCAGAAGGATATAATCATTGGGTTAGTTTCTGCTGTTATAGGTACTTTTGTTTGGGGAGTGATGAAGGAAAAGTTAGGGTTTAAATAACACTATGTTTAGCTTGTTAGAAATATTTAGAAATAATAAAGTCCTGAGTTTTTTAGTGATTGTAATTGTTAGTGCACTCACTTTTGATGCTCTGGGGAAAGTTTTGTCATTACTATTTCTCGGCATCAATGTATTTAGTCCAGATTTCTCTGTATCATCTCTGTCTGTAAGTGATGAAATTACATTTTATAGATTTAATCAACCTTTTCAAACAATCGGCATATTTCTAGTGCCTTCATTATTGATTAAGTATCTTTTGGATAAACGGTCAACATTTCATTTTTCTTCATACAGCTTATCATTCTCTCTTGTTTTTGCCTCAATTATTTTGATGTTTATGTTAAAACCTACTGTTTCGTGGTTTGCATATATTAATAGTACAGTAGATTTTAGTTTTCTGGGAGATATAGGTGTTTATCTTATGGATATGTCGATATTATTGTCTGAGAAGGTTAGTTTAATTACACAATCACATTCTAATACCGAGTTAGCGATTAATTTGCTTGTAATAGCTGTAATTCCAGCCATTAGTGAGGAGTTTTTCTTTCGTGGACTCGTTCAAAATTATTTGATTACAATTAGCAAAAAGCCACACCTTTCAATTTTTATAAGTTCTTTGATCTTTGGCATGATTCATTTTAATATTCAAGGATTTCTTCCAATATTATTTCTTGGTTTAATTTTGGGATATATATATTATTATACGCAAAATATTTGGGTTTCAATAATAGCCCATTTTGTTAATAATGCTAGTTTGCTTGTGTTTATCTCGCAAAACTCCAATAATATGTCTGAAATAGACTTTGAGAGCCCTTCTACTAATTCCATTATTTTTTCTGTAGTCATGTCTTTTGCCTTAATGTTCTTTATTTACTCTGTGTGGGAAAATAGAAAAGGAGAGAGTTTAAAGTAGTTTTATTCCCTGGAGCGTTGTTGTCATTGATGTTTTATAGTTTATCATCTTGTAAAAACTCCTCTAAATATTCATTTTGTGTATACATATTTAATGAGTAATTTTGCAAATCAAATTTGAGGAATGAAGAAAATCAGGAATTTTTGCATTATTGCACATATTGACCATGGTAAAAGCACTTTGGCAGACAGGATGTTAGAATATACAAGTACAGTTGCCGACAGAGATAGAAAAAATCAACTGCTTGATAATATGGACATTGAGCGTGAGCGTGGAATTACTATCAAGAGTCACGCTATACAAATGGAGTATAAGTACGAAGGGGAAGAATATATTCTTAACCTGATTGACACTCCAGGTCACGTTGATTTCTCTTATGAAGTTTCTAGATCTATTGCTGCTTGCGAGGGAGCACTTTTGATTGTTGATGCTGCACAGAGTATTCAGGCACAAACTATTTCTAATCTGTACCTAGCTTTAGAAAATGATTTAGAGATAATTCCTGTTTTAAATAAAGTAGATCTTCCGAGTGCAAACCCTGAAGAAGTTACTGACGATATAGTAAACCTTATTGATTGTCGTCCTGAAGATGTGATTAGAGCAAGTGCTAAAACTGGCCTTGGAGTAAAGGAAATACTAGATGCGATAATAGAGAGAGTACCCGCACCAGAAGGTGATCCAGATGCCCCATTCCAAGCATTAATCTTCGATTCAGTTTACAATCAGTTCAGAGGAATCGAAGCCTATTTTCGCGTGATGAATGGTTCAGTGAGAAAGGGAGAAAAAGTAAAATTCATGGCTACTGGGAAAGAGTATTTTGCTGATGAAATTGGCACCTTGAAATTGAATCAAGTTCCTCGTAAAACTATTGGTACTGGAGATGTAGGATATATTATTTCGGGGGTTAAAGAACCACTAGAAGTAAAAGTTGGAGATACTATTACAAGTTCTGAAAATCCAACAAAAGAAGCTATTGATGGTTTCGAAGATGTGAAACCAATGGTTTTTGCTGGTATTTACCCTGTTGTGAATGACGATTTTGAAGAGCTTAGAGCTGCACTAGAAAAATTGCAGTTGAATGACGCCTCTTTAACATATCAGGCCGAATCATCGGCTGCCTTAGGTTTTGGTTTCCGTTGTGGTTTTCTTGGAATGCTTCACCTAGAGATTGTTCAAGAACGTCTTGAGCGCGAGTTCGAGATGACTGTTATTACAACTATGCCAAACGTTGGTTATAGAGCTTTCTTGAATAAATCACCTGATGTAGCTATTGAGGTTAATAATCCAACTGATTTGCCTGAATCTACTATTCTGAATAGGGTAGAAGAGCCATACATTACTGCCTCTATTATTACCAAATCTGATTTTGTTGGACCTGTTATTTCACTTTGTATAGAGAAACGTGGGGAAATGCGCAATCAGGTTTATTTAACAACAGATAGAGTAGAGCTGACTTTTCACCTTCCTTTGGCTGAGATAGTATTTGATTTCTACGATAGACTGAAAACGATATCTAAGGGCTATGCTTCTTTCGATTATTCTCCAATAGGAATGAAAGAGTCGACATTGGTGAAAGTTGATATACTTATAAATGGCGATAATGTAGATGCATTATCTGCATTAATCCATAAGGATAATGCCTATACTATTGGTAAAAAAATCTGTGAAAAGCTTAGACAACTTATTCCACGCCAACAGTTCGATATTGCAATTCAAGCTGCAATTGGAGCAAAAATTATTTCTCGTGAAACTGTTAAAGCCCTGCGAAAGGACGTTACGGCTAAGTGTTATGGTGGTGATATCTCTCGTAAGCGTAAGCTTCTTGAAAAGCAAAAGAAAGGTAAGAAAAAGATGCGTCAAATTGGAAATGTAGAAGTACCCCAATCTGCATTTATGGCGGTACTTAAGCTGAACGATTAGAATATTATTATTATTTATAGATTCAAAGCTCTACACTATTTCATATTGATATACTGTAGAGCTTTTTTATTTACGATTATGAAGAAAAAGACATCATTCGGAACATTAGAAGTGCTTTTGGAAAGAGATAATAGAATTGTGTCTGAGTTTCTAACTTTCGAAAGAGAGGGGAGAGGACATGTTCACAATGAGTGGGAGATTTGTTACGTTATTGAGGGAGATGGTATAATTGTTTCTGGGGAGGATGAAATAGCCGTACGTAAAGGAGATGTATGTAAAATTCCACCAAAAACAAATCATTGGATGATCCCAAATGACAAACTAGAAATCCTTATAGTTTATTCTAAAAGCTCATTAGAATAAGGATTGTGGAACTAATTACTATTTTATATTTTAGAGCGATATGAAAAAAATATAATTTAATAATGCTAGGTAGATTTATTTGTATACTTTTGTCCTTTATTAAAAAATAAATTAAGAGTAAAATGAGTAAAGGCACAGTAAAATTCTTCAATGAGTCTAAAGGTTTTGGATTTATTACAGAAGAAGGTTCTAACAAAGAACATTTCGTACACATTTCAGGTTTAGTTGACGAAATCCGCGAGGGTGACGATGTAGAATTTGAATTAAAAGAAGGAAAAAAAGGAATGAATGCAGTGAGCGTTAAAGTTATTTAATTTTAGCACACTTCACGTTTCAAAAGATTAGCCTATCACCATGTGATAGGCTTTTTTTATGCTAAATTTCTAGGTTATATCGTCTAATAGAACTAATTATAATATCTTACACGAGATTGTTAGTCTGTCTTATAGTAAAGTGTATAGATAAAAAAAGGCCATATCAAAAGAGAATTTCTTTGATATAGCCTTTATTAGTTTGTTAGCCTAACTTTGTTTATTTCAAGTCGTTTAAAATGTTTACAGCCTCTTCAACGTAGGCATCTTTTTTAAGTGCTTTATGCCATCTCTCTCTCTTCATTGCAAACACAGAATCTTGCTCTATGAGTTTTAACTCATTTGGCAGTGATTCGAATGTTAATTTATTATCGTATTTGCTCAAAGGTTTGAATTTAGAAACTTCTTTTTCAAATTCATCATTTTCCTTTTTGAAGCCTTCTATATCTAAAGCTACTCTTTCGTTTTCTCGTCTATTTTTTAGCCAGATAGCATTTTCGTCTATAAGTTTAAATTGCTCAGACTTAGAAACTCTTTTAGAACTTTTAGATTTTATATCATCTAAATCTCTGTTTAAATGCCATTTCTTATATTTTAATGGCGAAATTGTATCCCAAGGCATTGGGTTCTCCTGTTGCTTCTCACCTATGTCGAGGTAGCTAAGTCTGTCTGGTAATGCTATGTCAGACTCTACTCCTTTCAACTGTGTTGCACCTCCGTTAATTCTATAGAATTTCTGTATAGTTAATTTTAAAGATCCTAATGGCTTAACCTCAAGTCTAGGATTTATTAGTTTATCTAAATCCCAAATATTCTGAACAGTACCCTTTCCGTAGGTGTGTTTGCTTCCAACAATAACTGCTCTTCCGTAATCTTTAAGTGCTGCGGCCAAAATTTCTGATGCCGATGCAGAATACTCATTAACTAACACAACTAGTGGACCATCCCAAAGAATATCAGCATTTTCGTCTTTTAAAATCTGAGGTGCCTTATCTCTAGATTTTACCTGAACTATTGGACCTTCATTTATGAACAGACCTGACATTTTAACCGCAGTTTGTAAAGATCCTCCACCATTATTTCTTAAGTCAAGGATGATTCCTTTTACACCTTCATTTTTCAGGTATTTAACTTCTTTTTCAACATCATCACCTGCATTTCTAGCATCTCTGTCTTTAAAGTCTATATAGAATTTAGGAAGGTGAATTATACCAAATTTAGTTCCGTTTCTATCAATAATGGAACTTTTAGCAAAAGTTTCTTCAATCTCAACTACATCTCTTGTAATTGGAATTTCTTTTTTACTACCGTCTAATTTCTTTACAAATAGCCTAACTTTTGTACCTTTCTTCCCTTTTATTAAGTCAACAGCATCATCAAGCCTCATCCCTACTATACTTACAGGCTCATCTTTGTCTTGAGCAACTTTCAAAATCTTGTCCTCAACCTCTAAATCTCCTTGTTTCCACGAAGGACTTCCGCCAATTACTTCAATAACCGTTACAAAGCCATCCTTTGCTTGCAACCTAGCTCCAATTCCTTCTAAATGGCCTGAAATATCTTGGTCGAATCTATCTTTGTCACGTGGTGCGAAATATGTTGTATGCGGATCAAACTGAGCAGTAAGAACATTTAGATAAACTGAAAACCAGTCATCTCTGTCCAAGTCAGTCAATCTTTCGTTCCATCCATCAAAAGTTTTCTGAACAGCAGCTCTAGCTTCTTTCTCCAATACCTCGAAGCTTTTTACTTCGAAATTAGGGTCATCCTTCAATTCTTTTTCTTGAGTATCTTGAGCGTCGGAGATTCTAACAAGAACATTGTATTTTAAGTATAATCTCCATCTATCCTCTAGCTCGGATCTGTCTTTTGCAAAGCTTAAACTATCAACATTAGACTCTAGGAACTCTTTCTTAGAGAAATCCATTGGCTTACTTAATATTTCAGTATAGATGGTTTTAACCTCTTCAATCCTTTTTGAAACTCTCTGAAATGTTAAATCGAAAAATGTTAAGTCTCCAAATTTCAGCTGATCATCAATTAGAGTGTTGAATGGTTCAAACTCATGAATGTCAGATTGAAGAAAATATCTTTTAGAGTAATCTAAATTTTTGATATAATCATCATAAAAACGCATTGAAAACTCATTGTCGAGCTCGCTAGGACTATAATGTCCCTCCTCCAAAACATATTGAATTAGCTCTAGTAGAACTCTATCTTTATCTGGCTTTCTTTTGTAAAAGCCATATGCAGCACCAATTCCGACTACTAAAGACAGTATTATGGTAAGTTTTAGGATTTTATTCATTCTCTTTCTTTTAATTTCTAAATATATTCTTCCAAGCACAAAAATAAGAAAAACTACTAAACAACAATATATAACGCAATATCTTAGTCAATTATTGTCATTTAGGTAAATAGTATTGTGTAATTTTGCGTTAAACTGAGAATATGTAAGTGTTATTACTACATCAGTATATTAAATGATGATTTTCTAGAATAATTATTATGCACAAAAATAAACCATTAATATTAATTACCAACGATGATGGTATAAATGCTCCTGGAATTAGGAATTTAATTTCTGTAATGAATGAATGTGGTGAAGTTTGGGTAGTAGCACCCGACAAAGGTCAATCTGCAATGGGGCACGCTATTACTGTTAATTCAACTTTGCATATTGAAGAAATTAACTCTGGGGATGAACCTCAGAAAGAGTTCTCGTGTAGTGGTACACCTGCTGATTGTGTAAAAATTGCAATTAGTGAATTACTTCCGCGAACACCCGATTTGTGTGTATCTGGGATTAATCACGGTTCAAATTCTGCAATTAATGTTATTTATTCAGGAACGATGTCAGCAGCAATAGAGGCAGGGATGGAAGGAGTGGCTTCTATAGGATTTTCTCTTTTGGATTATTCAGATAATGCAAATTTTGAGCATTGTAAACCATTTGTAAAGAAAATTGTTCAAAATACTTTGGAAAATGGTCTGCCAAATGGGGTTATTTTGAATGTAAATA
This sequence comes from Flavobacteriales bacterium, assembly GCA_023145275.1. GTDB lineage: Bacteria > Bacteroidota > Bacteroidia > Flavobacteriales > JADGDT01 > JADGDT01. The sequence continues at coordinate 19,050 of JAGLEB010000126.1, read as the reverse complement.
TTCCTAAACTTCCTTATGACGAGATTAAAGGTGTGAAAATTTGCAGACAGGCAAAGGCTACTTGGGAGGAAGAGTTTGATAAAAGAATTGACCCTAGAGGACGGACATATTTTTGGTTAACGGGAAAGTTTGTAAATCTAGATAAGGGTGAAGATACAGACGAGTGGGCCTTAGAAAATTCTTATGTGTCTATTGTGCCTGTACAGTACGATTTAACTGCTTATCACGCTATTCAGGAACTTAATTCGTGGGATAATGATTAATAAAAAGGAGATGTTGATTGGTTTTATTACTGGTTTGCTAATGCCTCCAATTGGTTTTGTAATATGGGTTCTGATATTTACTAGTTATAGCGTTGAGAAAGCTGCATCACTTGTTGTACAAGGAAGCTTGTATAGCGAAGTTCTCAGCCTTTCAGCAATGGCGAATATGCTGATTCTATATCTTTTTTTAAATAATAAGAAATATTTTGCGGGAAGAGGAGTTTTATTGGCAACAATACTTTTGTCTCTTGTAGTAGTCGCTACAAAATTGCTTTAAGCTAATCAATTAGGAAGAATATGAAATATTATATAATAGCGGGTGAAGCTTCTGGTGATTTACATGGAGCTAATTTGATGAAAGCCCTTAGAAAGGAAGATCAAAATTTTGATTTTAGATTCTGGGGTGGGGATTTGATGGCCGAGAATGGTGGAAAACTTATAAAGCATTATCGTGATTTAGCTTTTATGGGTTTTGCTGAGGTTGCAATGAATCTTCGTACAATTATGGGGAACATATCATTCTGCAAAAAGGATATTCTCGAATATAAACCTGATGTTTTAATACTTATTGATTATCCTGGGTTTAATTTGCGAATTGCAGAGTTTGCGAAAAGCAAAGGGATAAAAGTGTTCTATTATATCTCCCCACAGATATGGGCTTGGAAAGAGGGGCGTATTAAATCGATAAAGAAAAATGTCGATAGAATGTTTGTGATCCTTCCTTTTGAAAAAGATTTTTATAAAAAGCACAATTTTGATGTTGATTTTGTTGGACACCCACTTATTGATGCTATTGATGATTCTGAGAAGACAGATATAGAAGCTTTTAAAAAAGAGTTTGGCTTAGATGATAGACCGATAATTTCCATGCTGCCAGGGAGTAGAAAACAAGAAATTTCTAAATCACTTCCATTGATGCTAAGCGTAAAAGATAGTTTTAAGGATTATCAGTTTGTAATTGCTGGAGCGCCTTCTTTGGATTTCGATTTCTTCAATCAATTTATAAAGGATGATCAGGTAAAATTTATTAGCAATAGAACCTACGACCTATTTCAAGTTTCTAAAGCTGCCCTAGTAACTTCCGGCACTGCAACATTGGAAGCTGCATTGTTTAGAGTGCCTGAGATTGTATGTTATAGGGCCAACTTTATCTCTTATTTTATAGGTAAGAAATTGGTGAAAATCGATTACATTTCACTTGTTAATCTTATAATGGATTCTGAAGTTGTAACAGAGCTTATCCAAGAAGACTTTAATACTGAAAGGCTTTCGATAGAATTGAAATATATTCTAGAGGGCGATGGTAGAGAAAAAATGTTGAGTAGCTTTGATGAATTGATTAATATCTTAGGAGGTTCTGGAGCGTCTGAGAATACAGCAAAATTAATGTACAAGTATTTGAATGAATAGATTTTTTTTTAGCATATTTCTTAGTGTTTTTGCTGTTAGTTTTTCGAGTGCAAAACAGCTAGGAGATATTAACGTGAGGCTGTTTTCAAGTTATTTTGGAACAAAAGCTACTATCCGTATTGCTCATGGCGACTATTTCGTTTTGGCGCAGAGTAAAGATGGCATACTTGTGGACACTCTTGCAAGGGTGCATTCTTCAGATGTATTGAAAAGCACTTTTTATTTTAAGCTGAATAATGATAAGATTTCTATAGCGCACAATAAGAATAGGTTAGGAAAATACTCAAGGCTATATTTAAAAGCATCAAACGATAGTAGTTCATTTATAATTAAATACGGAAATCGTAGAGAAAGGTTCTATGATGGCTCCATAATCCTTTATCCTAACAATAAAAATCTAGAGGTGGTAAACAGCGTGAACTTAGAGAGTTATGTTGCAGGCGTTGTTGAGTCGGAGGTTGGGAGTCAGGGAAGTTTAGAGTTCTATAAGGCTCAGGCAATACTAGCGAGAACATACGCCATGAAAAATTATAATAAATTTATTAATGAAGGGTACAACTTGACTGACGATGTTAGAAGCCAAGTATATTTTTCTAAAAGCTATTATGTAAAAGATGATATAATTTTAAAAGCTGTTGCGATGACTAAGGATAGAGTTGTTGTTGACAGCGATAATAGACTTATTCTCCCCGTTTTTCATGCAAATAGTGGTGGTCAAACTTCTGAAGCAAAATATGTGTGGGTAAAAAATCTTCCATACTTACAGGCTATTAGAGATCCATATAGCGTAAATAAAACAGATCATAGTACTTTTTGGGTTGTAGAGATTCCAAAAGACAAGTTTCTTTATTATTTTTACGCCCGAGCTCCTAAGTATAAAAATGACAATAGATATAAAATAGCTATTCTAAACTTTAAACAAGAGAATAGAAAAGCTGATTTTATATTCGAAGAGGTGAGAATACCACTAAAAGAAATTAGAGCAAAATTTAAACTGAAATCAACATATTTTGATATTTCAGAAAAAGGTAATAAGGTCTTAATTTCCGGTAAAGGCTACGGTCATGGAGTAGGGTTGTCGCAAGTTGGCGCTATATATATGGCAGAGGGAGGATATTCATATGAAGAGATAATAAAATTTTATTATCGAGATGTGAAAATTGTAGATATCGACGAGGTTATTCAAGTTATAGAGATAAAAAAAGGATAGATTTATGCTAGTTAGAGTTTTTGATAATACTAGACCAATTACGGTAATAGTTTTGTACCTATTGTTGCTAGGAGTCGTTGCTAGTAGCTTTTATGTATACTTTAGCATTCCTGAATATCAGGATAAGTATCTTATTCATGGCTATTTTCCATATTTGGGTGATGTGATGGCTGTTAGTTTATCAACATTTATTGTTTTATCCTTGGCTATACTAGTGAACTATATAGTCCATGATAATGCTATTACAAGGAAAAATTCGTTTGCCCTACTGTTTTTTGTTCTTTTAGTTGCTTCATATCCTGCAATTGTAATTTTAAATCCAATTTTGGTGGCCACATTTTTTGTGGTTCTATCCCTTAAAAATTTATTGAGCCTTCACGAGCATAAAAAGATGACTGTGAAATTGTTTAATGCGGGCTTGTTTATCGGAATGGCTGCTGTTGTTTACCCTTATTCTTTACTGTATATAGTGTTGATTTACCTTGGGATTATTATTTATGGTGCCGATAATTGGAGGCAGTGGTTATTGCCTTTGCTTGGTGTATTAATACCATATTACTTGTTGTTTACGGGGTATTTTGTTTTTGACCAGCTACCTGAGTATTTTGATAGGTTTTTTATTCACTCATTTCAGTTTCGCGAAAATCATTTTTATGATTCTAAGTGGGTTGCGCTTGTTTGGGGGACATATATGTTTATTACAATATTCGCAATTTTTGAATATTCTAGTAATATTAATTTGCATAAATTAGATACACGCAAAGGCTATTCAATGACCTATTTAGCCTTGTTTATTGGAGTGATAATAGCTATGTTCGGCACACATACAAATGGACAGGAATTGATTATTTTATTCTTGCCAACATCTATAATTTGGGCCAAGTTTTTACAACATAAAAAGAAAGCTCTTTGGCAAAATGTTTTTATGCTTATCGTGTTTTCAATAGTTGTGGTAAGCTATGTGGCTAACTATAGTGTATAAATTAAAAGTATCCTCAGTTCGATGATAGAGTTGAACTCGTGTAAATAGTTACAGTAATTTTTGATAGAATAAAACATCGATATATGTCTTATTACTTAGATGCCAATCTTTCTTAATCCCTGTTTTTTTGAAGCCATTATTTTCAAAAAAATTAATACTAGAGTTGTTGTTAGATTGTATATCGCAATATAATTGATGAAGGTTTAATGTGTATTTGCAGTATGTAATGAGTAATTCTAATGCCTCCTGACCAAAACCTAGGTTTCGTGAATCATTGTTTATTATTATTCCAATAGCGCATCTTTTATGGATTGAATCAAAATTAAATAGATCTATTAATCCAACAGCTTCTTTTGTTGAATTGTCTGTGATTACCAATCTTAGCTGTCCTGTGTTTGAAATATCCTGATCAATTTTTTCAATATACTGATGAAGGAGGTATTTTGAGAAAGGCATAGTAGTTTCTGAAACTTGCCAATTGTCGATGTTGTTTTCTACCATATATAGAAAACTTAGATCGTCAGGTTCTAAAGCTCTAAGTGATATTTTATCGCTAATCATTATCTTATTTTATATGATGCAGTTATTGGATAGTGGTCTGATAATGATCTATTATTGAAAGTTTTAAAATCTACAACTCTAAAGTTTGGATCGCCAAGAATAAAGTCAATCCTCAGTGGGAAGTATTTGAAATCATAAGTTCTTCCAAATCCTTTTCCACCAACTTCAAAAGCGTCTATTAAATCTCCTCTAATTTCTCTGTATTCGTATGAAAATGCACTAGAATTGAAGTCTCCCATAACTATTACAGGATATGGCGATGAATTAATATGTTCTCTTAATATATCAGCTTGCTCGCCATGACGACCAAAGCCTTTGTCTATTTTTGAGGCAATAGATGTTATATTTTGCCCTATGCTTTTGGACGAATCAGTTACGTCGAAAGCTTTATCTATATCGAGGTCATTTGTGTTTAAACTCAATGTTTCGAGGTGAACACTGTATACTCTAATTTTTGTACCATTAACATCTACGTCAATAAAAACTGCACTGTTAGATTTTGAAGGAAAGTCAACTCTCCCATTAGCAATAATTGGATGTTTAGAAAACATAGCTTGCCCCCAATACTTCTTTTTGCCAGGATAATAGAAATAATCATATTCATAGTCGCCAATATCAAAATTCTTCATTTCATGATATTCCTGAAAAGCAACCACATCTGGATTTTCGCTTTTCACTAGATCATAAATGTCTTCAGAAATATTTGCGTGTTTTATCCATCCGAAAGTATTGAACATCCTCACGTTAAATGTCATAACTTTTACATCCTCACTTCCAACAAATTCACTGTTCGACCATCTGAAAAAAGAGTCGATATGATTTATACCTAGAACTAGAATTAATAACGAAAAGGTAAATCTAATATTGAGTTTCATTATCCAAAGGATAGCAAAAATCACATTAATAATCATTAATACTGGCATTAAAAGACTTAGAGTAGCAATGAATGGTATGGTTCCTGGTGGAATCATTGGCACAAAATAACTGAACAACAGTAACAATCCGAAGAATATGTTAATGATGTAGAATAATTTACCAAAAAAGCCTAATTTTTTCATACTCCTTAAACCTTGTTTCTTTTATTTTTTACCTGCTCTAAATAGGAAATCTTTTTCCTCAGAATTGAGACTTTCGTAACCTGATTTAGAAATTTTGCCTAGAATATCGTCAATTTTTTCTTCCTCGTCACGCTTACTCATATTGTAGTCATAGTCGTTTCGGGGCTTATCATTCCTGTATACCTTGGTGAAAGGGTTTTTCTTTTTGTAGAATGGTTTGCTAATGTTCTCGAAAATATTATTCAACCAATTTCCGATATCTTTATTGTTTCTAAGTTGCTTTGCATAGATGTAACCAATTATAGCACCCCCTATGTGTGATAGGTGGCCACCTTCATTGCCATCTGATGTGAAATTTAAAAAATCTAAGAATATAAAAAAGGCAGCAAGTTGCCAGAGTTTTACATTGCCGATTAAAAACAGTCTTACAGTGTAATTAGGGACGTAGGTGGCAATAGCAATCAGAACAGCCATTACTCCCGCCGATGCACCTATAATCCTGTAGTGTGAAATAGGATTGTCGAATAAAGGAAAGAGGTTTATCGCAACTACAAAGAATAAACCACCAACAATTACTCCCAAAAAATATAAACTAAAGAGCTGTTTCTCGCTAAGGTATTGGAGGAAAATCTGACCAGAGAGATATAGAAGAATCATATTGAAAAAAACATGTCCAAACCCACTGTGAAAAACACTGTAAGTCAATATAGTCCATGGCTTAGTGAGGAAGCTTATCCCATCAGCATGTAACGAAAACCAATCCCATATAAATGATTGATCAGCATTAAATAGACGTAGAATAAAATTAAGAACCAGCATAAAAATAAAAACACCAACATTTAAGTATATGATTTTTATTAAACTAGTGCCCTTTGAAAATTCGTATTTCAATCTATCTAAAGCCTCATTCATATTTCCATTTCATTATTAATTCATACTAAGATCGTTATTTTTTTTCGGGAAATCTAACTGTAGGTTCCCATTCCCTTTTTTTGCCAATATTTTATTAGTAAAAACCCAAATAACATTCCTCCAAGATGTGCGAAATGTGCAACATTACTACCATCAGGGTGAAAACCTTGGAAGAATTCTATAGCACCTAAAATTATCACCATCCATTTTGCCTTAATCGGAAAAAGGAAGTAAACATATATCTTCATATTAGGGAATAGCATTCCAAATGCCATTAATACACCGTAAACGGCTCCAGAAGCTCCAATAACAGGAGTGTTGTAAGCTAACCAATAATTTCTTAGAACATCTTCACCAACATTGCTTAATATTGCCGGGTCATATCTCGATGTTGTCACTAGGTTAACAAGATCTGAGCTAGTCATTCCAGCATCAATTAACTCACTTTGTAACATCATAGCTTCTATATAATGTACACCGCTGTAGAGTAGTGCTGCCCCTAAACCCGTAATCATATAGTAGGTTAAAAAGCGTTTTGCACCCCATATGTTTTCAAGCATGTTTCCGAACATCCACAACATAAACATGTTCATGAAAATATGGCCATAGTTTACAGTACTGTGCATAAACATATGCGTAATAAACTGATATGGTGCGAAATTAATGCTTCCAGGAAGAAATAACCCTAGTTTTTCGATTAGGTCGATACCAAAATTCTTCAAGACAATTGATCCAACAAAGAACAATCCATTGATGATAATAAGATTTTTAATTACATCAGGTAGCCTTTTGAATGTTGTTGACTGATAGTTATTCGACATTTATTATTTTTTAAATTTTGTTGTTTGCCGATTTCTTTTCTGAGAAATCAATAATTTGTAAATCTAGTAATCTTAGATTAGTCAATCTATTTTTCTAATTGATTTTTTACGAAATTGGAAAAACTCTAATTAGTGTCTCTTAGAAAACTATATATATTGCCATGGTCTTTTATTATGGTCACTAATTAAACTTCTCATCTAAATCTTTTAGGTCTATAATGTTTGTTATTAATTTCCCTGATGGACTGTAATTTGGATTTGCGCAGGCAAATAATTTATTTACAATCTCTGACATCTGACTTTGCTGAAGAGTACTTCCATATTTAACAGCTTTAGTTTTAGCGAAAGATAGGGCTAAAAGATGCAATTTGTTTTCGAAAATATCAATCTCGGCTATTTCTATATCTCCTAATATTTTATCGATCATATTCTTAGAATCACTTTCGCTAAATTCTATAGGGATTCCGCTTACTGTAACAGTATTGTTCTGAAACCCAACAAATGAATATCCTATTTTTTCTAAATCAGGGAGAACTTGTTGGAGTAAAGCCCATTGCGATTCATTCATCTCTACCTCAATGGGGAAAAGGAGTTGTTGACTCGCAAAATTATCTTGAGTTATGTTGTTGTAAAAATAATCGTATAATATTCTTTCGTGTGCTCTATTCTGGTCTATTGTAAGCATGCCCGAACGAACGTGGCTTAGAATATATTTCTTGTGCAGCTGAAAATGAATGTCACTTTTATGTTCGAAAGATGATTCGCTACCTAATTTCGCTTGTTCAGTTTCTTCTTCCCATGTTATGTTCGATGACTCTATATCGTTTGTTGGACTAACAATAAAAGAGTCGTCAGGAGATAGATTCTCTAAGCCACTATATAGAGAGTCCCATCCTTTAGTGTCTGGCTTTTTATACGAAGCTTGGCCCGAATATGATTTGCCCGAATTTGTAGCGTCATTTTGAAAGGGATTGTAGTCTGGGTCTACCTCAATTGTTGGCTGAGCAAAGTTGCTAGATGGCTTCATTAATTCCTCATCTAAGTTTCTATCAATTGAGAAATCTAGAGAAGGCGAAATATTGTATTGTCCAAGAGAGTGCTTTATTGTTGATCGCAATATTGCGTAAATACTGCGCTCATCATCAAATTTTATTTCTGTTTTTGTTGGATGAATGTTGATATCTATAGACTTGGGGTCGATATCTAAATAAATAAAATATGAAGGAAAACTATCTGGAGGGAGTAATCCTTCGAATGCTGTGCTTACTGCGTGGTTTAAATATGAACTTTTTATAAATCTATCATTTACAAAGAAGAACTGTTCTCCACGTCTGCGTTTTGCAAATTCTGGCTTTCCAACAAAACCTATCAGCGAAACAATTTCTGTATCTTCCTCAATAGGGAAGAATTTATCGTTAGTTTTCGATCCAAATAGTGAATCAATCCTTTTCTTAAGACTTGAAGCCCTTAGGTTATATAAAGTGGTTTTATTGTGTGTAAAAGTGAAATTAATATCTGGATGAGCTAGAGCAATTCTTAAAAACTCGTCTACAATATGTTTTGTTTCAGCTTTTTCAGATTTTAGGAAATTTCGTCGCGCTGGTATGTTGAAAAATAAGTTCTTTATAGAGATGCTTGTTCCTACAGGTGCTGAACATACATCTTGTGATTTTATTTTGGAGCCTTCAATTTTTATTATAGTAGCAAGATCATCTATTTCTCGCCTCGTTTTAAGCTCAACCTGACTGATTGCAGCAATTGAAGATAGTGCTTCTCCTCTAAAACCTTTTGTATTAAGATTGAATAAATCATCGGCAGAAGAAATTTTAGACGTAGCATGACGCTCAAAGCTCATTCTTGCATCTGTGTTGCTCATGCCTTTCCCATTATCAATAACTTGGATTAATGTTTTACCAGAATCCTTAACTATTAATTTTAGCTCGCTAGCACCTGCGTCTATTGAGTTTTCGAGTAATTCTTTTACAGCTGAAGCTGGTCGCTGCACAACCTCTCCCGCAGCAATTTGATTAGCTACACTATCTGGTAGCAATTTAATAATATCTGACATTTAAGAAGAGCGGGATTTTATCGATATAAAAAATACCATGCTAAAGACATAAGACCAAAAATAATAAAGAAAAGTGTTAGATTCGAAGTCTTAGATTTGCTTTTAGCATTTTGCTTAAAACTACCATGAAGTCTAGCACGAGTAGCTTCGCTTGAATGTTTCCCGTTGTACTTAGCCTTTATTTGTTCGATTCTCTCTTTTCGCTCATCGTAATATCTTGGCGTAAACTCAAAACGACTGTGAGTATTTTGTTTTATGAATGAAGGTAATTTCATTGTTTTACTTTAATTATTTAATGCTGCAAATTTACGCAAATTTTATTATATCAAATTCAATTGTTATAATAACGATTCACCTTTTATTTCTATTGTCTCATTTGATGCAATTTCTTTGCTGTTATCGCTTCCGAAATAAAAGTCAATACGGCCAAGATTGATGCCTGCAAACCCTGTTTGGTTTATTAAAATTTCTTCACCAGCCATGTTTTTTACAAGTTCTGGTTCTTTCATAAAGGTATGTGTGTGACCGCCAATTATCAGATCTATATCCGTTGAGCTTTGAGCAACAACAACATCCGAAACCTTGTCTCCTCTATACTTAAATCCTAAATGAGAAAGCATAATTACTAAATCGCATTTCTTCTCATTTTTTAGAATATTAGCATATTCATTGGCCTTCTCTATTGGGTCTAGGTATTTTGCAGGATAGAAATTATTTGGGTCTACTAAACCTTCTAGTTCTATCCCTATTCCGAAAATTCCAATTTTCACTCCAGATAGTTTGAATGTTTTGTAAGGCTCGACCTTGTCTTCTAAAACTGTATTTCTCAGGTCGTAATTACAGTTTAAAAATGGAAAATCGGCGTATTTCAAGTTGTCGGCAAGACCATCCATCCCATTGTCTAAATCGTGGTTCCCAATTGTTGCAGCATCGTATTTCAACATGCTCATCAATTTGAAATTTAGTTCTCCTTTATAATAGTTAAAGTATGGCGTTCCTTGAAATATATCTCCAGCATCTAACAGTAATACATTCTCTTCTTTATCCCTTATGTCTTGAATAATTTTAGCACGTTTTGCAACTCCTCCCATTCCCGCATATTTTGGGTGGTCTTCTGGAAAAGGATCAATTCTAGAGTGTGTATCGTTTGTGTGTAGAATTGTTATTTTTTGTGCTTTTTTTTGCGAACATGAAGTTAGCAAACTTGAACCGAGTGCTAGAAACGCACTCCCAGCACCTGCTATTTTAATGAATTTTCTTCTATTTTGCATAACTAAATCTTCCGTCTAATTTAACATCTACAGTATCTGTCTTCTCAAAATAATCTATCATTGCATCTCTCATCTTATAACTCAAAGTATCAATCGCAATTGGGTCGCTAAGAAAGTACATTCTATCTCCTCCGTGTTGTAGGTAGTCAGTTGTTATAACTTTATAATTTCTTGTTTTATCGTAAGTCTTGCCTCCAATTTCAACGTTTATGGCTTCTTTATCTTTTATTTGTAACCTTATATTCGACATTGGGTGTCCTTTGCTGTTAGCCATATATTCTAACAATTCTTGCATTTTTTCTGGTGTGATAGTAACTACTAGCAATGTGTTCTCAAAAGGCATTATTTCAAACATATTTCTCTGTGTGATGCTTCCCTTGCTTATGGGTGTTCTTATCCCTCCTCTATTTAAAACAACAAAATCTGCTTTTTTATTATCTATTGTTGCATATCGTTCGTTTGCCTGTTCTAAAACTAGATCGGATAGAAGGTTGCCAAGTGGACTTTCTAGTAAGCCTGTTCCTCTTGATGTTAGTAAATCTCTTTTTGAATAAGATAAAACTCTATCTAGCTCTACTTCTGTAGAATTATGATATGGTTTTATGAAGTCTTCAATTTGTTTAGTGCCTTCTAAATCTCCCTTTATCTCAATGTAATCAAAGTCAGATCTATTTTTAGATAGCTTGTCTTCGTTACAAGAGCTTAGGAACAGTGTAGCCGATATTAATAAGCCAATGGTTCTATTGAAAATCATCTGTTGGTTTTTTTATTAAAAAAACTTTTTGTGTAAAATTAAAAAGTATAAACTTGCACCCATGAGCGACCTTGGGAAATTTAAGACAAAAATAGCGGATTATTTTTATAAAAAGATCCTAATTGATGCAAAACAGGTCGAAAGTGACGATTTCATATTTCAAAAAGTAAAAACTGTTGGAATCATCTACGATAAGGATAGTTCACATGTTAATGAATTTATTGAAGAAATATCTGTAGAGTCTACATCTATGCCTAGTGGATTATCATTTTTCGAACTGGGATATAACCTTAACGAAGATTTGAAGCCACACGTAGATGGATTGTCATCGGTTCTATTTTACGATTCCGATATTAATACTTATGGGAAGCCTATCTCAAAAGAAGTTGTTGAATTCCTAGAAACTCCTTTTGATTTGTTGATAAATCTTGTATCAAATGATTTGTGGCCTATAAAGTTTTGTGTTGCCCTATCTAAAGCAGACTTCAAAGTGGGGCATTTCGAAGAAAACAACAATGTTTATGATTTTATGGTTGATACACGTAGTATAAAGAGCTATAAAGAATTTCATAAAACTATTATTTCTTACCTACAGATAATTAATAAATAGCCTTTTTTGTGATTTTCGTCATATAATTTCATGACGCAAAACATTTTTCCTATATTTGCATTAGGTAACTTTTGTTACATATGTGAAACTTGAAAATTTATTATTAATATGGAAGATACTAGATATAATGATCATTGGCATAGTTATAGTTCTGATTGTGCATCAAACTGTCATGAAGAGGCATCATTTGTTAAAAAAATTAGTAGTTGTGCCGTTTGTGTAGGTAATTTTGTTAGCACAGTGTTTAAAGCTATATTCAAAGTTTAACGTTTAGTGAAACAATTTATGGTTCTCCACGAATTTAATGGTAATACAAAATAATGTTTAAAGTAATTAATAACCTAAGTTAATGTTAAAGGCAAAAAGGTTGACTGGGTTACAAGCACATAACCTTTTAACCTCGTAAGCTATTAACCCATTAAAATAACAGCAGAACTCAATTTTTGAGGCACAGAAACAATAGTTCATTCTTATTTCTGTGTTTTTTTTGTTGGTTACCTTATTAATTTGTTATATTTCTAACATAATGTTTAAAATTAGGAATCTAGTTTTATCTTTGTAGTAATAAAGCACAATTCTTCTTATTGAAGAATAAGTATTTTAGGACACACACACACATACACACACATTATCAAAGAATAAATGAGGTTAACAGGAACAGGAGTGGCTTTGGTTACTCCATTTAGTTTGGATGGCAATATTGATTTTCTAAGTTTAGAAAAACTTATTAATCATTCGATTGCTGGAGGAGTAGAATATATTGTAGTACTTGGCACAACTGCCGAGATTGCAACTTTGTCTTCACTAGAAAAGAAAGATCTTATTAACTTCGTGGTTGAGGTGAATAATAAGAGAGTTCCTTTAGTACTAGGCTTAGGAGGTAATAATACTCATGCTGTTGTAGAGGAGATAAAATCGACTGATTTAAGTCAGTTTGATGCTATCCTTTCTGCTTCTCCACATTACAACAAGCCAACTCAGGAGGGGATTTACCAACACTTTGCTGCTATAGCAAACGTTTGTCCAATTGATATTATTTTATATAATGTTCCTGGGAGAACGGGCTCAAATATGTTTCCAGAAACAATAGTAAGACTTGCCGATGATTTTACAAACATTGTTGCAGTGAAAGAAGCAGCTGGAATGATGAAGCAAGCAATGGAATTAATACAGAATAAACCAGCTGGTTTTCATATTATTTCTGGTGATGATTCTTTAGCATTGCCTATAACTCTTTTAGGAGGAAGTGGTGTAATTTCGGTTATTGGACAGGCTTTTCCAGAGGATTTTTCTGAAATGATACGGCTAGCTTTAGACGGAAAAGTTCGCGAAGCAACTGAATTGCATTATAATTATCTGGACCTAATTGGTTTAATATTTGAAGAGGGGAATCCTTCTGGGATAAAAACTGTATTAAAAAAATTAGATATTTGTTCAGATTCTGTCAGATTACCATTAATTTCGTCGTCAAATATATTAAGCGGTAAAATAGATTTGATAATTGACCGTTTATATGTTGTATAATTATAACGAAAAATAAGAGCGATTATGTTATCAGAGAGAATGCAGAAGTCATTAAACGATCAAATAAAATTAGAAGGAGATTCTTCTCAAATATATCTTTCAATGGCTGTTTGGTCTGAGACAAAAGGAATGGAAGGTGTTGCCAAATTTATGTACGATCATGCGGATGAGGAGAGACAGCATATGCTGAAAATTATCCGTTTTGTAAACGAAAGAGGTGGAGTCGCAATTGTTCCTGATGTAGCAAAGCCTACAAGTAACTTTGTTTCTCTCAAGAAAATGTTTGAAATACTGTTTAACCACGAAGTTATGGTATCTAAAAAGATAAACGATATTGTTCATGTTAGTCTTGAAGAGAGAGACTATGCGAGTAATAATTTCTTACAATGGTACGTTTCTGAGCAGATCGAAGAAGAGGCTTTAGCAAGAATGGTTCTCGACAAGATTAACATGATTGGCGACGATAAAGGAGGTTTATATCTATTTGATAACGATATTAAGACTATTGTTGCTCAAGCAGGAACAGGACCTCAATAAGCGATAAATATAGATTTTTGGTGGGTTCTCGAGCATTATTGTTATGAGAATTCACTTTTTTTATGTGCTTAAAATTCATTTGATTAGTAATTAAAATAATCCCTATCTTTGCACGATGTTTAAGAATTTAAAACTCTTTATGTTTTTGAGTGTATTCGCATTAGCTACAGTTTCTTGTAGCGAATATGAGAAAGTACTTAAAAGCAATGATAATGCAGCTAAATTAAAAATGGCGAATGAACTTTTCGAAAGCGGAAAGTTTACAAGAGCCAATAAGCTTTTCGAACAGGTTCAGCCTGCATATAGAGGAACGCCTCAAGCCGAAAGGATTACTTATATGATGGCGGAAGCCTATTTTGGTATGGGTGATTATTTATTAGCGGCATATTATTATGAGCGTTTTGTAAAGTCTTATCCTGAAAGTTCTAAAATGGAGGATGCTGCCTATAAACAGGCATATTGCTACTATTTGGATTCGCCTAGATATACTCTAGATCAAGAAAATACGATAAAAGCGATTGCAGAAATGCAAAAGTATATAAATAGGTATTCTGATTCAGAAAAAGAAAAAGAGGCAAACGAAATTATTAAGGAGTTAAGAGTTAAACTAGAAAAGAAAGATTTCGGTATTGCAAATCAGTACATGAAATTAGAGAATTATAAGGCTTCTAATATCACTTTTGGTAATTTCATTAGCGATTATCCTGATAGTGACTTGAGAGAAGAAGCGTATTTCTTAAAGTTTGAGTCTTTGTATTTATATGCCGAGAATAGTTATTATACTAAGCAGCCAGAAAGATATCGAGATGCAAAAACTGCGTATTTAGTTTTTGAAAAAAGATATCCCGAGTCAGAGTTCAGTAGAGATGCTAAGAAGTATTATTCAGAAGTAGAATTGGCTATTGAAGAGTATGAGGCTTACAAGAAAGAAGGAGAAGAATATAGTAAGAAATAAGTTTTAATTAGATATATAAGATGGATTACAAAAAAAGTACAGCTGCTGTCACTACTATCACAAGAGATAGAAATGAAATTGATAAAGCAACAGATAACATTTATGAGTCTATTGTAATCATTGCTAAAAGGGCAAATCAAATTAATGCAGACATTAAGAAAGAATTGATTGATAAGTTAGAAGAATTTGCTTCAAACTCAGAAAGTCTTGATGAAGTGTTCGAAAATAACGAGCAGATTGAGGTTTCGCGTTTTTATGAGCGCCTTCCAAAAGCACATGCTATGGCAATTGATGAGTGGCTTGAAGATAAAATATACTATAGAAAGCCTGAGTCGAATTAAGAATCAGCTCTTTTTGTGGAGGCTATTTTTAAATAGTTTGAAGGAATGAATCAATTATGCGAAATTATTTCGTAGGCTTAATTGTTTTTGTTTTCTTTGATAAACTATTTAGAAGTGGCCTTTTTTGGGCTTTATACATAAGATTAACTTTGATTCATTGTAGCAATAGCTATTGACGATTATTTTTATATGAAAGATGTATTAAAAGGTAAAAATGTACTGATTGGTGTTACTGCTAGTATCGCTGCCTATAAGTCGGCATTACTAGTTAGAGAGTTTGTGAAGGCAGGAGCAAATGTAAAGGTCATTATGACTAAAGCTTCGAAGGAATTTATTACACCATTAACCTTATCAACCTTATCCAAGAATCCTGTTCATTCGAAGTTCTCAACGGGAGAAGAAGGAGTGTGGAATAGTCATGTAGATTTGGGAATATGGGCTGATTTTATGATCGTTGCGCCAGTTACAGCTAACACTCTTGGTAAAATGGCAAATGGTCTGGCAGATAATCTTTTAGTTGCGACATATTTATCGGGTAGGTGCCCTATTTATTTTGCTCCAGCTATGGATTTAGATATGTATAAGCATCCCACTACAAATGAGAATGTAAGAAAATTAAAGTCTTTTGGTGATATATTTATAGAATCTAATTTTGGGGAATTAGCATCTGGCCTTTTTGGAGAAGGAAGAATGGCTGAGCCTGTTGAAATTGTAGATTTTATATCGAAGCATTTATCTCAGGACCTAGCTCTACAAGGAAAAAAAGTACTTATAACAGCTGGTCCAACTTACGAAGCTATTGATCCTGTGAGGTATATTGGTAATCATTCTTCTGGAAAAATGGGGTTTGAATTGGCAGCAGAATGTTCGCTGCAAGGTGCTGAGGTTACTTTAATTACTGGCCCTACATCTCAAAAAATAGATGGTCTTAATGTGCGTAGAGTAGATGTAACTAGTGCTGAGGAGATGTTCAATGCAGTGCATGATGATTTTTCTAACGTAGATATCGGGATATTTTCAGCTGCTGTTGCTGATTATAAACCGAAGTTTGTTGCTACTGAGAAGATAAAAAAAGTTGATAGTTCGATGAATATTGAACTAGAACCAACAGATGATATTTTAGCATCTGTTGGTGAAATAAAAAAGGATCAATTTCTTGTTGGTTTTGCTCTTGAAACCGAAAATGAACTCGATAATGCAAAAGGTAAACTTCAGAGGAAAAATCTAGATTTTATTGTGTTAAATTCACTGAAAGATAGCGGCGCTGGTTTTAAACACGATACCAATAAGATTACTATTGTAGATAGTGCAGGGAAAATTGCTAATTTCGATCTAAAAACAAAAAAAGAGGTAGCTGCAGATATTGTTGCTGCGATAATAACAAGACTATAAAATGAATAAACTGACTCTATTATTCTTACTATTGTTCCTAAATACATCAATTTGGGCTCAGGAATTTAACTGTGTAATATCGGTAAATGCTGATAGGATTGAAGGCACAAATAAGCAGAGATTCGAAACCCTACAGACTTCTTTAATTGAATTTATGAACTCTACTGTGTGGACAGAGTACAATTATGAGGTAGAGGAGAGAATCGACGTTACTCTCACTATGATTATTATGCAAGAAGCTTCTGCCGATCAGTTTACTGCAACTATACAAGTGCAGAGTCGTAGACCTATTTACGGGACAGACTATAATAGTCCGACCTATAATTATAAAGATTCTAAGTTTCAATTTAAATATATCGAGCACGAACCTCTAGTTTTCAATGAACAGAACTTTACTAGTAATCTGGTTTCAACTATGTCGTTCTATGCGTATTTAATGCTTGGGATTGATGCTGATACATTCAAAGAAAAGGATGGAACAGAATATTTTGAGAAAGCTAGAAAGGTTGTTGAGTTTGCTCAAAATCAGGGTTATTCTGGTTGGGAAGCTAATTCAAGTAGGGCAAATAGATATTGGATAATAGAAAATTTGTTGGCCGATACATATTCTGATGCTCGAATTGCATCTTATCAGTATCACAGACTTGGCTTAGATGTAATGAGTAAGAATAGTGCTGTTGGTAAAAGTCAAATTTTTGAGTCGATAAAAAAGTTGGAAGGTGTTGCAAAATCAAGGCCTAATGCAAATATTGTTCAAAATTTTATGGATGCAAAAGTCGATGAGATTGTTGAGATATTTAGTGCTGGACCAAGTGTTAATATTGAAGAGTTAAGGTCTGCTCTAAATACTATTAGTCCAACAAATCAAGCAAATTGGAATAAACTTAAATAGCCTAGAGAATAAATTTACAGTAGAATATTTCATAAAGCATTATGCCTCTAAATCATAGATATAGAGGCATAATGCTTTCTAAGAAGTTTTCAGTTTATTACTTCTTGAATCCAAAAGCTTCCACCATTTTATAGAATAACTCAGTATTCTCATAGATACCTCTAAAGTCTTCGGCTCCTGGCCCGTAAGCGAATACTGGAACCATAGTGGCAGTATGACCTTTTGAAGTAAATTCACCTTTTACAGATCCATTGTTGTCACCATTTTTTACAGCAAAACCACCAGTTTCGTGATCAGCAGTGACAATTACAAGGGTATTTCCATCCTTCTCTGCAAATTTAAGCGCTTCACCAATTGCTCTGTCAAAATCTGCAAGCTCACCTATCAATTGCTCTGTATTGTTTCCGTGTGCAGCCCAATCAATCTGTGATCCTTCAACCATTAAGAAAAATCCTTTTTTATTTTTATTTAATATCTCGATTGATTTGTCAGTAGCTGGGACTAACATTTCTCCTCTTTTATCGATCCCCTCAGGGTGTTTGTCGTAGATTAGAGCTGCTAATTTATCTCCTTTAAAATCCATCGCATCTTTTAGGTTGTCAGCTATTTTGTATCCCTTTTTCTCTAACTCAGAAATTAGATCTTTCCCATCTTTTCTTTTCGAAAAATTCATCATGCCACCACCTATGAAAACCTCTATATCGGTTTTTAAGAAATCTTCTGCAATCTCATCATACATTTTTCTACTTGCTTGGTGAGCGATAAATGAAGCAGGTGTAGCATGAGTTATCGACGATGTGGCAACTAATCCTGTAGATTTGCCATTCTCTTCGGCTATTTCTAGAATAGTTTTTACAGCTTTTCCTTCAGCATCTACTCCTATAGATCCATTGTTTGTCTTTACCCCTGCAGAAATAGCAGTACCACCAGCGGCAGAATCAGTAGTGTATTTATTAGCACTCTGTGTTTTAGAATATCCAATGTTTAGAAATTGTTGGAAGTAAGTATTGCCCTTGTTTGCAGTAATGCCCGCAAAAACATGAGAGCTACCCATTCCATCACCTATTAATAGAATAATGTTTTTAGCGTGAGTTTGCTTTCCTTTGTATTCTGATATTTTTTTTACATCATAGCTATGGTCTAAAGAATATCCTTCAACTGCCTTTTCTTTGGCGTATTTTCCATCCTTAAAATCTTGCGCTTGAATGCTAAATGCTCCTAAGAATAGCACAGCAATCATTAATTGGATTCTAAATATTTTCATTTGTTATGATTTTTTAATTTATGACTGCAAATATCATGTATAATATTGTAAAATTTTATATTATTAGATGATTTAGTTATAAACTAAAGTTTCGCACCTAATGTAATCACCTAAAATTTAATACATGACAGGTTTATATTATCCATTATTGTGCGATGGTTCAATACTTTGCAATATTCTCCAAAGGTAGTTTTTATTGACCTTATGGATTGTGTCGTGAAAATT
>JAGLEB010000125.1 GCA_023145275.1 Flavobacteriales bacterium | reverse complement strand
ATAGGTGCGAAACTTTAGTTATAAATTCAACCAGAAAGTTGCCTTTAAGAATATCGATCTAATTTTTGGCGAGAATATATCTGTATGATAATTATCTGTATAGATTAGGAAAAAATCAGACTGAGGTCTGTACCTCCATTGAACTCTCGAATTTATACCCATAAGTTTATTTTGTGAGTTGAACTGAACATCGGTAGTCCAATATAAACTTTTAGTAAAAGTAAATTCAAACTTAGGTCCAATATAAGTTATACCTGTTTCTCTTGGGTGAGGATCGGGCAATGATATATAGTCATAAGTTGCTCTCATGTAGAAATTAAAAAATGGCTGAACTCTGTATCGAAATATAAACTGAGCTGTTGTTTTACTCCCTGTATAATAAGTACCCGTTTTTAAATTAGTGGCTGCCGAAAATATTCGTGACTTATCAGAAGCATATTCTATAAAAAAATCTGCATAATCGTAACCTCCAACTGGCAAAGGTACTGCTCCAGGCTCTTGTGTTGGATCAAAAGGTTGATACAGATAAGTAAATCTTCTTTGTGCTTCCATACTAAATATAGATTTATTGTTGAACCACATTATAAAACTTAGACCTCCATTATAGTCACTAACTTCGTTTAACGATGGAGTAGTTTGAATAGTACCTTTAAAAAATATTCCGTACCAGTTGATATTAGCAACTTTAGGATAAAACTTTGGTCCAATTTTTTCGTTAAGTACAACCTGATCGGCACGTTGTATAAAACCAAGATCAGAATTAAAGTCTTCACCTATATATCTCCAATAAGTTTCTGAAAGGAAATTTCTACCTTGGTAACCAAGATAACCACCAATTGATAAATCTTTATTCCCAGCCTCTGGGGTTATAGATTTATGAATATATGCTTTAGAGTTCCATTTACTGTTGTCAGAGTAAAAATTAAAATCAACACCAAATACTCTATTGTACTTATCCTTTTCTTCAACATAACTTGGGGCGTTTGTAGTTTCTCTGTTTATGAAAAAGGCCGAAATATTTGAATTCTTCAATATCTTTTGTTCTACGGATACAACAAGATTATTGTTACTTGCAATTTGATTTTCCGCATCCTCTCCTGTTTGAACATCAAGAAAACCAACTCTTAAATTGTTATTTATCTTACCTGTATACCTGATACCTGCAAGAATAGGTACTTGAACATCTCCTCCTAAAGAGTCTTTACCATAACCAATTCTTCGGCTATAGAATGGAGTTGCTAATCCATCAGTACCATAACCACTAAAGAGATCTGCATTGTCAAGAAAGAACTGGCGCTGTTCTGGTAGGTTCAATTCAAACCTAGTGATGTTAGTAGAACCTTCATTTACATTCGTACTCGAATAATCCGGATTAACTGTTAAATCAATATTAGAATTAGATCCTATTGGAATTTTTGCATCTAAGCCAAAACCAAATCTTGAATCATGAGTCCCTTCATCAAAATTACTTTTCCCATTATACAATGCATAAGGTATTATTGCAATTGGATTTCTAGATTTTTTTAGAGGTTTCTCAAATACAATATTACCCATATAACCTAAATTCTGTATCTCTTGATTTATTGGGATCTTAGACCATGTTGTATTTACCCATGATTGCGGATCAACTCTAAAGCAATTGAATCTCCAACTATTAACTTTTTCATTAAACTTAAAAGCAAAGAATGGTATTCTTACTTCAACAATATAGTAACCTTCATATTTCTTGGTTTCGGCTTTCCATGAAACATCCCAATTTAAATCCAAAAACTTCTCACCATCAACACCTCCTCTAGATAACAATCCTTCTTTCATCACACCTTCAGGTGAAACACTAAAAGAAAAGGCATTATTTCTATCACTAAATGTATCAAACAAGAAAGTGATATCATCATTAACACCCCCTTCATAATCTCGCATTAATGATTTCATATTATAATCATCCCCAATAGTGAATACCTTAGCTGATATAAACAAGAACTTATCGTTATAAACCATTCTGACTTCTGTTTGTTCTGATGCTTGATTTTTATCATCAGGGAAATGCATCCAAAAATCACCGATCACTTCTGCTTGTTCCCATATTGCTTCATCTAAAATTCCATCAAGTTTAATCTCCGGATTTTCAGAATATTTAATATTAGCTTGTTTATCTTGGGCTGAGATATTTAATGTGCCAAAAATGAATACCATTACTAAGATGGCAATGAAGTGATTTTTTATCATAACGTTTTAGGTTAGCCTAAATATAACAATTTTCAAGTAACTCTCAAAATAATACAGCTTGATTATTAGTCATATATAACATAATTACACTTTACTTTTCACTTTCAATAATTTTATTCCCTGAACTACAACATCCATAAATCAAGAATAATCGCCCCTTTATATCACAAATTATAATTCGTTAACCGCAGCCTATCAGCATACAGTTTATACATTCGAAATAAAAAAAATGTTTAAAATATTTAATAAATTAGGTTAAAAGGTTAAGGGCTTACAAGCTCATAACCTTTCAAACTCATAACACATTAAAATAACAGTAGAACCAAAATAATAAAGAACCTGTATACCGATAGCAGACCAGGAATAAGAAATTATTGATTCAAGATTATGATTTCACCCAAACTAAATGGCATTCCCTTTTAAATTTAAAGCAAAATAAATAACATAAATAGGGGGAATTATTATTACTTAGCCTTTATATTTTTAAGAAAACTTTAATACAAAAATCTAGAGTCTTTTGTAACTTGTCCAATACTAATACAGATTATTATCATTATGTTTACATTATAAATATGAAGACATACCCAATTTATCGAAATAGTTGATGTATACTTTTTTAAAGGAAAATATAGTAATTGCGTGGCGGTCAATAAAAGGACAAGCTCTTAGAACAATTTTGACTGTTCTTATTATTGCTTTCGGAATTATGGCACTTGTAGGTATACTAACGGCAGTTTCATCTATGAAAGCTTCTATTTCTGATAGTTTTGCAACAATGGGGTCAAATACCTTCACTATACAAAATAGAGGTATGACGATACGAATAAACAACAAAACCATTAAGCCAAAAGATAATCCAGTAATAAAATATGATGAAGCTAAAAAGTTCAAGGAACGATTTTTATCAGAATCTTTAGCTTCAATTTACTTTATAGCCTCAGGTAATGGAATCTTAAAATATAAGGACAAAAAAACGAATCCTAATATTGCTGTTTGGGCTTCTGATGAGTCCTACCTAAAAACTGCTGGTTTTGAGATAGAGAAAGGTAGATTTATTTCGAAACAAGATGTTGAGAATAATGCTCATGTTGTTGTCCTTGGACAGGAAACAGCATCAACACTAACGAAAAAAATAAGTCCTATTGGAAAAATAATTTCAATACGTGGAGAAAAATTTAAAGTTATAGGCTTAACAAAAAAGAAGGGATCAGGTATTGGCTTTGGCGGAGATCGTTCTGCATTTATTCCTGTAAGCACTGCACGGGCAACTTTTTCGATGCCAAACATTAGCTATAGTATTAATGTAGAGACTACAAGTAAACTTATTCTAGATGCATCTATTGGCAAAGCTACTGCTGTGATGAGATCTGTCAGAAAATTAAGCCCAAAACAGGATGACAATTTCAATATTACAAAAAGTGATAGCTTGTCTAAAATGATAATCGATATAACCTCTAACTTTACTCTAGCGGCAATCTTCATTGGCACCATAACCCTTTTCGGCGCATCTATTGCCTTGATGAATATTATGCTTGTTTCTGTAACAGAACGAACAAAAGAAGTTGGAATTAGAAAAGCGGTTGGAGCCAATAGAGTAACTATTGCCTCTCAATTCTTGTTTGAAGCTATATTAATTGGGCAAATAGGTGGAGTACTTGGAATTATTTTTGGTGTGGGTGTAGGAACGGCAATATCTTCAGTTTTAGGAGCGAGTTTTATTATGCCGTGGTTTGAAATAATACTTGCTGTTGTAATAACTTTTATTGTAGGAGTTGTTTCTGGACTTTATCCAGCCATAAAGGCATCTAGACTAGATCCTATAGAAGCTTTGAGGTATGAATAATTAAAAAATTTTATAGGTCAGAAGATAAATTAGTATCAAATAAATTTACATTTTTCATGCTTTATGAACCCTATCGCGCTTTTCGTTTGTAGTTGCAACTGTAAAAACTGTTTGTAGCATAGCATACAAGAGTCTTCCTCACGTCAGCCATTGTATACAAGCACTCACAAGTTTTTATCATTCGCAAGCTACCACTGCAATCACGGGTAAAAGTACAAGAGCTTAAAGATCAAAACATCTGTTTTTAGATATCTACAGACCTCAATAATATTATTTTTCAATTTGACACAATATATTAGCTTTGTCACGACCCCAAATACAACTCTATTTGCAATAGCTCAATAAACAATAATGGTCATTCAAAAATATAACAGCGAAATAAAAATTTTGAATTGGACTAATAACAAGCAGCATCATGAAGGTATAAGCCAATCATCAAAACTCAAGTTACTAAACTACTTCGGCTACAACAAAGGTACTGCCGCCTATATATATAAAATCTTCTTCGCTAGCAAATTCTAATGCGGCTGCATATGCTTCTCTAACAGATTTGTGCATTTCGCCATTAAGACCCATTGCTTTAGCTATATTATACAACTCAGAAATATCTAAGGCTCTTGGAATATTTGCTTGGCAGAAATAATACTTAGCATCCTTTGGGAAAAGTGAAAGAGCAGACTCTATATTTTTATCGTTCACCATTCCTATTACAATGTGAAGTTCCTTATATTTTTGCTCGCGAACTTGTTCCATTACAATCTCGAGGCCTTCTTTGTTATGAGCAGTATCGCAAATAACTAAAGGATTTTCGAGTAATTTTTGCCATCTACCATGAAGTCCCGTATTATACACTACATTCAACAAGCCATTCATAATATTATCATCTGTAATTGGCTCTCCTTGTAGCTGAAGTACTTTTATAGCAGCAATTGCAGTGTTGGTGTTTTTTATTTGATACTTCCCGTTTAAATCACATTTATAAACTGGTAGCCATTCTAAAGAATCTGCAAAATATAACTCTACATCTTTTTCACGAGAAACATCCTTAAACACATCTGAAATTGCCTTAATTTGGGTCTCTCCAACAACTACAGGTATATTCTTTTTTATTATTCCAGCTTTCTCAACAGCGATTTCCTCAAGAGTATCTCCCAAAAACTTTGTATGATCCAAACCTATGTTGGTTATTACCGACAAAATAGGTTTTATAACATTCGTAGAGTCTAAACGACCACCAAGCCCAGTTTCTACAATAGCAATATCGACCTCTCTATGAGCAAAATAGTCGAAAGCTAAACCAACAGTCATCTCAAAAAACGATAGACTATTTTTTTTAAAGAAAGGCTTATTATTCTTTACAAATTCAACAACATCCTGCTCAGGAATCATCTGGCCATTTATCTTAATTCTTTCTCTGAAGTCTTTTAGATGCGGAGAAGTATAAAGTCCGGTACGATAACCTGCTTCTTGAAAAACAGAAGAAAGCATATGAGCTGTAGAACCCTTTCCGTTAGTTCCAGCTATATGAATAGATTTGAATTTTCGTTCTGGATTATCAAGAGAATCACACAACTTAACAGTATTTGTCAGGTCCGATTTATAGGCAGCACTTCCATCACGTTGATACATGGGAAGCTGTTTAAATAGCCAATTAATTGTCTTTTGATATTCGTCCAAAACCAATTCTTTTTTAATTCTCTATAATAAAATTATAAATAATTTGTCCTTCCTGTTTTTCTGGAGCAGTTGAATCTCCTTGCCAAGTAGTTTTTAAAGCAGCCTCTTTTGCACGTTTCAACAATTGCAAATCAGTAGTTGTTGAGCCTTTAGCACCAGCTTCTGCAAAAACAACTTTTCCATTTTTATCAACAAGAATACGAACTACAACAATACCTTGATCTTTTCCGTCATATATTGGTGCAGGTTTATTCTTTGGCTTTCTATTTCCTAACTGATAGTTTCCATAGTCTCCTACTCCACCATTCCCAGAGAAACTCTTTGCATTCTTAGTTCCATCAAGCGAACCTTTGTATCCATCAACACCATCGTCTCCCTGATTAGCATCAGTTCCACTAGCATCTGGTGTATTTGTAAGGTTAGAAAACATATTATCTAGATTATCTTTCTTAGCCTCCTGAGCTTTTATGACTTTCTCTTTCTCAAGTCTTTCCAGTTCTAAACGCTCCTTTTCCTTTCTCTCCTGTTCCTTCTCAAGCCTTTCGTCCTCTTCCTTTTCTTCTTTCTTACGTCGATTTTCAATAGCAATAGCATCCTCAATTTCCTGAGTCATTATTTCTTCTTCAGCTTCAACGGGTTCAGGTGTCTTAACTTCTTCAACAGGAACAGGATCTTCTATTACATCTTCTTCTACAGCAGCTTTTTCAATAGGCTGAATTGTGGCTCTTGGCACTGGTGTAAAATCACCACTACCCTCATCGTCAAAGCCAAATACAATAGCAATACCAGGCTCTGGAGCTGGATCTTGATAACTCATCCCCAAAAAAATAAAAAGCACAATTAATATAGCGTGTACTAAAATAGTACTCACTAATCCTTTGCGTTTATGAATAGTATTGAACATTTGCTAATTACTTTGGTTGAGTGGCTAACACAGCTTTAAACCTATTTCTCCTAGCTATATCTAAAACTTTTACAACATTATCTATTGGAACACTTCTTTCTGCTCTAATAACTATTGCGGGTTCCTCTTGTCCAGCCAATAGGTTTAAAAGCTTACCCTCAATCTGATCCTCTTCTATTGGTGTTCTATCAATAAAATAATTTAATTCTTTATCTATACTAACAGCAATATTCTGATTTTTACTTGTTTTGCCTTTAGCCTTTGGTAATAAAAGGTCAAGAGCGTTGGTTGTAACAAGCGTAGATGTAAGCATGAAAAAAATCAACAATAAGAATACTATATCAGTCATTGACGACATGTTGAAATTTGGGCTTACTTTATTTCTTCCTCTAAGATTCATATTTCTACCAAGTTTATATGAGTTAATGGTACACTACTAAAATTGAACTAATTATTAAATAGTGTCTATAAGAAAACACCAATCTCTTCGCTGATCTTGAAGTTTTTTTTATAAGCCACTATAAAGAATAGATAGATTTCTAAGAGGTACTAAATAGGCTCATTTAGCAAATCCATAAATTCAGTAGTACTAGCTTCCATTTGGTGTACAACTTTATCAACTCTTACAACTAGAAGGTTATATCCTATAAATGCAAAAATACCAACTACAAGACCCGCAACCGTAGTTGTCATAGCCGTATAAATACCTTTAGAAAGTAGCTCAACATCAATTTGGCCACCAGCAGAAGCCATATCATGGAAAGCAACTATCATACCAATTACTGTTCCTAAAAATCCAATCATCGGAGCAGCTCCAGAAATTGTTGCTAAAGTAGATACATTAGTTTCTAACTTAAACACCTCTAACTTTCCTGTATTCTCAATTGCTGTATTAATATCTTCTAATGGTTTTCCAATTCTAGAAATACCTTTCTCAATCATTCTAGCCACAGGCGTACCAGCTTGCTGACACATAACCTTAGCTGCATCGAGTTTCCCTTCGTGAACTTGATCAGAAATATTATTCATAAAATTAACATCAAGTTTTGTAGCTTTTCTAATTGCACTATATCTTTCTACAAAAATATACATTGCAATTACTGACAAAATAAAAAGAGAAATCATAATTAAATGTCCTCCCATTCCACCACTCATTATCAAGTCCATTATTGATAATGTTTTATCAACTGGTACTACTTCTGTCTCAATTCCTGAATCTGCAACTTGATCAGCTGCTACTTGTAAACTTTCAAAAAACATATTAATATATATAAAATTCTATACTCAATTTTTAACTTTCAAAAATATAAATAGAGCAGGGAAAAATCTAATTTTTTCACAACTATTAATGCTACTGTATTAACAACGAAAAAAAACATATTTTATTCTGAATCAATCTTATAAGTAAAAAAAAAGTCACATCAGAAAAAACTGATGTGACTTTATATAATTTACGGCAAGAAATAACTGAGTTTGTATGTCTTCTCAGAATATTTTCTATTAAAAATTTGACTAATCCTTCTTAGCCCCTCTCTTAATATCCATATGCATTCTAGATTTTAAATGAATGGCATCACTTTCTCTAATAATTTGCTCATCTCCATTATATATCTCTACCTCTACTTCATCTTCATGAATATGAATAATAGAATCTTGAATAGCAAAGGCTGCAATTCCTGCAAAATAACCCGCCAAAGCAAGTAAAGAAATCTTTTTCATATACCAACCAAAATCAATCTTCTCTAAGCCCATTGCAGCAACACCGGCAGCAGAACCTATTATAAGGATACTTCCACCTGTACCAGCAGTATATGCAAGTAATTCCCAGAATGTACCATCAACCATAAACTCAGGGTTAACATGACTAATCTCGTACATTCCCATTGCTCCAGCAACTAAAGGAACATTATCTACAATTGATGAAAGAACACCAATTACTGATGTAATTACGTAAACATTTTTGCCCGTAACATCATCTAACCACTCAGCAGTTTGAACCAAGTGTCCTGCAGACTGTAAACTAGCTACAGCAGTAAGGATTCCTAAAAAGAAAAACACAGTTGGCACATCAACTCTAGATAATACATTTATCACAGATAAATGGCGTCTATCTTCCTCTCTCTTGTGCTTGTGCATAATTTCAGTAACTGCCCAAATAACACCTAAACCTAACAACATACCCATGTAAGGAGGCAGATGAGTAACAGTTTTGAAAACAGGAACAAATAATAATGCAGCTACACCAATAAAGAAAACAGTATTTCTTTCTTTCTCAGTCGTATAATCTTTAACAACTTTAAGTGCAGGTCGAGTAATATCACCTTTCAATGTGAAAGTTAAAATAGCTAACGGAACTATTGCAGATACTAATGAAGGAATCATTACTTTAAGGATAATATTCAAAGCAGTTACCTGCCCCCCAATCCAAAGCATTATAGTGGTAACATCTCCAATAGGAGACCAAGCACCACCCGCATTTGCTGTCAATACAACTACACCGGCATATAACCAACGCGTTTCTTTATCGTCAATTAATTTTTTCAACAATGTAATCATTACGATTGTTGTAGTTAAGTTGTCTAAAGCAGCCGACATGAAGAAAGTAAGAATCCCAATAATCCAAAGAAGCTTTACTTTATCTTTTGTAGTAATTTTATCAGTAATAATTTTGAATCCTTGGTGATGATCTACAACTTCAACAATAGTCATCGCTCCTAAAAGAAAAAATAATATCTCAGATATCTCAACTAGATGATGTTCTAATTCGTGCTTAACAAAGTGATTTGCCAACTCAGGAAGATGTCCTTCAGGGATTATATAATCCTTAATAAGGTCGACCCATGCTCTATTAATACCAAGAGAAAGAATCTCAGTTGCATTTAATGCATAAATAGTCCAAGTAAGAACTCCAATTAATAAGGCTGATGCTGCCTTATCTACTTTTATGTTATGCTCTAAGGCTATCGCAAGATATCCTATCACAAAAACAACTACCATTAAGATGTACATGTCTAATCTATTTTTATTATTTTTTGGTTATGGGGTGATATTTCTATTCGTCAAGTAAAAAGACATAGCTTCCATGACAAACATTGTTTAATCGCTGCAAATGTAAAAAACTAATGAACTTAGATATATTTTTACAAAAAAAAATAAACTCAACACTTAGCACAGGCACTCATTGACACCCAACTACTTAGACTAAGACATTGCAATACATGATAAAAATCAGATATGAATATATCCAAATGCATTAATAAAAGTTTCTTATCAGTGATTATTATTGGACTAAAGATATTCCAATATTGGTTTTATAAATCCAATGTAAACTAGAACTAAAACCTAAATTTCGAAGATAACACCGGATGAGTGATCTTTATCGGCACCAGTAACTTCAGACAAACAATTCACTTCTCCTATCGTTTTTAACACTGCAAGAAATGAAAACACAAGAGCCTCTTTGAATTCAGTGATTTTATCATCAAGAATGATAGATTTACTATCTGAATTAGAACTTATTAGATATAGCAGAAAATCATTGTACGTACCTCCCCCACTATATAAAACAGTTTTATCGCGTCCAACAATTACTCGTGAAATTTGAAAAGCTACATGCTCTGTAAAAGTTCTAATCAAATCTTTAGTCTGATATTCCGAATACTTCACCAATAACGGTTTAACAAAGCTTTCGTTCCACTCTATACCTAAAGATTTAGGTCCATCTATGAAATAATACTCTAGGCTATTTAGCTCATCAAACAATTGACTTATGATTATCCCTGATTTAGCAATATTACCTCTATCATCAAATTCAAAACCTAGTTGATTTGACAAATAGTTAAGTATCGTATTCACAGGACAAATATCAAAAGCAGTAGTTTTTCCTTCATTTTCGAAAGAAATATTTGCAAAGCCTCCAATATTAATTCTACAATCGTATTCAGAAAACAATAATTTATCACCTATTGGTACTAGTGGCGCACCTTGTCCACCCATAACAACATCCTGCCTTCTAAAATCGGCTACTACCTTAACTCCCGTAACCTTATTTATCCAAGATGCATCTCCTATTTGAAGAGTATAGCCTTTATCAGGTTGATGAAAAACTGTATGGCCATGGCTACCTATAACATCTACTTTATTTATACTTTCATCAGCAATAAACTGATTAACTTGAGAAGCTAAAAACTTGCCATATGTTGTATCTAACTCAGTAAGTTCTAATCCGCTCATATAAACAGACTCACGAAGATCTTGAAGCATTTCTTCTGAGTACGATACTGATTTCGTTCTTAATATATCGAAACTCCAAATATCGTTTTCACGAGAAAACCTAGTATATGAGATATCCAAACCATCAAGAGAGGTGCCAGACATCATTCCTATTGCGAAATATTCTTCTTTAAGCATTGTATTATCTTTTATCGAGGCCCGCAATGTAAGCTTTTTACATGTCTAGTATTCTAAAAATTGGTATATTAGTACTATATTTTAACAAAACAACAGGCGAAGAGCTTTTTGAATATACTCTTCTTTAAAAACATAATTGATTAAATTTTCTCTAATACACAAAAATGATATTCTACTACATAATTATTAGTTTTATATCTTTTAGTGCAATAAAAGAACCATTTTCATTTGTCAAATAGAAACAATTTGCGAAATCATCAATTAAGAGTTCCTTTTTTACGAACTCATCATTAATAAGCCTTTGACATAATAATTCGTAATGTATTGAATATAAAACCTTAAATTTGTTATGCAAGCACAGTATTATGCTATAGTGAAAATATCTAACCAAAAAACATAAGCAATAAATGGACTTTAATTTAACTGAAGAACAAATCATGATTAAGGATGCTGCTCGTGATTTTGCTCGAACTGAACTTCTACCGGGAGTAATAGAAAGGGATGAACTTGGAAAATTCCCAACAGAACAAGTAAAGAAAATGGGAGAACTAGGATTTCTAGGAATGATGGTAGACCCGAAATACGGCGGCGGCGGAATGGACACCGTTTCATATATTCTAGCAATGGAAGAAATTGCTGCTGTTGATGCATCTGCAGCGGTAATAATGTCGGTAAACAACTCTTTAGCTTGCTGGGGAATTGAGCAGTACGGAAGTGAATCTCAGAAACAAAAGTATTTAACAAAATTGGCAAGTGGAGAGGTTCTTGGGGCCTTTGCTTTATCAGAACCAGAGGCTGGTTCTGATGCTACAAAGCAACGAACAACAGCTATAGAAAAAGATGATCACTACATTATTAACGGTACAAAAAACTGGATTACTAATGGAAAAAGTGCAAGCATATATATTATAATAGCACACACTCATCCAGAAAAAGGTCATAAAGGAATAAATGCATTTATTGTAGAAAGAGGTGTGGAAGGTTTTGACATTGGCCCTAAAGAAAATAAAATGGGCATTAGAGGTTCAGACACGCACTCTTTAATGTTTACTGATGTAAAAGTCCCTAAAGAAAATAGGATAGGTGAAGACGGCTTTGGTTTTAAATTTGCTATGAAAGTACTATCAGGAGGTAGAATTGGAATTGCTGCTCAGGCACTTGGTATTGCAAAAGGAGCATACAAACTAGCTTTGAACTATTCAAAAGAAAGAAGGGCTTTTGGTACAGAAATTTCAAATCATCAAGCTATTGCATTTAAGCTTGCCGATATGGCAACAGAAATTGATGCAGCAAGGTTCCTATGCTTAAAAGCTGCCTGGGATAAGGATCAGGGTAAAAACTACGATGTTTCTGGGGCAATGGCAAAATCTTTTACTGCTACAACAGCAATGAAAGTGACTACAGAAGCTGTTCAGGTTCACGGTGGTTATGGATATGTTAGAGAATACCACGTAGAAAGAATGATGAGAGATGCTAAAATTACAGAAATTTACGAAGGAACAACCGAAATTCAGAAGATAGTAATCTCTAGAGGTATTCTAAGAGAATAAAACATTTACACAAATTATATAGTCATAAAAAAACCGCCATATGGCGGTTTTTTTTTCTAAACTGTCTTTTTAACTGCAGAATTATCTAGCACTGAAAACCTTGAATTATTACTGATAAATTCAGGAACAATATTTTTCATTTGCTGAACAATTTCGAAACTATCATCATTAACTTTTAATATTAGATGATCGATTTCAGTATTCAACATTGAATAGTTTACCTCTCTTATTTTCGCTACCATAATTTTTGGATGGTAGGTAGGTATTGTACCTTCTTTTTGAGCGAGCAACTCTTCATACAACTTCTCTCCAGGTCTTAATCCTGAGAATACAATATCAATATCATTTGGATAGTCACATCCTGAAAGCTTAATCATTTTCTTAGCTACATCAAATATCTTAACAGATTTACCCATGTCAAAAACAAATATCTCACCACCTTTCCCCATTGTTCCAGCTTCTAACACCAGCTGACACGCTTCAGGTATAGTCATAAAATATCTAGTTATATCTTTATGAGTTACAGTAATAGGACCACCTTCGGCTATTTGCTTTTTAAACATTGGAATCACAGACCCATTTGAGCCTAACACATTACCAAACCTTGTAGTAATAAACTTTGTATTTGTTTGAACGAGACTTAATGACTGAATATATATTTCAGCAATTCGTTTACTTGCCCCCATAACATTTGTAGGGTTAACAGCTTTATCTGTTGAAACCATTACAAACTTATCAACACCTACTTTTACTGAAGCATCTGCTATATTTTTAGTCCCTTTAACATTTGTAGAAACTGCTTGTTGAGGATACTCTTCCATCAATGGAACATGCTTGTATGCAGCAGCATGATAAACAATGTTAGGTTTATGAAAATCGAAGATATCTTGAACAAATCTTCTATTTCTAATATCTCCAATAACGAATTCTAGTTCAACTTCAGGATATTCTTTAGATAATTTAGCACCAATCTCCATTCTAAAATCATGTAGAGGAGACTCTGCTTGTTCGAACAACAAAACCTTTTTAGGCTCTTTTTCTATCAACTGCCTTACTATCTCACTACCAATAGATCCAGCCGCCCCTGTAACAAGAACAACCTTGTCTTTTATCTCTTCGTTTGTATAATGATTATTCAATACAATCGCAGGCCTATCTAAAAGATCTTCAATTTTTACTTCTGTAATCTGATTAGGACTTAACTCTCCATTGGCCCATTTTTCGAAAGATGGTATAATTCTAACTAATAAATCATGAGACAGGCAAAAATCTACAATTTGATTCTTTCTTTCAACAGATATTTCTTCAATAGCAATAACTATTTCTACAAGATTACTTTTCTCTAAATAATTTTCAGAAAAAGCACTTTCAGAACTCTTCACCTG
>JAGLEB010000124.1 GCA_023145275.1 Flavobacteriales bacterium | reverse complement strand
TCGTCAACATCAGAGTTGTCAACACCATCTTCTTCACCTCCAGTAATACCTAATTCTATTTCTAAAGTCATACCCATTTTGCTCATACGCTCAAGGTAAGTCTTACAAAGTGCAATGTTTTCTTCGATTGGCTCTTCAGAAAGATCAATCATGTGAGAAGAAAATAAAGGTTTTCCTGTTGCTTTAAAGTTTGCTTCACTAGCATCAAGTAATCCGTCAATCCAAGGAAGTAATTTTTTTGCAGCGTGATCTGTGTGCATAATTACAGGAATCCCGTAAGCCTCAGCTAATTTATGAACGTGTTGAGCTCCAGAAACACCACCTAAAATAGCAGCTTTCTCTCCTTCGTTTGATAAACCTTTACCTGCATTAAATACAGCTCCACCGTTAGAGAATTGTACAATTACTGGTGAATTAAGATCTCTAGCCGTTTCCATAACAGCGTTCATAGAGTTTGTTCCAATTACATTTACAGCTGGTAAAGCAAATCCTTTTTCTTTTGCTAATTTGAAAAGTTCTTGAACAGCTTCTCCTGTCGCTACTCCTGGTTTGATATTGTAACCCATGACAAATATTTAATTAATTTAATTTTCTTAAATAATTCTGCAAAGATACACTTTAATTTTTTAAGAGTATATGATCCAATACCCCGAAATTGTTATTTTATTGTTAGCAAATAAAAATCTTTTTCCTATGCACCGTAACTATCACAAGCTAAAGACTAATTTTCAATAAGACAGATATTTATATCTTTTTAGTCTTGTTTTTTATCGTACACTAATGAATTTTTATATAGATTTATCATTTATAAAATTGCTTTCAATCGAAAAATAGAATTATGGAAACGCAAACAATTATTGATTATAAAGAACTAGTCGATTCGCAACGTGAATACTTCAATTCTAATATTACAAAAGATGTTAACTTTAGGATTTCTCAATTGAAGAAATTGAAGAAAATCTTAGCCGATAATGAGGACTTATTGGATGAAGCAATTTATAAAGATTTCAAAAAATCAAGTTTCGAGAATTACGCAACAGAACTAGCATTGGTGTATCACGATATTAATGAAGCTATTTCTGAATTAAAAGGATGGAGTAAAAAAATAAGTGTAGCAACAAATATGGCAAACCTTCCAGGTACAAGCTACATAATACCTGAGCCGCTTGGAGTTTCATTAGTAATAGGAGCTTGGAATTATCCTTATCAATTGTCATTGGCGCCGGTTGTACCTGCGTTAGCTGCTGGTAATACGGCTATTATAAAACCTTCAGAACTAGCATTGAATACTTCAAATGCTATGGCAAAGTTGATTAACGAAAATTTTGATGAAAAATACTTGAAAGTTGTTGAAGGTGGAGTGGAAGAGACGACTAGTTTATTAAAACAAAAATTTGATAAAATTTTCTATACTGGTAGCTCCAACGTTGGTAAGATAGTGATGAAAGCCGCAGCTAATAATCTTACACCCGTAACTTTAGAGCTAGGTGGTAAAAGTCCGACCTTTGTTTTTAATGATGCAGATATCGCAATTACTGCAAAAAGAATAGTCTGGGCAAAATTTTTAAATGGTGGTCAAACTTGTATAGCTCCCGATTATATATTGGTAGAAAAAGGAATTAAGGAAAAATTAATTGACAAGATAAAAGAGGAGATACTTACAATACACGGGGAAGACCCTCAGAAAAGTGAAGCATTTGTTAGAATTATAAATAAAAGGCATTTCGAAAGGATTGTAAATCTTATAGATAAGGAAAAAGTTGTTTTTGGTGGGGAAACAGATAAATCCGATAATTATATTTCTCCAACAATTTTAGAAAATGTTACTTTCGAAGATGGCGTTATGCAGGAAGAGATTTTTGGACCGATATTGCCATTCATTCAGTTTGAGGATTTAGATTGGGCAATAAAACAGGTGAAAGATAGAGAAAAACCTTTAGCACTTTATGTGTTTTCATCAAATTCAAAAACTGCTGATAAAATATTTCATGAAATATCTTTTGGGGGAGGGATGGTTAATGAGGCAATTATGCATTTAACAAATTCTAATCTTCCATTTGGCGGTGTTGGAAATTCCGGAATGGGTAGTTATCATGGGAAGGCTGGTTTTGATGCTTTTTCGCATTACAAATCTATTCTAAGTAAATCAACAATTATTGAACCGCCGATAAAATATCCGCCGTTTACAGATTGGAAAAAGAAGCTTCTGAAAATATTGGTAGAATAGGGAGGGGGTCCATCTTTGAGTTTTTTTAGGATTATATTCCTATTAGTCATATTGTTATCTCGGTTACATTATCGATGTTGTATAACTGTGTTTAATAACCTAAGTTAAGGTTAATAGGGGTACAAACTCATAACCTTTTAACCTCGTAAGCTATTAACCCCATTAAAATAACAGTAGAACTAATAAATTATAGTTACCAACCCTAATTGATGCTGATTTAGCGTCTCCTGTATTTCTTGGTCTAGCTTTTGATGAATGCCAATAAAAACTTCTCAAACACACTTTTATTACTTACATTTACCTCTCATGAAGCCTTTAGCATTGCTATATGTTTTTCATTGATAAATGTCTGATATTTATATAATTTCGATATGTCGCATATAAAAAAACTACTACCATTACTACTACTTCTACTTGCTGTTAGCTGTAACAATAACGAGGAAGAAAAATATTCAAAGTTTACTGCCCTTGAAGGAGAAGCTACCTTCGCCGGAAATAAGACGTGTGTTGAATGTCATGAAGCAGAACATGTTGATTGGCTAGGGTCCGACCACGAAAGGGCGATGGACACAGTATCTGTAAAATCTGTTACTGGCGATTTCAATAACACAACATTCACATCAAAAAAAGGAGATGTAAGTAAGTTTTACAAGAGAGATGGTAAATACTTCGTTTTCACCAAAGGAGAAAATGGTGTAGAAAAAGAAATGGAGATCACATATGTTTTTGGATTAAGGCCCTTACAACAATATTTGATAGAAACTGAAAAAGGGAGGTTGCAATGTCTGCCTATAGCATGGGATTTACAGCAAAACGATTGGTTTAGTTTGGTAGATAGTATATACCACGGTCAGAAAATAGAGTCTGATAATTGGTTGTACTGGACAAACAATGGACAAAATTGGAATGGCATGTGTGCTGAGTGTCACACTACAAACTATCACAAAGGTTACAACATGGAAACTAAAGAGTTCCATACTACCTATTCAGATATTAATGTTGGTTGTGAGACTTGTCACGGACCAGGTTCTATTCATAACAAATGGGCTGAGATTGACGAGAAGGAAAGACCTGAATTAGAATATGCAGGATTTTCTAATAAAACAAAAGGTCTTAACTCTCAAGAGTTAATCAATCAATGTGGGTACTGTCATGCTCGTCGAACTTCTTTTGGAGATTATAAGCATCAGAATGAGTACTATATGCAAAATTGGGTACCACAGCTTTTACACGATAGATATTACCACTCAGATGGTCAGATATTAGACGAAGATTACGTTGTTGGGTCGTTTATGCAGAGCAAAATGTTCCGTCACAATATCCGCTGTATTGACTGTCACGATCCTCATACTACAGAAACTAAATTCAAGGGGAACAAACTTTGTTACCAATGTCATATTCCTGCCGATTACGAAGAGAAACATCACTTCCATAAAAAGACTGGAGGAACAGGACCTATGTCAAATAATGGACTTTACGAAAATGAACGAGGAGATGGTACTGACTGTGTAGATTGCCATATGCCAGGAGCTAATTTTATGGGGGTAGATTTTCGTAGAGATCATAGCCTTAGAGTTCCACGTCCCGACTTGTCAATAAGAAACGGTACTCCAAATGCGTGTAATCAATGTCATAAAGATAAAAGTAACGAGTGGTCTGTAGAAGCTATTGAAAAATGGTATGGTCATAAGCTTGAACACGAAAATACTGTAATGTTCAATGCTTTCGCCGATGCGCGAAACGGGGATTACAAGGCTGTTCCAATTCTTATTAACGAAGTGTTAGAGCAAGACTCTATCAACGAAATTTATCGAGCTACAGCAATTGCCTATTTAGGACGATTTGCATCGGAAGAAGCTATGGCGGCAATTGAAAAATCGTTAAAGAATCCAAGTCCGATGGTACGACAAACGGCTGTCCTTAATTATAACAATCCTAATAAGGCTACCTTTGTTAAGAAGTTAGCTCCATTACTATCAGATAGTATAAGGGCTATACGTTCAGCTGTGCTAGCACAGGTGTCAATTTATCCAAACCTTAAATTCGATCCTAGATACGATAGAGAGTATCATAATGCATTAGAAGAATATAAAGCTCAAATGGAATACACTGCAGACTTTCCATCGAGTATGTACAACCTTGCAAATATGAGAATCAAAGAAGGTGATGATGTTGAAGCTATTAAATATTTGAAAGAATCGTTGAGGATAGATGATATGTTCTACCCGTCGAGTGTTACGCTTTCTATTTTATTAAGCAGAGAAGGGAATTCTGCGGAAGCCAAGAAGGTCTTAGAAAATGCAGTTTCAAAATCTCCTGATATGTTTGAAGGGTACTACTATTTAGGACTGATAAGCGCAGAGGAAAACAACAACAAAAAAGCAGTTGAGTACTTAGCCAAGGCTCTAGAGATTCAACCTTACAACGATAGGGTAGCCTATAACTTAGGACTGCTTTATCAAGGGTTGAAAGATGGAAAAAATGCGGAGAAATACCTTTTGACGGCTATTAATTTAAGCCCTGAGAATGATGCTTATATGTATGCCCTCGCGATATTGTATCTGAACACAAACCAAAGTAAGAAAGCACAGCAAACAGTGATGGTGATGTTCGATAAATTTCCAAATTCGCAGTATACAACCCAGCTTCAAAATATATTACAAGGTATGAGTGCTAATCCCAAAAGGTAGACTTTGGAAGCTTCTAAAAAAACACACCAATACTTTCTATTAAAGTTTTGGAAGTAAAAAAAGGGGTTTAACTTTATAAAGTTAAACCTCTTTTTTAGTATTTATTCAAAACTGTATTTATCTTTTTAGAAGAATTCAGGCATTTTTACCAATCTCTTCGCTATCTCGGCCTTAAAGTTTTCTATACGTCACCATAAAGAATAAATAGTTTTCTAAGAGGCACTAAATAGAGTTATAGTAAGTTCATTGTTCTTTCATTCAAGTAGATACAAAGCGATTATTGGATGTGTTGATTTGTGATATATCACCCTATTCTTTTATAAACTTCTTTTCTATTATTCCTTTTTCAGTTTCTAAACCAATAAAATACACACCTGATTGCAAGGTTGAAATGTTGATTTTATAGTCTGTGGTGTCAATTCTTTTGCTTATAATTATCTGCCCTGCAACAGACGTAATCGAGAAGCTTTTAATAAAGGTACTTGCAGAAATATTTAGTGTTTGCTTTGCGGGGATTGGATAAATATTTATATCCTCATTAGCGATATCATTCGTATCGTTTGCTAAAACTTCACCAACTATTGTACCAAGACTTTCGTTGTAGAATGATCCACTACCATTAATTTTCAGGTATACCGATTTAATCATATATTCATAGTCACTTCCTGATGTGATGGTATTGTCGGTGTAGTTAGTAGTGGGAGTAAGTGATATTGTTAACTTTTCCCATAGGCTATTTTCTGTACGTCTGTAAACATTATAACCGTCAATGCTAGAGTCGCTGCTTGCAGTCCACGATAATATGTTATCATTAATGCCTTTTGATACAGATAATTCTGAAGGAGGTTTAACATAGTAGGCTCTTAAAGAGGGATCGCCCAACTGAGATACATGAACCATTTCTACTCCGGTTCCTCCACTAGGGTTGTACCCTGACCACTTGTCCATTGATATTTTTGCAGAGTAGCCCAAATTTTCTCCTAGTGCCATATTGTGATAGTAGAAATTTGGACGCCCAGCCCACGAAACAGCAAGTGTTTTACCATTTATTAGGATAGCTCTCATTACGTTGTTCCACTTATCCCAATCACCAAAATAACTACCGAATACCATAGTAAATACAGCTTCCATATCAGTTTCTGCAAGGTGCTGTGTCATCAATGCCCTTCCATTATTTAATGATTGTATAAAAATATTATTCCCTGGTCCACATCCATAGGACCACAAATAGCTCTCTTTTGTTAGTGTAGTAAAATAATCTGCTTTTTTTATATTTCCAGTTCCAAAGAAAGGAGCAAAATTTCTAATGGCATTTTGAGCAAATCCATCACTCATCCACGAGAATCCATCGTCGTACATTCCTTTTTCTTGAGGAGTATATTCAGCAGTTTTAAAAGCATGTGCCTTGTTGAGGTATCTTTTTACTTGGCTAGCCTCAGAGCCACTAAATGCACCCATATAATGAAAATCAACCCTTGCAACTTGTAGTTCTAACTTTGAGGGTACAAAGCTTTGATCGAATTTACCATCACCAGGTCTGTTATGGTTCCTAGGATCTGATGCTGAAATATTATTTACAGAATTATCTGTCCAAGTACCATCCAAATCTGCGTAATATATATCTGCAGGCCACGCACCACGATGATCTCCATGACCATCTGGATTAATATTGCCAGAATAGGGAACAGCCACGTGTCCCAATAGATATAGAGCTTTCAAATTTGGGAGAGTATTGTACTGAGCTAATATTTCATCTTTAACTTCTATGGCAGAAAGATTAGAATTAATGTTTAAAACTGTAGGCATCCAACCATCTTTGTAAAGGTCTTCTTTTAGTTGATTTATCTCTAAAGAAATATCAGCTGAGATAGAAGCATCAACTAGTAATAGCATATCTCCCTTATTGTAGTCTAGTTCTACTTCAATTCCTGCATTAATAAAACCCCAAGAATACACATACGGATTAGTAGCACTGTATACTTTTTCAACTGTATATTCATACGGTTCTCCAACAGAAACGTTATAGTCAGTATAGCTAATGTTTCCAAGGGCTACATTCGCCAAAGCTTCCCAATTTTCTTCTCCTTTTAGTTTCCGTTTAACAATATATACCTCCCCTGCAGAATTGTTTTCTGTCCAGTTCAAAGTAATTGCTGTAGGTTTGGAGCTAACGACAGCGCTTAGTGGGACAACTTTATCGTTTGACTTATCTTGAGCATTTAAAGAAATTGAAAATATAAGCAGTAGTAAGTATAAGTGTTTCATGTATTTTTTTTTAAAAGTAGCTTTACTTTTAAAAACTACCAAAATTACTTTTCTATGATAAATATTTGATTTTGATTATTTTTGTTTATAATATTGGCAATTAGTTAGATATGAATTTGTGTGCTCTTTGATTATGTCAATCAGTTTATCTTTTTTGTCATTTAGTACAAACTGCATCTTGTTATTAATAATTA